>JBDHHP010000064.1:0-28626 GCA_039589275.1 Gemmatimonadota bacterium | reverse complement strand
TCTCGATCGCGGTGCGAAACCGAGTGCCGGCCGACGAGTTCGTCGCCGCGATTCTCGGTGAGTACCAACTCCGCAAGAGCAGCGGCGCCTGGGATGACGAGCCACTGGAGACGCTGTACCTCGGCGGCGGCACCCCTCTTCCCGTCTCTTACCGTCCCTTCCCGCCTCTGGTCCCCGTTCCTTACCGCCCTCCACCGTCCCTCACCGTCCCCCAACGTCCTCCACCGTCCCTCTCGAAATCACCCTCGAAGCCAACCCCGACGACATAACTCTTGATACCGC
This sequence comes from Gemmatimonadota bacterium, assembly GCA_039589275.1. Taxonomy (GTDB): domain Bacteria; phylum Gemmatimonadota; class Gemmatimonadetes; order Gemmatimonadales; family GWC2-71-9. The sequence continues at coordinate 28,344 of JBDHHP010000064.1, read as the reverse complement.
AGAGACTTGGCTTGCCTCCGGTGTGAACCGAGTATCCCTAGGTGTCCAGTCTTTCATTCCGCACGTACTCAGCTGGATGCATCGGACTCACACCGTGGAAGACTCGCTGGGGGCCATGGATGCCCTGAGGACTGCCGGGATTGGGTCGATCTCAGTCGATCTGATCTTCGGATTGCCGGATCAAGTGGAGTCGGATTTCGAGGCGGACGTCAGGCGAGCGGCTTCTCTGGGACCGGATCATCTGTCTGTGTATGGGCTCACGTCCGAGGCGAGAACGCCGCTCGCTCGCTGGATCGAACGCGGCGCCGCTTCTCCGGCGGACGACAATCGCTACGCACACGAGTTCCTCTTGGCCCACGATCTCTTGATTAGTGCGGGATATGAGCACTATGAGGTTTCCAACTATGCCAAGCCCGGCCACAGCTCTCGACACAATCGAGCCTACTGGACCGGCAGCCGTTATGCCGGCCTAGGTCCATCTGCGCACTCATTCAGCGGGGTCGTCCGCTCATGGAACGTGGCTCCCTGGACGGCGTACCATCGTGTTGTGGTCGCCGGTGACGATCCTACGGAGGGCAGTGAGAGCTTGTCAGGTGATCAGGTAGAGCTGGAGCGCACATACCTGGCGCTCCGCACCAGCACCGGTCTCCAACGGGAGTTCGTCGGGTCGCTCAATCCGGCGGCTCTGGAGGCGGCGGCCGAGCGAGGCTGGGTGTTGCTCGACGATACGGGCGTGCGGTGTACGCCTCAGGGATGGCTGCGTCTCGATGCACTGACCACCGGGTTGACCACCTCGGCGCAAGGTGGCTAATTTATTGCCTGCGCTAGACTTGGAAGTACATGAGGGACGATCTAACTGAGCGCGAGCGACAGGTGCTGGAGGCGGTCATCGTGAGCTACGTGGAGACCGCCGACCCGGCCGGTTCGCGCACGATTGCCAAACGTTTCAAGCTCGGGGTCTCGGCCGCTACGGTGCGCAATACCATGGCTGACCTCGAGGAAAGGGGATATCTGTACCATCCCCACACCTCGGCGGGCCGCATCCCCACTGACCGCGCCTATCGCGTATACGTCGACAGCCTGATGGCGCACTCGACGCCCACGCCGAGAGAGCGCGACGCATTGCGCTTCGGTTTGGGGAGCGATGTGACGGCCATCGAGAGCATTCTCAAGAACGCCGCGCAGGTCCTGGGGGTTCTAACCAAGGAGCTCGGGCTGGCAGTGGCACCTTCATTCGACTCCGCGGTCCTCGAACGACTGCAGCTCATGAACGTCTCGAGCGAACGTATCCTGATGGTGCTGGTGCTCAGAGATGGCGCTGCACAGACCATCTTCGTCGAGGTCAGCAGCGCAATGCCGAGGGAGGCGCTGGAAAGCCTCGCGGCAGTCCTCAATGAGCGTTTGGCCGGCCTCACACTCAAGGAGATCAGAACCACCCTGCGCGACCGTCTCAAGAACGCCGCGGTGGTGCGCGAGGGGAGCGAGTTGCTCAACATCTTCGTCGAGGAAGCTGACACCATCTTCCAGGCACCATCGGTTGAGGGTGGTCCGGTGCTATTGAGCAGCGCTCAGATGTTGGCCGACCAACCGGAGTTTGCTACAAACGATGGCATACGGACCATCCTGGAACTGACCGAAGGCCGTGACTTGTTGCGCAAGGCGCTGCAGGAGCGCAGTGGCTCCGGTCTCACCGTCACAATCGGGGGAGAAAACCTCGATCCGAAGTTGAACGATTTCACGCTCGTGACGTCAACGTACCAGTCCGGGTCTCTCTCCGGAATTATTGGCGTGATGGGGCCAACGCGAATGTCCTACCAGAAGGTGGTTGCACTCGTTGAGCATACCAGCCGCCTCATGAGCGAACTGGCCCACTAGCCGTGCACCCACGAGCGGACTGAGCAACATGCCCCGAGACCTGTACGAAGTCCTTGGTGTCTCCCGTGATGCGTCGATAGATGATATCAAGAAGGCGTATCGCAGGTTGGCAATGAAATACCACCCGGACAGAAACAGCGGAGACAAAGGCGCCGAGGAGAACTTCAAGGAGGTCAGCGAGGCCTATGACGTTCTGCACGACGATCAGAAACGTGCCGCGTACGATCGCTTTGGCATGGCCGGTCTCAAGGGCGGTCCGGGAGGCGGCTTCGGATTCCACCCGTTTGATCTCTCGGAAGCGCTCAGCATGTTCATGCGTGACTTCGGCGGCATGGGAGGGTTCGACGCCATCTTCGGTGGCGGCCAGCGCGCCAGTCGGGAGCAACGGCGGGGCCAAGACATTCGCGTGTCGTTGAAGCTGGGACTGGAAGACGTTGCCCACGGTGCGAGCCGTAAGATCAAACTCAAAGCCCTGACTCCGTGCAGCACATGCGGTGGGTCGGGTGCCCGCGCCGGTAGCACACCCGTTGTCTGCCAGACTTGTGGTGGGGCAGGGGAGGTACGGCGGGCGCAGCAATCGCTGTTTGGGCAGCTGGTTTCGGTCGCAGCGTGTCCCGCGTGTCACGGAGAGGGCACCGTTATCTCCGATCCCTGCGAAGAATGCCGGGGCGACGGTCGGGTCAGGGCCGAATCGGTGGTGGATATAGAAATACCGCCCGGGGTTTCGAGCGAGAACTACTTGACGCTGCGCGGCAAGGGAGCTGCCGGACCCCGGAATGGACCCCCCGGCGACCTCTTGGTTGAGCTGGTGGTCACCGAAGACCCCCGGTTTGAGAGACGCGGTGACAATCTGATCTACGATCTTCCTATCGCCTTCAGCCAAGCTGCCCTTGGCACGGAGATCGAGATCCCGACGCCTTATGGTACGGAGACGATCGAGGTACAAGCGGGTACACAGTCGGGCACGGTGATGTCGCTGCACGGTAAAGGCCTGCCCAACGTCAACACAGGTCGCCGGGGCGCGTTGCACGTGAGAGTGCAGGTTTGGACGCCCACGCGGATGACTCCGGAGCTTAAGGATCTCTTCGAGCAGCTCTCGGATCTCGAGGGAGACCCGCCGTCCGAAGCAGGACTGGGCCGTCGCATCTGGAACAAGATGAAGGAGGCCTTCGGGACATGACCATGAGTGATTGCCTGTTCTGCAAGATCGCCAACGGCGACATTCCCTCGACCACCGTTGCAGAGAACGACCGCTTCTACGCTTTCCGTGACGTCAATCCTGAGGCCCCGACCCACGTTCTGGCGATCCCGCGAGCGCATGTGACCTCGCTCAATCATGTACAGGATGCCGAGATGCTTGGTAGCCTGCTGCTGTTTGCCAGTGAGGTGGCCGAGCGAGAGGGTCTGGCAGAGCGAGGGTATCGAGTGGTGATCAACACAAACGCCGACGGCGGCCAGACAGTGTTCCATATCCACGTGCATATTCTTGGTGGGAGAGCAATGAGATGGCCACCCGGATAGGCGGTTGAGATCCGGGTAAGGTGCACCTAAATTGGTAATCCTACGTCAGTCCGACGCCTTCCCGACAACGCAGCAGGAGATTGATGGCGGAAGTCGTTATCAACGAGGATGAGTCATTTGAGCGCGCGTTGCGGCGCTTCAAGAAGAAGTGTGAGAGAGCTGGAATCCTGTCGGACCTTCGCAGACATCGTCACTACGAGAAGCCTAGCGAGCGGCGTAAGAGGAAGTTGAACGCTGCCAGACGCAAGAGGCGTCACCCGTTTCGGTGACACTGGCCATCCAGGAGCAACTTGATTCCCATCGTTTGCCGCACGTTGCAGTCGCAGTGATCCAGATTCAGTTGATCTGTTCGGCTCGGGAGCATCGCGCCGTCATTGTCATGCTGGGGCGGGCGTGTTGCCCGCGGGGCGCGTGAACCGCGACAACCCGGAAGAGACGCGGAAAGGGGTGTTGGCGACCGAGGTGGCCAGCACCCCTTCCCCGTTTGCGGGCGTGGCGACAGACCAGGTGCTGGGGCAGCTGGAATTCACTGCAGCGCTGGATATCGTTGCGGGACACGCGGTGTCTCCGCTGGGTGCGAGTTCTGTTCGGTCGCGCAAACCCTCCTGCGCTGCAGCAGAGATCCGATGTGAGCTGAACGTGGTGGTTGAATTGCTGCGCCTGCTCGATGCGGGGGACCCGTTCCGTCCGGAAGTCGTTCCGGACGTGAATCATGTTGTAGATGCGCTGCGAGTTTCCGGCAACGTGTTGGAGCCGGAGGAACTGAACGCAGTCCGCAGCGCCATCGAGGGAATGGCCAGTGTCAAGCGCGGTCTCGAACGCATCGCAGATGACGCCCCGGGAGTTGCCGCTCTAACAGAGGAGACTCCTCCAATTGACATAGCCAAGCGCATCGGGAGGGCGCTGGAGCCGGATGGCGCGGTCAAGGATGATGCATCGCCCGAGCTAGCAAAGGCGCGCAGGAGGGTGCGAGAGACTCGGTCTCGCTTGGTCGCGTTGCTGCAGAACCAACTCAAGCAGTACGGCCGCGATGCAGGCGGAGGCGATGTGACGCTCAAGGGCGGTCGCTACGTGATTCCGGTGCGGCGCGATGATCGAGAGCGGGTACGCGGAATCGTGCACGGCGAGTCCAGCTCGGGTGCCACGTTGTTCGTCGAACCTCCGGAGGCTGTGGAACTGGGCAATGAGCTGAATGCTTGGGAGGCGGAGGAGGCGCGTGCGGTGCTGGCGGTGCTTCGAGGGCTCACCGAATTGGTGCGGCCGCACAACGAATCACTCGAGAGCGGACTCACGATGTGTCGGCGGGTCGACGACGCCTACGCGCGGGCGCGCTATGCGGAAGATGTGGATGGGCACGCCCCCACCATGTCGGAAGCACCGTGCGAGTTGTCCATCGCCCAGGGCGTTCACCCGCTGCTGCTGGCCGAGTCAGAAGACCCGGTGCCGTTCGATATGGTTCTCGGACCTGATCAGCATACGTTGTTGGTCAGTGGACCCAACGCGGGAGGCAAGACCGTCATGCTGAAGGCGGTAGGTCTGCTGAGCGCGTTGGCGCAGTCCGGCGTAATCCCTCCGGTGGGAAAGGGCACGGCGCTCCCGGTGTTCCGCCAACTGTTCGTGGACATTGGCGACCACCAGTCAATCGCGGCAAGCCTATCTACGTTTAGTGCTCATGTAGCCGCGTTAAAGCACATCTTGTTGAATGCGGATGCGAGATCCCTGGTATTGCTGGATGAGATCGGCGGCGGTACCGACCCGATGGAGGGAGCAGCTCTCGCCGGAGCAACACTGCTTTCACTCAACGATCGTCGCAGTGCCACGGTGGCCACTACCCACCTCAGTGAGCTGAAGGACCTCGCGGCTCGAACGAGCGGTGTAGTGAACGGGTCGCTACAGTTCGATACGGAGGCGTTGACGCCGACCTACCGGTTCATCAGAGATCAGCCGGGACGTTCCTACGGCATCGCGATCGCCCGGCGCTTGGGTCTGCCCCGGGACGTGCTGGAGACCGCGGAGGAACTGCAACCGGAGCGGGCCCGGACACTAGACGCTGTACTGGCCGAGGCGGAGCGGAAAGAAGACCAGGTGTCTCGCCGAGTTGAGGAAGTGGAGTTGGAGACCGCTCGGGTCGAGAAACTGCAGCGTGAGAACGAGGCATTGGCGGCTACGCTGGAACAGCGGCAGAAGGCCATCGACGAGCGAGAACGAGAGGTGGAGCGACAGGGTCGGGAACAGGCGCGCGAGTTCCTGCTGCAGGCGCGGCGCCGAGTGGAGGATGCATTGGGTATCGCGCGTGCTGCGGTCACGGAGGCTACGGCAAAAGAGGCGAGACGGCTTGTTGAAGAGGGCGTGAGGGAAGAGGGCGACGCTCTGAAGAAGTTGGAGAAGGCAGGATGGAGAGTAGCGGGTAGCGGGGAACGGGGAACGGTGAACGGTGAACGGCAAAGGGGGAAAGGGGAAACGGGAAGGGGGAAAGGGCCTCAAGTGGACGACAACGTGGTCTCTACCGCCCTACCGCCCTACCGCCCTACCGCCGTTCCAACGGCCTCGACCGAACTGGATTTGCGCGGCCTCACTGGCGACGAGGCCGAAGATGCGCTCTTGTTGGCAATGGACGCCGCGATCGCGGACGATCTTCCCTGGCTGCGTGTCATCCACGGCAAGGGAACCGGCGTGCTGCGCAGCAGGGTTGCCGAGGTACTCAAGCGAGATGGCCGCGTGGCTAGTTTCAAACTGGCGCCGCCGGAGCAGGGAGGTACCGGTGTGACCACGGTGGAGTTCAAATAGTGAGTGGCATCCCCGATGAGCTGATCGAGCGGGTACGAGACTCCGCGGATATTGTCGAGATCGTGGGCCAATACGTCGAACTGAGGCGCACCGGCTCGGACTACCGCGGACCGTGTCCGTTTCACGGTGGCAAGCATCGGAACTTCGCTGTCATTCCCAAGAAGCAGATGTTCTACTGCTTTGTGTGCCACGAGGCGGGCGATGTCTTCACTTTCTTCATGAAGCGCACGGGGATGGAGTACCCAACTGCGGTGCGGGAAGTTGCCAAGCGCGTGGGTATCTCCATTCCGGATCGCCCGTCCGGTGGACCTGACCCGCGAGAGCCCCTGTTCTCCGCTGTGGCGGTAGCGGGTGACTGGTATACGCGTCGGTTATTGGAGTCCGAAGATGCGCGGTCTGCCCGTGCTTACCTGGAAGAACGGGGAATCGACTTAGAAAAGGTCGGTCCTCTGGGCCTGGGGTACTCGCCCAAAGGGGATGAGTTCCTCAACGCTATGGACAACCTCGGGGTGACCGAGGCCTCGCTGCTGCAAGCTGGTTTGGCAGTGAAGCGGGAGGACGGCACCGCGCGGCCTCGATTCTGGAATCGATTGCTGTTTCCAATCCTGGATCTGCGGGGACGCGTTGTGGGTTTTGGTGGACGGATCCTCGGCGACGGTGAACCCAAGTATCTGAACTCACCGGAGTCGGAGGTGTTTCACAAGGGACGCTTGTTGTACAACCTTCACGCCGCCAAACACTCGATCCGCAAAGCTGAGCGAGCTGTGGTCGTGGAAGGGTACTTCGACGTGCTCCGACTCGCGGAATCCGGCATCGAGGAAGTCGTTGCTCCGCTGGGGACCTCATTCACCGAAAACCAGGCGCAGCTGCTGAAGCGGTTCACCAAGAGCGTTACCCTGCTATACGACAGCGATGCCGCCGGACTGCGTGCTACCTTCAGAGCAGCCGACGAACTGCTACGTGCGGGAATGAGGGTATCCGTTGCCACGCTGCCCCCGGGGGAAGATCCAGATACGCTTGCGCGACGCGGAGGGGAGGAATGGGTACGCTGTCGGGCCGTCGCCGCGCACTGGACAGGATAACGCAGACGATAAGGTCGGCCTCCGATGCGGTCACGCGCGATCTGTATGTGAGTCGTACGGCAGAGGCTCTTGGCGTTTCCCGTGAATCGGTGCAGCGCGAAGCGGAAGCTGGGCCACCCCGCGCGTATACGCCGTTGGGTCAGCAGGAGAGCAAGCCACGAGAGCAACAGCACAGGCCGTCCAGAACCCTGCCGGAACGCGAGCTTCTGAGAGTCATGGTACATGCTCCGGAATGGCGATCCCGCGTCGCAGAGCTGTTACCCGAACAAGTCACTCTGCACAGACCTGAAAGAGATCTGGTGGACCTGGTTGCGAGCGAGCCTGATCGGTCTGCGCACGAGTTGTTGGAGTTAGTCGATGGTGCGCGGCGCGTTTTGCTTGCCGAGCTGATTGAGCAGGGGCTAGGGGAAGGCAATCTGGATGCTATCGTGGAGGGCGCGCTCAACCGGCTCGAAAGCCGATCGCTGCGGGAAAGAAAACGCGCCGTCTCGCGTGAGATGGCTGTTGCTGATGAAGCCCAGAAGATCAAGTTGTTGGAGAAAAAGGCCGCGCTCAATCGAGAATCGCGGAAACTCAATACACCTGAATGGAACGTGATCCGTCGAGGAGGTAAGCACGGTGCAGGTTGATTTGGCGGCGTTACTCGCGCTACAGGAGAAGGACACTGTAGTCAGGCTCACGCAGGAACAGTTGGCAAAGCTTCAGCCGGAGGTTGATGAACTGGATGATGCTCTAGCGGAAGTGGAGGAGCGGTTGGCCGCCGCGCGATCCGCGGCGGAAAAGGCTGAAGCGAAACGAGCCGAGCTCGAGGAGAGGATCGAGAGCTATCGAGTTATGCAGGAACGGCGTAAACAGAAGCTCGAGTGGGTGCGCGGTGCAAAGGAGGCATCCGCAATTATGGCGGAACTCGACCTGGCGCGAAGCGTGCTCGCCAAAGAGGAGGCCGAGTGGATTCGATCGGCCGACAAAGTGCAGGACGCGATGCACAACCTCAAGGAGATTGAAGAACACTTCGCCCAAACCCAAGAGGCCCAAGTACCTGCCAGGGATGAGTATGCAGCGCGTGCGGAGGAGCTCGGCAAGCAGTTGGAAGCCGCGCAGGCTGAATGTGACGAGGCCGCGAAGGACGTTCAGCAGCAGCAGCTCGACCACTATCGCCGCATCCTACAGGGCCGTGCACCGCAAGCTCTCTACCCTCTGCGCAACGGCGCATGCGGCCATTGTTTCACCTCCGTCCCCTTGCATCGCAGGCAGCAGATCGAGTCGGGGCAGACAGTGGAGATGTGTGAAGCGTGTGGGGTATGGGTGTACAATCCAGCCGCTGAATGACCGCCGACAGGTCCCGTTGGCAGGTGGTGCCACCACCTGATTCGGATCTGGTGCGGACTTTGGCGCAGAGTCTAAGCCTACCGCCTACCCTTGCCGCCGTGTTGGTGCAGCGAGGGTTCGGCTCGCCCGACCAAGCCAAGCTCTTCTTAAGACCATCGCTCGACGAGTTGTCAGATCCTTTTCTGCTCAAGGACATGGACGTTGCGGTCAAGCTGATCGCAGAAGCGGCCTGTGCCGGCCAAACCGTCTTCGTGCATGGTGACTACGACGTGGACGGTCAGAGTGCCGCGGCGCTGCTGACGCGATTTCTGAGGTTGGCGAAGGTCAACGTGGTACCGTTTGTCCCGCACCGCATGAGGGATGGGTACGACTTCGGCCCCGCCGGACTGGCTGCGGCACTCGATTGTGGCGCGTCATTGGTGATAACCTGCGACTGTGGCGTGACGGCTATCGAGACGGTGGCGCGCGCGAAGGAGGCAGGTCTACAGGTGGTGATTACCGATCACCACCTACCCGGAGAGCTGCCGCCTGCCGATGCCGTGATAGACCCGAGGCGACCGGACTGTGAATCGCCCAGCAAAGAACTCTGCGGTGCGGGAGTAGCCTTCAAGCTGACGCAGGCACTCTGCGGTGAGCTTGGTTTGGCGGACAACGTGCCGCTGCACCTCCTCGATCTCGTCGCAATGGCCACTGTTGCCGACATCGTGCCCTTGGTGGGTGAGAACCGCGTTCTGGTTCGGTTTGGCCTCAAGATGATAGAGCAGACGCGCTGGCCCGGCCTACGAGCCTTAGTGCAGGTAACAGGGCTTGCGGGCAAGCCGATTCGTGCGGGGCACGTGGGATACGTGCTGGGTCCGCGGTTGAATGCTGCGGGCAGGCTTGGCGACGCCAAGGACGGTTTGCGGCTGCTGCTTACCGACGACGACGCCGAAGCGCACGATCTGGCGCGCGACCTCGATACCGCGAACGCCAGGCGTCAGGAGGTCGACGAGCGCATCCTCGATGAAGCGGTAGATATGATCGAGCATACGGTTGATCTCGATGCAACGTACGGCCTAGTGCTTAGCAAGGACGGTTGGCATGCGGGTGTCATTGGGATCGTCGCGTCGCGGGTGGTGGAGCGGTACCACCGGCCCACGATAATGGTGGCGCTGGATGGCGATGAGGGGAAAGGCTCGGGCCGAAGTATCCCAGGCTTCAACCTGCATGACGCCTTGAAACGCTGTGCTGGCCACCTGGAGCGTTGGGGTGGGCACAAAGCCGCGGCTGGTGTCACGATCAAGAGTGCAAACCTTGATCCCTTCAAGACGGCGTTCAATCAGGTAGCTCGCGCCGAATTGACTGCTGAAGATCTCGTCCCGACTCAACGGATCGACATCGTCGGAACGGTCGATTCGTTTGATGGTGATCTCGAGCGACTCATGCGACATCTGGAACCGTGCGGCGCCGGCAATCCCGGACCGGTGCTGGGCGTGGAGCGCGCGTTAGCCAAAACACCGGCGATCGTGGGGCACAATCATCTCAAGTTCACGCTCGACGACGGAACTGGTCAGCTTCCAGCGATCGGTTTTGGCTGGGGCGATCGTGTCGACAAGCGCTGGCTCCGCAAGCCGGTGGATGTGGCGCTACGTCTAGACCGACACGAATGGCGGGGCAGGAGCACGCTACAAGCACAGGTGGTGGACATCAAACCGACCGACTGATGCGAATCGTCGCAGGCAGCTTCAAGAACCGCAGGCTGGTGAGACCGTCAGACAGACGCGTGAGAGTCACCACCGAACGTGTTCGAGAAGCATGGTTCGCGATACTCTCACCGAGGCTACCAGATGCCCGTGTGCTGGATTTGTTTGCTGGTTCGGGTATTCTAGGTTTGGAGGCGATCTCGCGTGGTGCACGGACAGTTGATTTCGTGGACGTCTCGTCTGGCTCTCTCGCGGCAATTCGTGCCAATATCTCAGCGTTGGGTCTGGAAGCTGAAACGCGCGTGCATCGCGGCGACGCGCTGCGGTTCGCCGGCAAGCTGGAGGCGGGCGCGTACGACTTGGCCCTGGCCGATCCACCGTATTCGACTGATCAGGCTGAGCGACTTATCGAACTGTTCCGAGCCCAACCGTTCGCCACTATCCTCAGCATCGAGCACAGTGCCAAGCTGGAATGCTCGGGTGATGAAACGCGACGGTACGGTGACGTCGCCGTCACGTTTTGTCATGCTTCTTGATAGATAAAACCAATAACCGGAACGCCGATCATGATGAATAAGAGAACGAAACACACGCTTGTCGCGACAGCATTGCTGGTGCTGCTCGCGGCAGTAGTCGTGGCTGCGCGGCCTGCGCCACAAGAGGCTGGTTGGGAGTACGCCGTGTTCGTCGGTGCGGACGACGGGCGGGCCGCATGGGTATCTGCCGACACGATCCTGATCGAGTCCGACATGAGATACATGTTGCTCGCGCTCGGAGACCATGAACTGCCCGAGTGGACAGCGGAGGACGAGCGTTGGGGACCGATGATTCTCAACCATCTGGGCGCCAGAGGTTGGGAACTGACCGACGTAGTGGTCGGCGGCTTCCGCGGCGACAACCTGGGGCCGCTGGATGAGCCGCACAGAACTTACTATCTGAAGCGATCGACGATCTGAGGTCGGCCTAATGTAGAGGGGCTGCCGCAGGCAGCCGACCGCGGGCAGCCGGCAGCCGACCGCCGACCGCCGACCGCTGATCAAATGCCTATATTGCAGCACGCTAACGACGTCTGGGCGGACCCGAGAGCATCTGCACAATGAACCGACTAGCGATCTACCCCGGCTCCTTCGATCCCGTGACCCGCGGGCACGAGGACATTGTGCAACGGAGCCTCCAGTTCGCCGACCGGATCGTCGTGGCGGTGGCAGCGAATTCGTCAAAGGCCTCCCTGTTCTCTTTGGAGCAGCGCCTCGACCTGTTGCGCGAGGTCTTCGGAGAAGAGGAACGGGTCGAGGTGCAATCGTTCGATGGTCTCATGGTGGATTTTGCACGTGAGCGGAACGCGCGCCTGGTCATCAGGGGGCTGCGTGCAGTGAGTGACTTCGAGTTCGAACTACAGATGGCCTTGATGAATCGCCGACTGCACGACGAGCTCGAGACCGTGTTCCTGATGCCGGCCGTCGATCTCACGTTCTTGAGCTCGAGCCTGGTGCGCGAAGTTGCGTCATTGGGCGGTGATGTCAGCGAATTGGTGCATCCGTCGGTCGAGCGGGCGCTCAAGGCAAGGCTCAACAAGTGACATTCAGAGAAGATCTACACAAGAGATCTGCTGCCACCCATGGCACGGTCGTGCTGGCCGAAGGCTGGGATGAGCGAATCCAGGAAGCGGCCGCAACGATTGAGCGGGATTCGCTGGCGCAGGTGATCTTGCTGCAGCGCTCTAACGAAAGCGATCCCAGGGTGGATGGAGTGGCCGACCTGCTTCTGGCTCGGAGACCCGATAAGGTCAGAGACAAGGACCATGCACTCGAGCTGGCGCAGGACCCGATCAGGTTGGCTGCTGGCCTGGTTGCTCTGGGACAGGCCAGCGCTGGAGTCGCCGGTTCCACCTGCCCGACTGCTGATGTGTTGCGGGCAGGACTGCTGGCGATCGGCACTGCGGAAGGAGTCAAGACCGTAAGCAGCTCGTTCTACATGATCTTGCCCCGCACCTCACCGTACTACGAGGTGGCAGGAGGTGATCACGACATCGTGCTGACGTTCACCGACGGGGCCGTAGTGCCCGATCCTTCGGCCGAACAGCTAGCCGAAATCGCGTTTGCCGCCGCGCACGATCGTCGGCTGGTGGTAGGTGATGACCCAACGGTTGCCTTCTTGTCGTACAGCACAAAGGGTAGTGCCGGGGGACCCAGTGTTGACAAGGTACTGGAGGCGGTAGAGCGGTTCCGCAAGCTGGCGCCCGAGATACCTTGTGACGGCGAGCTTCAAGCCGACGCCGCGCTGCTCCCGGCGATAAGTAAGAAGAAGGCTCCTGGGTCACCCGTGGCAGGCCGAGCAAACGTCTTGGTGTTCCCCGACCTTGACGCGGGGAACATTGCATACAAACTAGTTCAACGCCTGGCTGGAGCCGGAGCAGTAGGTCCCATTGTTCAGGGGTTGCGCCGGCCCATGGTCGACCTGTCGCGCGGTGCGTCGGTGTCGGACGTGGTTGATGTGGCGGCTGTGGCGTTGCTTCAGGCAGGAGGCGCGAGCTGAGGACCCGCGTCATCGAATTCCGCGGCCTCACAACGATCCGCGGCGGTCACGATCCGGAGGATCAATGAGCTTCACGTTTCGCAAAGATGAGAGCAAAGGCGTGGTGGTGCTGGGCGTCGATGGGCAGCTGATCGTAGGGAACCGCCACGAACTGAAGCAGAAGGTGCTCGACGCGTTGGAGGCTGGCGAGCGCAAGTTTCTGGTCGATTTCTCGGACACTGGCTACATCGATTCGTCAGGTCTGGGAGTTCTGGTGTCTCTTTCGAAGAAGATCCGGGAGATCGATGGTCAACTGCGCTTGGCGGGCCTGAACGACGACCTCCACACCTTGTTCGAACTCACCAAACTGGACACGCTGTTCGCGATCGACGACACGACGGATCAGGCGCTAACCGCCTTCTGAGACAGTGGTAGGGCCGCTCAGGCTGCGCGTACGCCGGACAGAGGAGCCGCCGCGTGACGCGCCGGATCGCCGCATAGAGATATCGCTACGCGTCCCCACCGACCTCGAAGTAGTTGAGGAAGCGGTGGATCTCGTTGCACGTCACTGCATGGCGGCCGGAGTCCCCCCGCAAGCCGCCCGGTTCAAGCTCCGCGTAGCCCTCTCAGAGGCATTGGCCAACGCGATCGTGTACGGCAATCGTCTCGACCCCGACAAACAAGTTGACGTACGGGTGCATGTTACGGCCGAGTCTCTTTCGGTGCATGTTTGTGATGAAGGGGAGGGATTCGATACCACCCGAATCCCCGATCCCACGGGGCCGGATGCGCTGGAGCGACCGGACGGACGGGGTCTCTATCTGATCCATCAACTTGTTGACGAAGTGCGCTTCAACGATCGAGGTAACTCAATCTGCATGATAATGCGCTGCGCCTAGAGCATCTCGACGCGATTGTCGATGGTCTTGGACGGCTGATGCAGTGCCGGGTCCGAATCTGGCGTTTCGGACGCGGCCGACTCAGGCCGGTCCTGGGATGCGAAGGCGCAAGCCCGCCTCCCATTGAAGTCGGAGTTGATCAACAGGTCGTCCTGTTGGACGAACAGCGTCACCTGTCTCCGGTGAGGGACATGGAAGGATACTGGTGTGAGGTGTCCGAGTGCGAGGGAGAACCGGCCAACGCATTGCGACAGCTCGATCCAATCCTGCCGAGTCTGCTGGAGCGCGAGCGAGATGCCCTCCGTCTGGTCAAGGAACTGGCATCCCGGCTCGAGGAGATAGAGCTGATCTATACCATCAGTGAGACGCTGGGGCGCACGGTGCGGCTGGGAGACGCTGCTCAGAAGATCGTGGAGGAAGTGAGTCAAGTGGTTGGGGCGCAGCGGGGCTCCATTCTAGTGCATGACGTGAATAGGGGACTGCTCAGGGCGGTGGCGTGGATTGGAAGGGACGTTGCCCGCTACACTCCGGTCCCGGTTGACGATGACTGCTCGATTGCCGCCCAAGTGTTCCGTGAGAAGACGACGATCGCTCACGACCCGCGCGACCCGTCTGCCGTGAGTCCGGGCTGTCCCGACGGGCGTGGCTATCGGGGCAGCGCGTTCCTCTCCGTGCCGATCATCTACACCAATCGAGACGGTAGCGTTCGTCCCGTCGGTGTGATCAACCTGACCGACCGAACAGGCACGGACGCATTCAGCGGCGGCGAAAAGAGACTGGTTCAGGCAATCGCGAGTCAGATCGCGGTTGCCATCGAGAATTCCCGTCTCGTTGAACGCGATGTCGAGCAGGAGCGGCTACGTCAGGAGCTCCAGCTTGCTCACGATCTGCAACTGAAGCTGCTTCCGTCGCCGACAGTCCTCGCGCCCGAAATAGACGCGGCCGCGCATTGTGATCCGGCCCAGGGGGTTGGTGGTGATTTCTACAACTTCCTCAGGCTGCAGCGGGGTAGGGCCGGCATAATGCTGGGCGACGTGTCTTCGCACGGGTTCTCGTCTGCGTTGATCATGGCCCTGGTCCTGTCGGCGGCCGGAATTCACGCGGGAGACGCCACTTCACCCGACGACGCTCTGCGCACCCTGCTAGGCTCGATCGCGAAGGAGCTAGCCGAGACGGAGATGCACCTGGCTCTGTTCTACGGAGTCCTCGACCACGCGGGCGGGACCTTGCGCTACGCCAACGCCGGTCATCCGCACGCGTTCCGCCTGACCGCGGACGGCGTACGCCAGAGGTTGGCTGCAACCTGCCCTCCGCTTGGCCTGGCCGACGCGAGTGGGATCTCGGCGGCAGAAGTGGAGTGGCATTCCGGTGCGGACCTACTCGTGCTGTTCACGGACGGCATAGCAGAGGCAGCGGACGAGTCCGGACAGATGTTCGGTGAGGAGCGGATATTGGATGTCGTGGCGCGCCACCGTGATTCCCCCGCTCAGACTATCGTCGATGCAGTCGTTCGGGAGGTAGTCGGCTTTGCAGGTCAGGTTTCGGACGACCGCACGGTTCTAGTGCTCAGATCTTGAGTGGGCCGCCGCCTCGGACAGCACTTCCTGACAGATACCGGAATCCTCGATCGGATCGTGGATGCTCTCGACCCGCGGCCCGACGACGTTGTCATTGAGGTTGGACCAGGGAAGGGAAGCCTCACGTGGAGACTGGCTCCGCGGGTGCAATCCGTTATCGCGATCGAGAAGGATGAGCAGTTAGCCCGGGAGCTGGCCGCAACTGAGGGCCTTGATGCGTCCCCTGCTTCCGCCGTTCCGCCGTTCCGACGTTCCGCCGTTCCGCCAAAGGTCCATGTCGTCCCCAGCGACGCCCTCACCCTCAGCTGGCACGACCTTCTGCCGTCGAACTCGCCTTTCAAGGTCGTCGGCAACATCCCCTACTACATCACCTCGCCCCTGATAGACAAGGCGTTGATGTCACCTAGGCCGCGTGTGGCTGTGTTCCTGATCCAAAGGGAGGTGGCGGATAGGCTCGTCGCCGAACCGGGCGGAAAAACATACGGCGCCATCTCGGTCGGCGTGAGATCGGTCGCCACGGTTGACCGTCTCTTCACGGTGAAGCCGGGGTCCTTTCGGCCTCCTCCCAGAGTCGACTCGGCCGTGGTCCGGCTCCAACCGCTGGAACAGCCCTTAGTCGGAGACAACCAAGTCGCGGGGTTTCGTGCCTTCGTCACCGGCTTGTTTGCCCAGCGCAGAAAGCAGCTCCGCCGCTCGCTGCGATCCGTCGCTGGGTTGGAGACGGGTGAGGCAGTGGCACTGCTAGAGGCGCTAGGGGTTGATCCGACCGCACGGCCCGAGGCTCTCGCTCCCGGCGACATCGCGCAGCTGTTCCACTCCTTGCCGGGTTGACCGCCAGACCCGTATGTTGTGCAAAAATTCACGACCCATGCGCAAAATCGCCGAGTCCACGATTCGCCGGCTATCCGTGTACCTCAGGGTGCTTGAGGAATTCGAGGCCAACGAGCAGCACACAGTAAGCTCGAATGAGCTGGCGGCGGGAGGTCGCACCACACCGGCTCAGGTACGCAAGGACTTGTCGTTCTTCGGTTCCTTTGGAAAGCGCGGGCTGGGCTATTCCGTACCGGATCTTGTCGCTCGACTCAGGGACATTCTTGGACTGGAGTGCTCTTACCGAGTGGCGGTGCTGGGTGCTGGCAAGATTGGCCGCGCGCTGGTTGGCTACCGCGGGTTTGCCGAGCGGGGCTTCGAGATCGTTTCGCTGTATGACAACGACGCTACCAAGGTAGGGATGCGACTGAGTGGCGTGGATGTGCGCGATGTGGCTCAACTGGAATCAGATCTCTCCGCGAAGCCGGTGGACATAGCGATCATCGCTACACCCGCCAGTGCGGCTCAGGCCGTTCTCGATCGGCTGGTGGCCGCCGGCACCAAGGCCGTACTCAACTTCGCCCCAGTGAAGCTGTCACATTCCGCTGATGTCGAACTCACTGATGTGAACATGGCACTCGAGTTGGAGACGTTGAGTTACGCGCTGAGGAATCGCTAAATTCACTCATGCCACCAGTGCACGTCACCTCTGAAATCGGCCCTCTGCGGGCCGTTCTGGTACAGACCCCGGGCAAAGGACGCCGCGCTGTCACGAAGGATACCTGATGTCCCAGGGTCTGTCGGGCCATCCGAGCGGAACGCTGGTCGACCGCGCGATCGAGTACCTATCCGCCGGTCCAGTTCGCAGTAGCGCGCTGACACGCGATCTCATGGGTCTCGCGTCGGCTCCCGACCTCGTGGCGGACAGGATCGCCGTGGCGCTGCTTGGAGCCGATCCGCGGGTGCTGCGCTTAAACGATGGGCGCTGGGCACTGGCGCAGGTCACGCTGGGCTCGCCCGAGCTGGATAG
This sequence comes from Gemmatimonadota bacterium, assembly GCA_039589275.1. Taxonomy (GTDB): domain Bacteria; phylum Gemmatimonadota; class Gemmatimonadetes; order Gemmatimonadales; family GWC2-71-9. Next base: position 11,238 of record JBDHHP010000064.1, on the reverse strand, counting down.
CTGCAGCTTTGCCGTGGTGGATGTGGAGACCACCGGCACGCGATCAGGTGCGGGCGACCGCATAGTCGAGATCGCCGTGGTCGCGGTCACCGGGTCGAGAATCGAATTGGTGTTAGACCAGCTCGTTAACCCCGAGCGACCCGTCTCGCGTTTCACCACTAACCTCACACGCATCACCGACTCGATGGTCGCCGACCAACCCACGTTCAATGAGGTGGCGGACGAGGTGATGGGGGCTTTGGCGGGACGCGTGTTCGTGGCTCACAACGTGCGCTTCGACTGGCCCTTTGTCGCCCGCGAGATGCGGCGCAGCCGGGACCTGGTGCTCGACGGCCCACGACTATGTACGGTTCAGCTCACTCGTCGCATGGTGCCCGGGCTCGGTTCGCGCAGTCTGGATAACGTGGCGCGATACTTCGGAGTGGAAATCGCAAACCGGCACCGTGCCGCGGGTGACGCCGTGGCCACGGCGGAAGTCCTGCGGCATTTGATAGGCTTGGCGCGGGAGCGCGGTGCAACCACTCTGGATGACCTGCGACGCCTGGGTAAGCGACCCGCGCGGAAGCGGAGCGCGATGCCTCGTTCGATGGACACGCTATGAGCCTGATCACGACCTTCAACGTGGGCCGATTGCGTTGTCACGCTCTCGAGGCCGGCATACAACGTCTCGATGGTGGCGCCATGTTCGGCGTCGTACCAAAGCCGCTCTGGGAAGACAGAATCGCGCCGGATGAGCTGAATCGCATTTCGCTAGCCATGCGCTGCTTGCTGATCGAGCACGAGACCGGCCCCGTTCTTGTAGACACGGGCCTGGGCAACAAAGAAAAGCAGAAGTTCCTCCGGATCTATGGGGTGGAAAACTCTGGAAGGACCGGACCGACGCAGCTGAACGATGCGCTGCTCGAGGCAGGTGTGATGCGCGAGGACGTGCGCTGGGTGATCAACACGCATCTGCATTTCGATCATGCAGGAGGCAACACGTACGTCGGAACGCCGGAAGGGCGGAACGGCGGAAGGGGTGGTGGGGCTACCGACGTTCCGACGTTCCGACCTTCCGACGCGTCGACTGCCCGAGTCGCCTTCCCTAACGCGACGTATGTCGTCCAGCGAGGAGAGTTGGATTTCGCCGCCAAAGCAAACGAGCGCACATCTGCCTCGTATCTAGCGCCGAATTTCGAGCCGGTATCCACTGCGGGCATGTGGGAGCTAGTGGAAGGTGAAGTTGAGATCCTGCCCGGAATCCGCCTGCTCCCCACCCCGGGGCACGTGCCGTTTCACCAGTCGGTAGTCATCTCTGACGCTGGCGAGACGGCTTGCTTTCTGGGTGATTTGGTGCCCACTGCGGAGCACGTTCCGCTACCGTGGATCATGGGCTACGATCTGGAGCCAATGGTAACGCTGGAGACGAAGAGGGACGTGTTGGGTCGCGCGGCGGCCGAGGGCTGGATGATGGTGTTCGAGCACGACCCGAGGGTGGTGCGGTCATACGTTGAGAGAGACTCTAAGTCCTTTTGCTACAAGGAGCTTGACACTCTGGTTGAGCCTACGTAGCTTGGATTCCACAATTCGAGGAAGCAAGCGCCCGAGCGCTTCACCCTATTGCCGGCGGCCGAGAGCCGCGCGTGTGTCTGGGGTTCTTAGGACTGGTCGACACGGCCGTGTTTGGTCTTGGCGGACTCCGGAGAACCCGGAGCCGCTTTTTTTGTTTCAACCTTTTTGGAGGGAGGTGGCCTCACTGCCCGTTCGCAACGTTCGTAATGAAAGGGAGGAGCAGCGCGTCCGAGTCAACGAGCAGATTAGAATCAGCCCTGTTCGATTGATTGACGCCGATGGCGAGCAGGTAGGCGTTGTGCCGATCGAGGATGCGCAACAGACTGCCGCCAACCGAGGTCTCGACCTCGTGGAAGTTGCTCCCAACGCCCGCCCACCTGTGGTGAAGGTGATGGATTATGGCAAGTACCGGTTCGAACAGGCCAAGGCGGCGCGCGCAGCGAAGAAGAAGCAACACGTTATCCACCTCAAAGAGGTGAAGTACCGACCCGGAATCAGCGATCATGACTTCGATTTCAAGACGCGACATGCACGCCGGTTCCTCGAGGAGGGCAACAAAGTCAAGCTGACCATGATGTTCCGGGGTCGGCAAGTCACGCACCCGGAGTTGGGACACGAAGTGCTGATGCGAGCCTACGGTGAGGTGGAGGACGTCGGCAAGATCGAGGTCGAACCGAAGCTCGAGGGTCGCAACATGACGATGGTGCTAGCGCCGAGATAAGCGCGTTACACCGTGGATCACCGTGAGCCCACGTATCGGTGCGGCGGAGCGGAGTACAGAGGATCAGAGAGCAGCTACAATGCCTAAACAGAAGACCAAATCCAGCGCCAAGAAGCGATTTCGCCTCACCGCCAAGGGCAAGGTGAGACGCTTCAAAGCCTATAAGAGCCACATCCTCACGAAGAAGCATCCTAAGCGGAAGCGAGGATTGCGGCAGGGTACGCTCATCTCCAAAGCGGATGAGTCTCGAATCAAACGACTTCTTGAGGCTTAGGAGAATAGCGAGATGCCCAAAGTCAGGAGTAACGTCGCGCGCCTCAGGCGCAAGAAGAAGATCATGGAGGCGGCCAAAGGTGCTCGCGGTGGCCGCAGCAAGCTGTACAAGTCTGCGAAGGAGACCGTAGAGCGAGGGTTGCGATATGCCTATCGTGACCGCCGCCGCCGCAAGCGCGACTTCCGGCAGTTGTGGATCGTGCGGATCAATGCGGCCGCGCGAGTTCATGACCTCTCGTACAGCCGGTTCATTGCCGGTCTCAGGGGTGCGGGTGTGGAGATAAACCGCAAGATGTTGGCCGACATAGCCGTGCGCGATCCAGGGGCCTTTAGTGAGCTCGCGGAGGTCGCGAAGAAGAGCCTGTAGCGGTCGAGGAACGATGACACAATCGACCGTCTACGACAGACTCGAACACGCGCGCAAGGCCCTTTCTGAGTTAGCCTCCGCTGACGCGGAGAGGCTGGAGTCTCTCCGAACCGAACTACTCGGTCGGAAGGCGGGTCTGCTAACGCAGGTGCTTCGATCGCTCGGCGACATCACTGTCGAGGAGCGCCGCACCGTTGGAGCGACGGCTAACCAACTCAAGCGCCAACTCGAGTCCGCTATCGCCGAACGGGAGCGGGAGCTGTCCGGAGGAGCCGACCTCGCCGAGGAGCTTGACCTTTCCATGCCCGCGAGGGGCGCATGGCAGGGTGCCGTCCATCCAGTGACGGCCGTGGTCGATGAGATCTGCGACGTGTTCCGCGAGATCGGGTTCACTCGGGTCGTGGGTCCCGAAGCTGAGACAGAGGACTACAACTTCAGCAAGCTCAACATCTCGCTGGATCACCCGGCAGCGGATGAGCAGGACACTTTCTATCTGAGCCCAGGCATAGTCCTGCGCACGCATACATCACCGATGCAAGCGCGCACGATGGAACGATACGATCCACCGATCCGTATTGTCGTTCCGGGACGTTGTTACCGACGTGACGCGTGGGATCCGTCTCACGCTCCTGTGTTTGAACAGATAGAGGGGCTGGTCGTGGACGAGGGCGTCTCTTTCGTTGATTTCAAGGCGGCCATCGACTTCTTCGTGAAGCGCTTCTTCGGGGAGGACACGGAGGCGCGGTTTCGGCCCTCTTTCTTCCCGTTCACCGAGCCGTCGGCGGAGGTTGACGTGCAGTGTCACGTCTGCAAGGGTAACGGCTGCTCTACCTGCAAGCAGACGGGATACATCGAGATCATGGGTGCCGGGATGGTACATCCGGCAGTGTTCGAGGCCTGCGGTATCGACTCGGAACGGTACACAGGGTACGCGTTCGGGATGGGGCCGGAACGGGTTGCCATGCATCGGTATGGCATACCGGACATCCGGCTCATGCTGGACAACGACATGCGGTTCTTGAACCAGTTCGTGGGCTAGCCCGTGAACGTATCGATCAAGTGGCTATCGGCCCTGTTGGGGCGAGAGATACAGCCCGTGGATGCGGCGCATCGGCTGGCAATGCTGGGTGCTGCCGTTGATGCTATTGAGCCGCTACATGAACAGCTGAATGGAGTTGTCATCGGACTCGTCGAGCGGGTGGAGAAGCATCCCAACGCCGACAGGCTTACTGTCTGCCAGGTGTTTGACGGATCCCACACCATTGAAGTCGTGTGCGGCGCCCCCAACGTGAACGTCGGGAGCAAATACCCCTACGCTCCTGTTGGGTTGGAGCTACCCGGAGGACTGAAGCTGACGGCCCGGAAGATCCGCGGTGTGAAATCGAACGGCATGTTGCTCTCGGAACGCGAGATGGAACTCGGTACCGACCACGAGGGCATCATGGAACTCGCGACCGATGCGGAGCCAGGCACGGAGTTCGTGACTGCGCTCAATCTGGCCGATACCCGTTTGGAGCTGGACGTGACCGCGAACCGGCCCGATCTCCTGTGCCACAAAGGAGTCGCACGAGAACTCGCCGCAGCGCTTGGCGCAACCGTGCGCCTCGAGTCATTCCCCAACGCGCCGCCCTTGGGAGAAACCCCGAGGCGAACTACCGGAGTGGGCCCCGTTGGAGGTGTCGAGGTGTCTATCGAGGATACCGCGGGGTGTCCCCGGTATTTGGCCGCCGTGATCAGGGGAGTGACAATCGGGCCGTCGCCGAATTGGTTGCAGGCGAGGCTGCGTAGCGTCGGAGCGCGGCCGATCAACAACGTGGTCGATGCGACCAACTACATCCTGTATGAGCTCAATCAGCCGCTTCACGCGTTCGATCTCGCCAAGGTACGCCGTGACAAGATCGTCGTGAGGGCAGCCAGGCCAGGCGAACACATGTTGACCTTGGATGGGGAGTCACGTGAGTTCGAGGCAGGGATGACGCTGATATGCGACGGGGAAGGTCCAGTCGCTGTCGGTGGCGTGATGGGCGGTGCCAACTCGGAGGTGTCAGAGAGCACGACTGACATTCTGCTGGAGTGTGCGAAGTTCGATCCTAAGCGGATTCGGGCGACGCGAAAGGCGCTCTGCATGAATACGGAAGCCTCCTATCGCTTCGAGCGTGGTACGGACACTCAGGCCATGCCCGAAGTCATGCAGCGCGCCGTGCAGTTGATCAGGGCTGTTGCCGGCGGGGAGGAGCCTGAGTCGCCTGTTGACGTATACCCCAAACCGGCCAAGAGCCCGACGGTGTTTCTGCGGCCTGAGCGCGTGGAGCATCTGCTGGGGATGCCGGTCCCAAAGAGCGAAATTGAGCGCCATCTGGTCAGCGTCGGTTTTGTTGTAGCGCCGAAGAGCGACAGGCTGGCGGTTCAGATACCGGGTTGGCGGCCGGATGTGTCCCGGGAAGTGGATCTCATCGAGGAGATCGCGCGGCTCAAGGGGTACGACGAGTTCCCGGTCGAAATGAGACCGTTTCGTCCGAGCAACGTACCAGACGATCCTATCGAGTTGGTGAAGGCTGGCGTTCGTCGCGTACTCACCGGTTTGGGACTCAACGAGGCGCGCTCGATCTCGCTTGTGTCGCAGGCGAGCGAGCTTGGCCAGGCGGTGCAAAACCCCATGTCGGTGGAGGAAGCGTTCCTGCGAGAGTCGCTGCTGAAGGGTCTGACCAAAGCGGCAGAGCGCAACTGGTCGGTGCGGGAGAGGGATATTCGGCTGTTCGAGATCGGCAACGTCTTTCAGTCCAACGGGCCCGGAATCCAACCCCGCGAGACCCTCATGCTGGCCGGAGTCGTATCAGGCTCACGGATTCCCAACCATTGGACGTCAGCAGACTCCGCGCAGGATTACGACTTGTGGGATCTCAAGCAGATCCTGACGGTGGCAGCCAGTCAATCAGGGCTCGAGCTGCGCCTCGTGGGGGCTGAGTCCGGTTGGGTCTTGGAGGATGCAGAGGCTGGGAAAAGGGGGTGGGGCGGCTTGATGTCGGCGGAACGTCCAGCGTGGGCGGCTCCGCTGTTCGGGTTCGAGGTTGAGTTAGTCGGCGGTGAACGCCGCGGCCCCAGGTATCGGCCCCCTCCGTCCACACCACCGGTTGAGCGCGACCTAGCGTTGGTGCTGCCGCGTGGGGTCCATGCAGACGACGTCGAGGTGGTAGTGCGGGATGCTTCGGGCGAGTTGCTCGAAACCACAGACCTGTTCGATGAATACACGTCGAGTGACTTAGCGGGTCGCAGTGTGGCGTGGCGGCTAGTGTTTCGGGCACGTGAACGCACGTTGAAAGACAAGGAAGTGGATCGCATCGTGGAACGCATTCTCAAGCGCTTGAGGGAACAACTCGGTGTTGAACGGCGACAGGCCTGAACTGGCAGCCCTTGGCGAGCTGGAGCGCGTGCTCGAGCACGTCAAGGATGAACTGGCTTCCTGGCGCCGCCGTGCGCTTCAGGCCGAAGCGGACCGGGCGGCCATAGGGTTGAATCACGACGTCGTAGCGTCGCGCGAGCGGATCAGGGAGTTGGAAGAAGAAAAAGTCGCGATTGTGGCTCGGCTCAACGCGGCGCGCGAAAGAGTAGACGATCTACTCGCGAGGCTCAAGTTCCTCGAGGAGCAGGTTGAGTTGGAGGAGCAAGACCGATGACCGATAAGAAGACAGTGGTAAAGGTTACGATTGGCGGTGAGGAATACACGCTCAAGTCTGACCGCCCTGAAGAGTACACCAAGTCAGTGGCCGAGCACGTGGATAAGGCGCTCAAAGAAGTCCTGTCGGTGGGCCCAATGGTTGAGACGCACAAGGCAGCGATACTCGCGGCACTGGCAATCACCGACGAGCTGTTTCAAGAGAGAAGCGCTGCGAAGGAAGTCGCCAGTAAAGTGACGAGCATGGCGACCGATCTCTGTCGCGTGCTACCTCCCGTGAAACGCAGCTCTCGAGCAACGGGTTCATTTGCCGCTTCGCAGGACGGCGCGTAGCTTCAATTGGGGGCATAGGCGATCTTTCAGACTCTGGAAGCATGAATCTGATAGTCACGGCGGCGTACGCTGGGCACTACGAGCCACGCCGCCGCTGGAGAATAGATAAATGGGCACGGACCTCTTCGTAACGATATTGGCCGTTCTTGGCGGTGCAGGACTCGCTGGGGCGGCTTCTTACGTGTTGGGGAGGCGTGCGGAGCGTCGGCTAGCTGAAGCCGCCGGCCGCAGCGCGAAGCAGCAAGCAGACCGCATGTTGGGCGAGGCGAAGCGTGATGCCGACGCTGCCCAGGCAAGGGCCGTTCTCGAAGGCAAAGAAGCGGTGATGAAGCTGAGGGAAGAATGGGACGAAGAGGAGAAACGCCGCAGAGAAGATCTCGACCGGCAGCAAGAGCGTGTCAGCGAGCGCCTGACCCTGATCGATCGCAAACTCAATACGCTGGATGATCGTGACAAAGATGTGAAGCGGCGTGAGCAGTCTGTCGGCGATAAAGAGAAGCACCTTGCGGAAAAGACGGCGGAACTCAGTGCCACCGTGGAGGAGCATCGTAACAAGCTCGAGGAGCTTTCGGGTATGAGCGGGGATGAGGCGAAGGAGCTTCTCATGAAGCAGATGACTGATGCTGCTGAGAGCGAAGCTGCGGCAAGGATTAGGGATATCAGGGAGGAAGCCAAGCGCAGCGCGGACCGTGAAGCGAAGAAGATCATCTCGCTCGCGGTGCAGAGACTGGCGTCCGAGCACGCATCCAACGTGAGTGTGTCTGCTGTTGCACTTCCAAGCGACGAGATGAAGGGCCGCATAATCGGGCGCGAGGGCCGCAACATACGAGCGTTCGAGACGGCGACCGGTGTAGATGTCATCATCGATGACACGCCGGACACCGTGGTCATCTCGTGCTTCGATCCTGTGCGTCGCGAAACTGCTCGAGTGGCGCTGGAGGAGCTCATCACGGACGGCAGGATCCACCCGGGCCGAATCGAGGAGGTCGTTTCCAAGGTCCGCAAGCAGATCGAGCAGGAGATAGTCGAGGCGGGAGAGCAGACTCTCTACGAGCTCGGCATCAGCGGGATGCATCCGGAGCTCACCAAGCTGGTCGGCCAGATGAAATACCGCACGTCGTACGGTCAGAACATCCTGGCACACTCGAAAGAGGTTGCCTGGCTCGCCGGTATCATGGCGGCGGAACTCAGGTTGGACACCCACATGGCCAAGCGTGGCGCTCTGCTGCACGACATTGGCAAGGTCTTGACCCATCAACACGAGGGCACCCACGTGGAGCTCGGCGTGGAAGTGGCCGAGAAATACGGCGAGGATCGGCTGGTGGTGAACGCAATTGGGGCGCACCACGACGACGTACCGCACGAGAGCTCCATCTCGGTCATCGTGCAAGCAGCTGACGCGGTCAGTGGGTCGCGCCCGGGCGCACGACGCGAGGCTTTCGAAACCTACGTCAAGCGACTCAAGAACCTCGAGGAGATCGCCACGAGCTTCACGGGGGTGGAAAAGGCCTTCGCAATTCAGGCAGGTCGCGAGATCCGTATCGTGGTATCACCCGACTCCGTAGCCGATGAGAGAGCGGTCTCCTTGTCTGACGAGGTTGCGCGCCGAATCGAAAACGAGTTGCAGTATCCCGGGCAGATCAAGGTGGTGGTGATAAGAGAAACGAGGGCAGTGGATTTTGCCCGCTAGGATCATAGACGGTAAGGCCGTTGCGGAGGAGATGCGGGCTGAGCTCGCCGCCGAAATTGGAGGATTGAAGGAAAAAGGCGTTACACCGGGGTTGGCAGTGGTTTTGGTGGGTGAGGATCCGGCTAGCCAAGTGTACGTACGCATGAAGGGCAAGGCGTGCGAGAAGATCGGAATCCACTCCGAGACGATCAGACTTCCGGTTGAGACGACCGAGAGCGAGCTGATGGAAGTGATTGATCGACTCAACACGGACCCGAAGATTCACGGGTTCCTGGTGCAGCTTCCCCTACCGGAACAGATCGACAAACGCAACGTGCTGCTCCGCATCGATGTCACGAAGGACGTGGACGGATTTCATCCAGTCAACGTGGGAAAAGTCGCGAGCGGCGATACTACCGGTTTTGCCCCTGCAACACCTTGTGGCGTTCAGCAGCTGCTGGTTCGTTCGGGTATCGACATCCAAGGCGCGAGCGCGGTAATCGTCGGTCGTTCCAACATCGTCGGCCGGCCAATGGCTTCGTTGCTGTTGCAGAAAGGTGAGGGTGGAAACGCGACGGTCACGGTGTGTCACTCTCGCACCAAAGACCTGCCGGACGTTGTGCGCGGTGGGGACATCGTCATTGCGGCCATAGGGAGTCCGGAGTTCGTCAAGGCAGATTGGATCAAACCTGGTGCGGTGGTGATCGACGTCGGAGTCAATCGGGTGGACGATCCCTCGACCGAGAAGGGCTACCGACTTACGGGTGACGTCGAGTTCGAGAAAGCCAAAGAGGTGGCCTCAGCTATCACGCCGGTCCCGGGCGGCGTGGGACCCATGACGATCACCATGCTGCTCTACAACGTCGTGCGGGCTGCCAAGCAGTGGGCGGAGCGTTAGACCTCTTCTCGTCAGTCGCGACTGACTCTGGTGAAGGGGCTTGGAGCGTGGCTGAGGTCACCCGAAGCGCTCGTCGCCTGGTCGAATCGGGATTGAACAGGCTTTGGGTCCGCGGTGAGGTCGCCGGCTTCAAGGCGTACCAGAGCGGTCACTGGTACTTCTCGCTGAGGGATGCGCAGGCGCAGGTGCGGTGCGTCATGTGGCGCAGAGACAACCAGCGTCTTCCAAGCCCGCCGCAAGAGGGAATGCAGGTCTTCGTGGATGCCCGTCCCACGGTCTGGGAGGAGCGTGGTGAGTTTCGGCTCACGATTAGACAGTTGGTTCCCACTGATGCGGGCGGCCTGTGGCAGCTACGGTTGGAGCGGGCTAAGGCCGCGCTCGACAAAGACGGGTTGCTCGATCCGGCGCGCAAGCGACCGCTCCCATCCTATCCGGCCCGAATAGCCGTGGTGACTAGTCCTGACGGAGCCGCGCTGCGAGACATTGCGTCCGTATTGTCTCGACGCTGGCCCAGTGCAGAGGTGTTGGTGGTTCCGACTCGCGTGCAGGGGGAGACGGCGGAGGCGGAACTGTGCGCGGCGCTTGCTATGCTGGATCGCATCGCGGACGTCGATCTGGCGATCGTCGGGCGAGGTGGGGGCTCACGTGAGGATCTGTGGGCGTTCAACAGCGAGCGCGTGGCGAGAGCCGTTGCGACCGTCGCAGTGCCGACGATTTCGGCGGTCGGTCATGAGACCGATATTTCGCTTACCGATCTCGTAGCCGACCATCGCGCGCCAACGCCCTCAGCCGCAGCAGAGACGGCGGTGCCCAATCGCGAGGAAGTGCTGCAATTGCTCGACGGACTGGCGCACCGGCTGGCTGGCACGCTGTCGAGCTACACCGATCTGGGCGGGGCGCGGTTGACGCGCACGGCGGACCGGCTCAGTGCCGCCATGCGTACGGCAAAGGAGCGTCGCGCGGCGCAGCTCGACCAATTGGGTGGAAGGCTGGACGCATTGAGCCCGTTGCGTGTGCTCGCCAGAGGGTATTCGGTCGCACGCGACGATGAAGGTAGAGTTCTGAAGCGGACCCGGGACTTCTCCGCCGAAGACGAGTTCCGACTCACCGTATCTGATGGGGACGTTCGTGCGCGCTTGACTGGCGCGGGAGGGGAGTCAGCGCGGTGAACGTGGAGGCGAGATGAGCAAGGGCAAGACGTCGTTCAAGGCGGAAATTGAACGGCTGGAGGAGATAGTGCGCGCTTTGGAAGCGGACGATCTCGATCTCGACAAAGCTCTCAAGTTGTTCGAGGAAGGTGTGTCAAGCTTGAAGAGCGCCCGGCAGCTGCTGAAAGACTCAGAGCTCACTGTGCAACGCGTACTGGAGGAGGCTGACGGTTCACTCGGTACCGACGACCTCGATATCTGATCCGCGGGCGTTCCTCAGCGATACGAAGGAAGCGGTAGATCGCGTCCTCGCTCGCTGGTCGACGCGTGTGCGAGACGAGGTACCTGGCCGACTCGGCGAGGCAATGGCGTACTGTCTCTCGAGCTCGGGAAAACGGCTGCGACCGGCATTGGCTATGGCCGCCTTCCGTGAGCTTGGAGGTGAAGGAGATGTCAGCGAGCTCGCCGCAGCGGTCGAAGTGGTGCATACATATTCGCTCGTGCACGACGACTTACCGTGCATGGACGACGACGACTTGCGGCGCGGACGCCCAACCACGCACCGACGGTTCGATGTCGCGACCGCCGCCGAAGCTGGATTCCGG
>JBDHHP010000063.1:0-30053 GCA_039589275.1 Gemmatimonadota bacterium | reverse complement strand
TCTCTTCTTCCTGCTGGATTGGCAGCAGGGCAGTCAGATCGTCAATCTGACTAAGCTGCTCTACGATGCCGGCGGCAACACAGTAGACTGGGACGTGACCGATCCGGAGAGCGGCGATCCCATCGGGTTGCATCGGATCTCCACGTTCGGGAGCGATATCAACGTCTACATCGAAGATGCTACCTATCTGAAATTGCGGGAGCTGACTTTGTCGTACGATCTACCGCAATCCTTGATCAACCGAGTCCGGCTCAATCTGAGCGCCCGCAATATCTTCACGTCAACTCCCTACACGGGAATGGATCCGGAGGTGAGCAACTTCGGCAACCAAGCCGTTGGGAGGAACATCGACGTAGCACCGTTCCCGCGTACCCGAAGCTTCTGGTTCGGGATCGACTTGGGCTTTTGACCATGAGCACGAGGTTTGAGACAATGACAAAGACAAGACTAGCATGCCTCGCCCCGCTTGCCGTGGTCCTGATGCTGGGCGGGTGCAATACACTGACTGTCCCGGACTACAACAACCCGGGTCTGGAAGACGTACTGAGCAATCCGAGCCGGACCAACGTCAACACTTTGGCACAAGGGCTGTTGATTGGAGCCCGGGCTGGAATGGGCAACAAAGCAGGATACGTGTCGGAGACCGGCATAATCGGACGCGAATCCTACAATTTCGACGTGGCCGATCCCCGGTTTGTCACCGAGTTGCTTCGCGACCCCCTGAACGGCGGAAACGGGGCGTTCGGAGGGAACCACTGGGTGAACCGCTACGCCAACATTCGCAATGCAAATAACCTGCTCGACGGGCTCGATGCGGCCGCCGCAGCAGGGAGCTTCACGACCGCCGAACTCGACGGGCTCCGCGGCTTCGCCAAGACCGTGCAAGCCCTCGATTTCCTGCTCGTGATAAACACACGCGACGATTTCGGAGCGCCCATCGCCGTGGGAGGGGACCCAACAGGTGAGCCTGCCCCGATCGTGAGCAAGGCCGAAGTGTTCAACCACGTCGTGTCCCTGCTCGACGAGGCCGACGGCCACCTGCAGAGCGCGGGTTCCTCGTTCTCGTTCGCGCTCGGAAGCGGGTTTAGCGGTTTCGATACGCCCACAGCGTTCCGGCAGTTCAATCGGGCGCTCAGGGCTCGAGTGGACGTTTACATGGGGAATTTCAACGAGGCACTCGCCTCCCTCGGGCAATCGTTTCTCGACGATTCGCCAACGATCGATCTGAGCGGCCTGAACGTTGGCGTCTTTCACGCGTACAGCCAGGGTGCGGGAGACGTGACAAACGCTATCTTCGACCCGTCGAACCTCGTCATTATTGCTCATCCGTCCATCGCGGTCGATGCGCAGGCTGGCGACGAGCGGTTGGCCCGGAAGATCATCGATATACCGGAGGTGCAGGATCAAGCGAGCCAGGGAGCGTCTACCGACAAAGGCTTCAGCATCTACAACAGTCTCGAGGCGCAGATCCCGATCGTCCGTAACGAAGAGCTGATCCTGTTACGTGCCGAGGCCAACCTCGGGTTGGGTGGTGCCGCGGCCGATGCTGCGCTGGCGGACATCAACCTGATCCGCGAGCGGTCAGGTGGGCTCGCGCCGATCGCGTTGGCGGCATGGCAGGCGCTGACGGCGGACGAGCAGTTGGATGAGCTGTTGTACAACAAGCGGTACTCACTGCTCTTTGAAGGACACCGCTGGATCGACATGCGGCGCTACGGCAGACTTGCTGACCTGCCACTCGACGTGCCCCAATTCGTGGTGCACGAGCGATTCCCATTCCCGGTACGCGAGTGCGATGCGCGTGTGCCGGCTCCGGCGCAGGGTTGCTGAGTTGTCGCCTAGGTGACCGGAAATAGTAGTCGGTTGAGCCCCCGTCCCGCGCTGCGGCGGGGGCTCTTCCGTTTCGTGCGAGGAGGAGAACGTACCATGGTCAGTCGGGTCACATTCCTAGCAGCTTGTCTCTTTGTTGGCGGTGTCTCTCTAACCGCCCAGACGCGCGTGGTCGCCGGACGCGTGACCGATCTGTCTTCCGGCGTGCCCGTAACGAACGGAACGGTGTCGGTCAAAGGCGCCGACATAGCCGATGGGCTGCGGCCGGACGGAGTCTTTGTGCTTCATGTTCCTCGGCGCGACGTGACACTCGTGCTTCGGGGCGACGGATACCGTGTTCGCGAAATCACGGTCCGGGTGGGGCAGGACGTCGCTCTCGTAGAGCTGGAGCCGTATACAGTTCAGCTCGACCCGCTGGTGGTTGCCGGTCAAGGCTCGAGACACCCGAGGAATCGCCCTGTCTCCACCGGCCGACTGAGTAGTGAGCAGCTTGACCACGCGCCGTCGGCAAGTCTGAAGCAGGCGTTGCAGGGAAAGGTCTCCGGGGTGGAGGTGCAGCAGAACTCTGGGTTGCCAGGCGGGGACCTGCAGCTGCGCTTGCGCGGTGTGACGACGATCCTCGGGTCGTCATCGCCCCTGTACATCCTCGACGGGGTCATCGTCAGCGACGCGGCGATTCCGGCCGGGACGGCCGGAGTGATCGGGGGGCAAGAACCTGTGCCCGGCCGTCTGATGGACCTGAACCTGTTGGACGTAGAGAGCATCGAACTATTGAAGGGAGCTGCGGCGACGGCGCTCTACGGCTCACGAGGCTCAAACGGGGTGGTCGTCGTCACAACAAAGCGGGGTGGGACGGACTGAGCGCCGTCAGTATCTGATGTAGACGAAGTAGTTGGAGTGGATGATCTCGTTCTCGATGACCCACTCGATGACGAGCCCCGGCTCGACTCGGATGTCCTCCGTCGTGGCGCGCTCCGACGACCCAACGACCTCGGCGGCCACCCTGATCACGGAGCCTGGCACTAGGCGGGTTCCAGGGACGTCAAACGTCGCGGACTGCATGCTGGTTACCATGCCCAAGCGGAACCGGGCTCCCGACCTGACCAGGTAAACCACGATCTCCCGAAAGTTGCGATTGGCGACCTGAACGGTCGTTCCGATCCAATCGGCATCAATCGTTGTGACCTGTGTATCCTCGAGACCGAGCTGGGCCAACATGTCGGGCAGGTCGCCGGCTTGGGCGGCTGCAACTCCCAAGCGCACTGCTGCCTCCGGCCCGAGCGTCAGCAGTTCACTTGAGCCAACCACGCCGTCTATCACGATCGAGGGATCAACCATGGCGGCGCCGACTTGGGGGTCCAGCCCCCGTTGTTGCGCCGCGTCTTGAAACGCCTGCCGCATTTGGGCGACGGCTTCCGGTGGCATGTCAAGCCACGATTCGGAGGGAGAAGCTGCCGCACCGATCGCCGAGCCCGGAGCCATGAACATCGAGTCCGCCGCCAGGCCTATCAGTGCCGCCGCCCCCCAGGTCTGGGAGGTAACGAGAGCAATGACGGGCACTTGCGCAGTGGCTACCTCTTGCACGATGATGCGGGCCGCGTCCACTCGGCCACCTGCCGCCGCCACGTGGAGAATCACCACGGCCGATCCCGCCCGTTCGGCCACCGTCAACGCGCGTTCGACTACCCGCGCGGTCTCGAGCCGGATTGGCCCCTCGATGTTCACGAGGTAGGCTGATGGGTTCTGCGCGGCCGCCCTGGTTGAGGCCGCGGCCCAGAAGAGTGTCCCAATCAGGCACATCCGGAATGCGGTCGACCGCTGCCGGACGGGGACTCGTGAACGGGCCCGATGGCGACGAGGCAAGGGGATCATTTGTTCCGTCGTGTGTCCGGGTGACGACCAAGGGTAATCACGAACAATAATGGTCGGTACCCAGGTTGACCGCCTTGGTGATATGGGCACAGATTCCCGACTCTCTACTAAGGGGCGATCTTCCGCGAGCTCCGCATGATCCAGGCCGCCATAACTCGATGCCGACCCGCTCCGGCTCCCTTGTGCACACTCCTCACCTGCGTCCTGCTGGCTGGCGCTTGCGCCGACGCGCAACTGCTCGACCATGACGCAGTCATGGCACGCCAAACCTGGTGGGACAACGGCGACTGGGATTGGTACAAGGCCGCAATCCCGTTCTTCGAATCGCCCAACCCAGAGATCGACGCAACCTACTACTACCGCTGGGAGGTGGTGACCAAACACCTGATCTACGGGTCACCGAGCACCGGGTACACCTTCACCGAGTTCATCGATCGACCCTTCTGGTCGGGGACCTTTGGCGCGATCAGCTGCCCGCTGGGGCACCAGTTCTACGAGGTCAGGTGGCTCAAAGACCGGCGCATCATCGAGGACTTCGCGCGTTACTGGTTCGAGACTCCCGGCGCTGAACCGCGGAGCTACAGCAACTGGTACGGCGACGCGATGTGGGCAACATATCTGGTGCTGGGCGACCAGCGGTTTCTCGAGACCGTTCTGCCTCACATGGAGCGCCAGTACCAGGGCTGGATCGACGAGCACTGGGATGCCGAACATCGGATGTTCCGCTGGGATGGCATGCACGACGGCATGGAGACCAACATCAACAGTCGTCTGACCGCAGACACGTTCGCCGGGGCGGAAGGGTACCGCCCCACGCTCAACAGCTACCTCTATGCCGATGCGCTGGCAATCGCCAATAGCGCGCGCCTGTTGGGGGGCGACGTCAAGGCCGAGCGATTCGCAGCCCGGGCTGCGGAGCTCAAGCAACGCGTGCAAGACGAACTCTGGGATCCCGAGCGCGAGTTCTTTTTCCACCAGTTCGCAGAAGACGAGATCAACGGCATTCGGGCCAAGAGTCTGACTTATGAGACCGGGGTGTACGCCGGCAACCCGTACGGTCGGGAACTGATCGGCTATGTGCCGTGGCAGTTCAATCTGCCGGATCCCGGCTATGAATTGGCGTGGCGGTTCCTCATGGATCCCGACCGGTTCCTTGCGCCGTTCGGCCCGACGACGGTGGAGCGGAACGATCCCCAGTTCCTAATCTCACCGCGCTGTTGCGTTTGGAGCGGCAACCAGTGGCCCTACGCCACCACGCAGACGCTCGTGGCCCTCGCCAACCTGCTGAACAACTACGACCAGTCCGTCGTCACAAAGCAGGACTACAACCGACTGCTCGAGACGTACACACTGGACCACCGCATGGACGGCCAACCGTACATCGCGGAAGCCGCGAATCCTGACAACGGTTCATGGGACGGGCACAACACGCACTACCACAGCGAGCATTACTTTCACTCGGCCTACGTGGATTTGATTATCACCGGACTGGTTGGCTTGCGCCCGCGCGCCGACGATTCGGTTGAAGTGAACCCGCTGGTGCCGGACGACTGGGATTACTTCGCATTGGACGGGGTCGCATACCACGGTCATGAGCTGTCGGTGGTGTGGGATCGGGACGGCTCGCGGTACGGGCGCGGGCCCGGCCTCACCGTTTTGCTGAACGATCGTGCCGTCGCCAACTCACCGAGCATGCAACGCATCGTGGCCCCGATCGACTCACCCAGCCTTTCGGAAGGCCTCGATCGGCCCAGCAACTTCGCGGTCAATAACGGAGGCGCGGCCTACCCATGGGCCACCGCTTCCTTTAGCGATCCGGCCACTCCACCGCACTATGCGGTGGACGGCAACTACTGGTATCACGAGTCGCCACCCAATCGCTGGACCGCGGCCGGATCGGGCAACGCAGAGGACTGGATAGCGATCGACTTCGGCGCGCCTCGGCCGGTGACCGAAGTGAGAGCCTATTTCTATGACGACGGAGAAGGTGTGCGAGCGCCGGCCTCGTACGAGATCGAGCACTGGGACGGCGGTAGCTGGCAGCCGGTTCCCCGTCAGAAGAGAACGCCAACGGATCCAGCCGCTCACCGCGCCAACGTGATCACGTTCCCTGAATTGCGCACCGAGAAGATGCGCCTACTGATGTCCAATCGACCAGGGTCTGCGTCAGGGGTGAGCGAGCTCGAGGCCTGGGGCCACGCCGACCTGCCGCTTACAGCTAGCACTCTGCTGTCGCCCAACGTCGCCTTCGGGGATGGTGTCCGCGCGTCGTCGTCCTACACTTGGCAGGCGGACAGCATCGAGCACTTGAACGACATGCAGATCGCCTTCACGCGCTACTCGCGCAATCGATGGACGGCGTATCGGTCGCCCAACAGACGCGACTGGATCGAACTCGACCTGGGTGCCTCTAGGACCGTCGAGGTCGTCGACCTCTACCTTTATGGTGACGGACGCGGGGTCGCTTCACCCAGATCGTTTGCGATTGAGCTCTGGGACGGCAGCCAATGGCTCGAGGCTCAGGAGCTTGTCCGGAGCCCCGAGACCCCGACGGCATCCGCACTGAACCGGATTCGCTTGGTACCGACTGCCACGGAGAAGATCCGCGTGACGTTCGAACACGCACAAGGCGGCTTCACCGGAGTAACGGAAATCATGGTAGTGGAGCGCGAGCCATGACTACCAGGCCAAGTGTATCGAGACAGGAGTGAGCGACATGAAGAACCGTGCGCTGGGTACCACGGGATACGAGGTGAGCGAGATCGGTTATGGTGCCTGGGGTCTGGGTGCCGACATGTGGCGCGGCGTCGCCGATAGTGAAGGCCGCGAAGCGCTTCGGGTGGCTGTTGAGGAGGGCGTGACGTTCCTCGATACAGCGTTGGCGTACGGAAGAGGTCACAGCGAGCGTCTGATAGGCGAGGTACTACGAGACGAGATCAATGACGGTCGCGCCATCGTCGCCACCAAGATCCCGCCGCGAAACCAGGAATGGCCCGGGCGAGCAAGTAGTTCTGTTGCCCAGACCTTTCCCGCAAAACACGTCTCGGCTTGTACGGAGAAATCGCTCAAGAACCTGGGCGTCGACGCCATACCGGTGCAACAGCTTCACGTATGGCACGACGACTGGCTCGACGACCCGGAATGGAGCGAGTCGTACGAACGGATGGTACAACTCAAACAGGAAGGCAAGGTCCTGCACTGGGGTATTTCGATCAACGATCACGCACCTGAAACGGCAATGCGGGCTCTAGCGGATCCCATCTTTGAGACCGCTCAGGTCATCTACAACATCTACGATCGTTCCGCCGAAGGCGCCTTCTTGGAGCTCGCGGAGACAAAGCCGCTTGGTGTGATTGTTCGCGTGCCGTTCGATGAGGGCGCGCTGACCGGGCGCATCCGATCCGACACGGTGTTCCCGGCCGGCGACTGGCGGGAGCAGTACTTCCGCGGCGACCGGCCTGCCGAGGCAGAACGGAGGGCGGATGGCCTAGCCCAGTTGCTTGGTGATCAGGTCGAGACGCTGCCGGAGCTGGCGCTGCGATTCGTTCTGACGTCGCCTCAGGTATCGACTGTGATTCCGGGGATGCGGCGGGCGGAGCATGTCCGGTCAAACGTCGCGGCGTCGGAGAAGGGTCCGCTGTCACAGGACATGCTATCGCGACTCGAAGGGCACGCCTGGGATAAGAACTGGTATTCGCCCTAGCCGCACATGAAGACCGACTCGAGACAATGACTCGGTGCAAGAGCGCTCAAACCAACAGCAGCACTGCAGTGTGAAGCAGTATGGGAGATTTGCGAAACCATTGATCAAACCAACAATCGGCGCATCAATCACGGCGGCCGTGACCAAAGACCCCGCTGCCGGATGGGACTCGTGAGCGGGCCCGAGGGCGACGAGGCAGGGGATCATTGGTTCCGTCGTGTGTCCCGGTGACGACCAAGGGTGCTCATGGCGACTAATGGTCGGTACCCACCACCGGTTCAGTTCATTGCCTTGAGGATGTAGTTGTACAAGGCGAGGTGGGGGACGGCGTCAGACATACCGCACTCATACGTCCCGCTGCAACCGAAGAACACGACCACCAGGTCCAGGCTCGGGATCACGAACAGCTTCTGGCCGCCATAGCCGCTGGCCACCCAAATGTCGTTGTGGTTGGTGATCCTGCCATCATCGTTTTGCAGCCCGTTGAGCCACCATTGGAATCCGTACCAAGTCATGTCCTGGTAGGACTTGGCCCACGGGCGCACCGCTGCGTCCACCCAGCTCTCCTGCAGGATCTGCTCGCCGTTCCACCGCCCACCCTGCAGGTAGAGTTGCCCGATCTTGGCGAGGCCGCGCGCTGTGAGCCGCAGCCCGTAGCTACCGATGGCGAGGCCGCTGGCCATGTGCAGCCAATCGTATTGCGTGATGCCGAGCGGCTCGAACAGGTGGCCCGCGGCGAACGTGTCCGCAGGCAGGCCCGACACGCTGCCCACTATCGCGGTCAACAGGCTGGATAGACCGCCGGAATACAGAAACGCAGTTCCCGGCTCGGCCACGACGGGGCGCTCGAGCACGTAGCGCACAGGGTCGGATGCGTCGAGTACTCGGCGGTCGTGCGTGTCCAGCTCCGATGGGTGCCTGTCCACGTCCCATTCCAAGCCGGCCGTCATGGTAAGGACATGGGACAAACGGATGTCCCGTTTGGCGGGCTCGGCGTCGAAAATGTCCGTATGGTCCGGGAATAGGTCAGCGATGGATTGGTCGTAGCTGCCGACCAGCTCATGCTGTGCCGCAATCCCCACGAGCGTCGAGGCCACGCTCTTGGTGGCCGAATTCAGCACATGGAGACTGTCTATTCCCGTCCACGGCTGGAAGTACTCCTCGAATACGATGGTGCCGCCGCGCGCGATCAAGAGCGCGTGGATCTCTTCGAGATCTCCCTGCCTGATCTCGTGCAACAACAGGCCGATTCGCTCGGGTTCGATTCCGTTGTCGGCCAGGGTGCCGGTGCTCCATCCGTCGGCCCGCTGTACGGGTACGTCCGGGGTCTCAGTGGTAGGAGCCACTGACGTCTCCGTGCAGGCCAACACTGTGACGGCAACAGCCGCCATCCAGTAGCTCGTGCTACCGGTGTGCCTCATCGTCACACTCCTTCCGCACGGCCGAGGGGCACTTTGAACCCCAACGACAGGTGGATGGCAATGTTTCTCGCGAAACCCGGCGGCAGCGGATCCTGCTTGAAGTCAGAAGGAGCCCGAGCCCAACGGATAAGTCACACCCAACCCGGTAAGAACGCCGAAATCGAGACTCCGCCGGTTCATGCCGAAGAACGGATCGTCGCAACTGCCCGCGCCGGTGCCGGCGACGCCGCTGATGCGGCAGCGCAGCGCGACCGCTGCCTTGGCGCCCAGCAGGAGATGGGGTGACAACTTGGTGGGCAATCGCAGTCTCACGAGAACCGGCAGCTCCAGATAATCGGACTCGACCGCACCCATGTGCGCTCCCCCACGGTCGTTGAATCCGTTGCGTACCCACAGTGCGTCCACTTCTGTCCCGATCCAGCGCGAAAAGTCGACGGACAAAAGTGCACCTGCGTGGAACCCGCTGCGTACGCCCATCTGGTCGGCAGCGTATGGATCCTGCCACAGCACTCCGGCCAGCGTAGGCCCGCCCCGCACTCCGAGTGACATAGTCTGTGCCACTATCGAAGTCGAGTGGAGGAAGGCCGGCAACACCGACAAGAGTGGCGCTAGCCAGTGAAGCGACCAGCTTCGTGTGACCCTGTGATGCACTCCGCAGCCCCCTGAACAGGTCCGAGTGAGGTCTGTTACCCTGCTCCGGAGAAGCAATATGTATGCCATATATGCATCATTTGTAAGTGCTTATGCAGACTTGTCTTATGCTCATACACCCCTCGACGATTCGCAGCATGCGTCACCGGAACAGGACGGTTCACGGCGGCGGCCAAGCCGCGGAACGAGGCGCCCGGATTCACCTGAGGGAAAGCGCCGGTCAGCTGCGCGTCGCTGCCAAGGAGTCGAGGAGCGCAGTCAGTGTCTCGCGGTACCAGTCGTTGTGCGTCTGAGCGACCTTGGCGAGATCCTACAGCAAGGGAGCATGCTTGCCGTCCGGAACGAGCGTAAGCAGGGATCGCACCAGCAGGTTAAGCGGTATGCCCCCTGCCAGTTGAATACCCCGGCGTCTTCTTCTCACTTGTGCTGACGTCCAGTGATGGTACCAAACCATTTGTTAGGTGGCATCACGGACTTCTACTACCATGTACCAGCATGAACCGAACTCCGGATCCTGGAACTCGCGGAACAGGCGGAAGCCAGCCTTCTCGAACGCTCGGATGGCGCGCTCGTTTGAAACCGATGTTCCCACGCCTGCAACTGTCACTAAGGGATCCACCCGCAAGCGAGCCAGAAGCAAGCCGAGGGATCTCGGCCCAACACCGCGGCCAATAAACTCCGGTTCCCCGATTAAGACGTCGATGTCCACGAGGTCTTCGGGAAGGTCAGTCAGCCCAGCAGCCTCAAGCTCGTTCTGAGGGGGCGTCTGCCAACACAGATAGCCAACAGGGGCTCCGTCCGCCACTATGATGGCGTGGCTCTCTGGTGAGCACCGCAGCGAGTTCTCCAACGCCAGCTGAGGATCTCCCCACCACCGAGCCACGTGCGGGCCATGCAGCCAATCCCGAAGTTTCTGCGAGTGGAGCTCGGGATCGAAGGTCTCAAGGCGGACCTCCCGTATGGGCATCATGGCTTCTCTTGCCTTCTAACGGTTTGCGTTTCTGCCGCGGTGCAGGATGCTAGTAGACATCCGGAAACACAAGGAAGATCACCCCGAAGCAAGCACCGTCAGCAGCAAACGCAAGCGCATGCTGCAAGGCGCGGCGATGGCGCCGCTCGAAGCGGAAAAGCGGCTTGCGCATACATAGAACTACCATGTATACTACTTCTATGTATCAACGCGGTCCGTTCTGGACCCCGTATTGTCGCCCGGCATGGACATAGGCAAAGACCTGGTCGCCGCGTCCGCCACGCCCCTGGTGCTGGCCATCCTAAGCGAGGGTGAGAGCTACGGCTACGCCATCATCAAGCGCGTCGACGAGCTGTCCGGCGGGGAGCTGCAGTGGACAGACGGCATGCTCTACCCGGTCCTCCATCGCCTGGAGCGCAACGGCCTGGTGAAAGCCAGCTGGGGCCGGGCCGAGTCCGGCCGGCGACGGAAGTACTACCGGCTCACCGACCGGGGCTCCGAGGAGCTGGCGAACCAAAAGCGGCAGTGGCAGGTCGTGAATGAGACACTCCGTGGGACCCCGTTCAGGTCGTCTTAACTCGCGCCGCAGGGGATCTGATGGCGCACGTAGGAGGTGTGCAGGTGCTTGAGGAACGGATCAATGAATGGCGGGCGTATGTGCGCCGACGGCAGGCCATCGACGCTACGGACGTGGATGAGCTCGAGGACCACCTCCGGAGCCAGGTGGCCGACCTCCAGGAGGCAGGGCTCGACGAGCAGGAGGCCTTCCTCATCGGCGTGAAGCGCCTCGGCGAGCTCGACACGCTGTCCCGGGAGTTCGCCCGGGAGCACTCGGAACGTCTGTGGAAGCGTCTTGTGGTGGCGGATGCCGAGGAGGGTGGGGTGGAATGGAGCCGACAGGCCCTGGTGGCCCTGGGCCTGGCCGTGGCCGCGGCGCTGGCCATCAAGGTGCCCGAGCTCTTCGGGCTGAGGCTCGAAGACGGTGGGGATGCCGCTTGGTCGTTCTACGTCCGGAACTTCAGCCTCTTCGTCCTCCCCTTCCTGGCCGGGTTTTTCGCGTGGAAGCGGGGGCTCGACTCCGCGGGCCTGCTGGTGCTGGCGGCGCCCTTCATACTGGGTGCCCTGGCCGTGAACCTGCTTCCTTTCGCACCCCGGGGACACACGGAGCTGCTGGCGGCTCTGCACCTTCCCATGGCTCTCTGGCTCGCCGTGGGCATCGGGTACGCGGGCGGCGCCTGGCGGAGCCACGACCAGCGCATGAATTACATTCGCTTCTCCGGGGAGTGGTTCATATACATGGCCCTCATCGCCGCCGGCGGCGGCGTACTGATGGGCTCCACCATGTTCATCTTCAGCGCCATTGGCGTTGATGCGGAGTCGCTCCTGGCAAACTGGCTCCTGCCCTGTGGCATCATGGGGGCGGTCGTCATTGCCGGCTGGCTGGTGGAGGCCAAGCAGAGCGTCATCGAGAACATGGCTCCGATCCTCACCATGCTGTTCACGCCCCTCTTCACTCTCCTGCTCCTGGCATTCCTGGTCACCATGGTGTGGACGGGGAGCGGGATCGAGGTGGAGCGTGAGGTCCTCATCGGCTTCGACCTCCTCCTCGTCGTCGTGGTGGGTCTGCTGCTCTACTCCATCTCGGCCAGGGATCCCCAGGCGGGGCCCGGCTTCTTCGATTGGCTACAGCTCGTGTTGGTGATCTGCGCGCTCCTGGTGGATGCCATGGCTCTCTATGCCATCTTGGCGCGCATTTCGGCATTCGGCTTCACCCCCAACCGCGTAGCCGCCCTGGGAGAGAACCTCATTCTGGTGGTGAACCTGGGCTGGTCCGCCGTGCTCTACGCCAGGTTCCTTCGGAGGCGCGCGGGCTTCGCACCCTTGGAGCGGTGGCAGACGGCGTACCTGCCGGTGTACGCAGTGTGGGCGTTGATCGTGGTCGTGATCTTCCCACTGGTATTCAGCTTCCAGTAGCGGTACTCGTCACAGCCAAAACAATATGGGAAGCAGTATCGGCGGTAGAAGGTCCAAGTAAACAAGGAGGCTGCAATGAATAAGTGGCTGCGACGCATCCGCGGCGCAATCAAGATGGGCCTGACCTGGGCGGTTGTCTGGTTCGGCGCAGGAATGATCATGATGCTGGGGTTTCTTCTGGTCACCGGAAGTACCGGCGCCGACGTCCCCTATCCCCTCGGGTTTGGTGCGTTGGGCTTTCTTGCCGGCGTTACCTTCTCTGGCATCGTCGTGATTGGCGAGGGCCGTCGCAGGTTCGACCAAATGTCGATGCCGCGTTTTGCAGGGTGGGGAGCCGTTGGGGGGCTTCTGTTCTCCGTGATCTTTGTATTTGCCGTGGCGGCCCTTGCAGAAGGCGCAACGTTCATACAGAATCTGGTGTTCTTGGGCCCGCTGTTCGCAGGGATCGGCGCGGGCAGCGGTTCCGGTCTGCTGGCCCTAGCCAGAAGGGCGGAGGAGCGAGAATTGCTCGAGGCCAGTGAGGACGTGGCCGAGGCCGGGCTTAACGAAGGCGAGGCGCGGGAGTTGCTCGGAGGCAGGGGCTGATCTCTCCGCGCAGATTCAGCCCACGAGCGGCAGCAATGTGTCGGAATTCATCGAGTTCACCGCGCACCCAAATCAACTTCTCCTACCGCGTTCCTCACGCTTCATGCGCCTGTAGGCGGCAACATCAATCATAGGGCAGTTCGTGTGGCCCGAGCCCAATGTGATCCGGCTCCGGATCTTGATCGAACTGCACCGCCTCTATGGTTTCTCGGCCCTGCAATGCAGCCTTGCAGACGCGATGCATGCCATCCATAACAGCTCCGCTCGCCGATAGGATGATGGGGAACTCCAAGCTTACCTCTTCGATTAATCGGACGTGCTCGACCATCGCCCGCCACGTCGATGGTTCGTCTTCGCCGAAGCAGTCTTCGTTGAACTCTCGAATCTCACGCAACGGGATGCGCTTCCGCGACAGGAAGCTCGAAAGCTGCACTAGACGATCCACATCCCATGCGAGTAGGCCGTGGTTCGACTGTCGAAAGTAGTACTGCTTCCGCATGCGCTATCCCCTACTCATGCTGGAAGCTGACTTGGCGTATACTGCCGACCCAACGGCTCGGCGCATAAGCTGCGAACGCAAGCTCACCAGCTGCAACAGAGTTTCGGACTTCATCGAACTCCCAGCGAGCACAAATCAACCACTCCTACCTCGTTCGTCAGCTTCATTTGCCAGTTAGGCATCCCACTCGCCGAGCATAATATCATTGTGTCGGATCTTTTGTGAGCCAGCGAACGGCCTCATTGATGTCAGACAACACAATTGCCTTGGCACCCCGATTGACAGCAACATTCTCTGCGAACTTGTCTATCAAATCGGCCGACCGCACAGCTACAACCTTGCACGGAAAAGGAAAGACCTTCGCAATGGACTCGCCTGCCATAAATCTGTCCATATCCGCCTTAGGAGCCGAGAGCTCACGTATATCCAAAAGGATGCGAGTTTGGCCTACCTCCTGAGCCCTCTGGGCCGCATCTCGAATACCAGCCATAACTCCTTCACGTGTCCAGTCGCCCTTGACGCGGACGAGGAGATAATCCTCAGCATCGTCAAACGATAGATCGAGTTTCATATCCGTTTCTCCCTTGTCTGCCTAACGTCCCTGGAATTATGCTGCGGGACCCATATTCCTGCCCCGGAGCGCGAGGTGCAAGCCGAGTGCTCCGGTCCCCACAGCTTACACGGACAGCATCAATTCCGTGTTAGAACGCTTGCCGGCCGACAACCCACTTGAGACTAGCAGGATCGAGAAGCGACCTGGCAGAAGCCGCGAATTGAGGACTGCGATCTGACACCCACGTCTGGTAGTCGTCCGGCTCAGTTCGCGCACCGCCTCCGGGGGGCCGTGTCTCCCACTCAACTAGGCGGTCGATGTCGCGCTCCCCCGACGTCGAAGCACGTACACCAGCACCCCGTTGCAGACTAAGGCACCGACGACGACCGGCGGAATGATGCTCCATGCCGTGTCGCCGGCGAAGTAGAAGCCCCAGACGACCTTCAGCGCAGCCCCGACGTTGATCACCAGGATCCCCACGATCCAGGACCTCCGCCAAAACGCCCCGCCCAGGAGCACGAACCAGACGGGGACGGGTAGGGTCATGGCCGTCTTCGTCCACGTCCACCCACCCGTCACATACTGCTGCTCCATGGCCAGGAATTCGGCGGCCCGCGGGTCCGTCTCAGATGGGGCAGGAAACCAGAACATACTGGACAACACACCGACAATGGTGAGCACCAGGCCAGCCACGCTCTTCTTGTACGCGAAGTAGCAGTACGGCAGCACGAAGAGCGGTCGGATATACCAACTGAGGGGGTTGTGGTGGCGTGCCCAGGCCCAAGCCCAGAAGTCGCCTAGCCATTCCATAGCATCCTCTCCCAACTCAATCGCGGGTGCCGAGTTGCCTCGGCACGCGACCGCTCCGTGCGCGTCTCGTGGCCTGCGGGAGCCAGTCACCAATAGGCGCCCTCGCATGCCAGAAAGGCATGCGTTCTAACTTCGATTCTGCAGATCTGCATATCCTAATATGAGACCGATTATCTGCAGCCTAGCATGCTGATCTAGCACTCCACTGAGTCGGTTCTGGCTGAGCGCCGAAAGGGTTAAGCCCTTGCCAACGTTCGGAGGCCGCTTGATATGTTCCACAGGGACCGCTCCACAAGATGCCGGCCTAGATTCCGCTTCACCAGACCACTGTGATCACCCGATCCAGCTGCATCGCCTCGACGGCGTGGCGTCAGAGGGAATCGGCTGGACTCCGCACACCCAGACCTGGGCGGTTGAGTACGTCAGTGTAAATCACCGTTATTGCTCTCCCTACCGGCGCCGGCCCGGTTTCGCGCGATCACCCAGCGAATCCACTCGACTCCGCGCTCCTGCTTGGCCGCAGATTGCAGATTGACGGTTGGCGGATACCTTACCGCTGTTTCTGCTACGGTCATTTCGCTCGCGAGATCGATGCCGACCTCCCCGACTGCCTACGTCACTGGCCAAACGGACGAACACCTGTGCTCGCCTGGTCAGTCTGAGTCGCTCGGCGTGCGAGTGCACCGCGATGTCGTGCGGCCGTTCCTGGAGCTCCAGAGCGAAGCGAGGGAGCAGGGGTTCGACCTCCAGATTCTCAGTGGTTTTCGCAGTTTCGACGATCAGCTCTCGATCTGGAACCGCAAAGCGACGGGTCAGCGCGCGGTGCTGGACAGCAATGCCGTACCGTTGGATATCGCGCAGCTAGACCCACGCGAGCTTGCCTTCGCGATCTTGCGCTGGTCGGCGCTGCCGGGTGCCTCGCGCCATCACTGGGGCACGGACCTGGACGTGTACGATGCGGCCGCGCAGCCGGACGGATACGAGATCGAGCTAATACCGGAGGAGGTGAACCCCGGCGGTATGTTCGGCCCGCTACACGAGTGGCTGGATCAGAGGATCGCGGCGGGTTTTTCTTACGGCTTTTTCAGGCCGTACGACCAAGACCGGAACGGTGTGGCGCCGGAGCGCTGGCACCTGAGTTACGTTCCCGTCGCGGCTGGGTACATGGAACAACTCACCACCGGTACTCTGCGCGACACGATCCAAGCCACCGACATGGCGCTCGGAGACGTGGTGCTCGAGCACCTGGACGAGATCTACCAACGGTTCGTGATCAACATCAATAGCGAAGCGGCATGACTCAGCGGCCGCGGCAAGAGTGGGGTACCATCCCCTGGGATCCCGCCACGTACGGACAGTCACACCTGGGTGTCCCGTTGGAGGTGTGGCGGCCTTCCGGTGTCTGCACACTGCTCGTGTTCGCGGGCATCCACGGTGAAGAACCGGAGACCACGTTTGCTCTGTCACGTGCTCTACGCTCGCAGTCGGAGCCGTCCCGGCACGCCGCGGTGGTGCTGGCCGCGAACCCGGACGGATTGCGACGCGGCACACGGGCCAACGCGTGCGGCGTCGACCTGAACCGCAACTTCCCCACCAGTGATTGGCGCTCCGACCCTGTGTTCACCAGGTCTACGATGGACGACCCCAGGGACGTCGAGTTGAGCCCGGGCATAACGCCGGGCTCGGAGCCTGAAGTCCAGGCGCTGATCTCCTTGATCGATGAGCTGAGACCGCACAACGCGGTGGCATTACATGCGCCGCTCGCATGTATCGACGACGCGAAGCAGGGACCGTTGGCACACTGGCTGGCACAGCGAACCGGTCTGCCAATGGTGGATGACGTGGGCTACGAGACGCCCGGCTCGTTCGGAACCTGGGGAGCCGAGCACGGGATTGGTGTGGTGACGTACGAGTTTCCTCTGACCACTGTTGACGCGCTGGTGCACGGGCACGTGCCCGTGCTGTTCGAGCTGCTCACCAACGCGAACCTCTGAGCCCGCATGGTCCTCAACTACATCTGGATCGCGTTCTTCCTGATCGCCATGGTCGTAGGGCTGGCCCGCCTCATCCTGTTGGGCGACACCGAGATCTTCACAACCATCGTCAACAGCACGTTCGAGATGGCGCGGGTCGCCTTCGAGATCGCGCTCGGTCTCACCGGAGTGCTCACGCTGTGGATGGGATTGATGAAGGTGGGAGAGAAGGGTGGGGCGGTCGACATCCTGGCCAAGGTGGTAAGGCCGTTTTTCCACCGTCTATTTCCGGAGGTGCCGCGGGACCATCCGGTGCACGGCTCGATGATAATGAACTTCGCAGCCAACATACTGGGTCTCGACAACGCTGCCACGCCGCTGGGCCTCAAGGCAATGCAGGAACTGCAGGAGCTGAATCCCACCAAGGACACGGCGTCGAACGCCCAACTCATGTTCCTGGTGCTCAACACGTCGGGGCTGACGGTCATTCCCATCAGCATCATGGTGTACCGCGCACAGCAGGGAGCAGCCAACCCGTCTGACGTGTTCTTGCCCATCCTGTTGACGACCTTCTTCTCCACGCTAGTGGGTCTGATCGCCGTGGCCCTGGTGCAGCGCATCAACCTGTTCGACAGAGTGGTGCTCGCCTACCTGGTCGGCCTTACCAGTCTCGTGGCGGCAACGCTTCTTTTCTTTTCGCGGCTGCCGGACGACCAGATCGAGACCGTGTCGAATCTCGTGGCAAACGTACTGCTGTTCGGGGTCATAGCCGGATTCATATTCCTGGCCATGATCCGCAGGGTGAACGTGTACGAGGCGTTCATCGAGGGAGCCAAGGACGGGTTCTCCGTCGTGATCAAGATCATTCCCTATCTAGTGGCGATCCTCGTCGCCATCGGAGTGTTCCGGGCCTCGGGTGCACTGGATTTCTTGGTTGCAGGCATCAGACAGGGTGTGAACGCCATCGGCATCAACGCAGACTGGGTCGAGGCGATGCCTACAGCACTGATGAAACCCTTGAGCGGGAGCGGTGCCCGGGGGATGATGGTAGATGCGATGCAGACCTACGGGGCGGATTCGTTCGTGGGGCGGCTGGCGAGCACGTTCCAGGGCTCGACCGACACCACTTTCTATGTCATTGCCCTGTATTTCGGGTCAGTGGGGGTACGAAAGACGCGTCATGCCGTGGGGTGCGGGCTGGCCGCAGATTTTGCCGCAATCGTGGCCGGCATCTTCATCGCGTATCTGTTCTTCCACTAATCCAAGCTTCGGCTTCTGCCAGCGAATAGAAGACCGAAATGGTCGACGGGGCTTCCGAATAGGCCTCAAACATCCGCGATAGGCCATACTCCAGGTCTCTGCTCGCCACGAAAGCCACCTTCACGTCACTGATACCAGGTGGGAACTTGGACGGGTATCTTGTCATTTCCGCGACCACGGACCCATCCAGCGCCGAGAGATCGGCGTCCCTGAAGTCCCATATGCGGCCCATGCCGGGCTTGTACTCGTCGTCTGAGACGGCGGCGTCGAACGCGCCCAATATCGCCTGCTTGCTTAAACGGCCCGTTAGCCTGATATGCGCGAAGTGGTTCTTCTCGTCTATTCGAATGTCCATCTTGCTCCCCACACGCAAAGCATGGCACACCGGTCTTGCACAAATCTATGACATCTTGAGTATAAGGACCAACATCACTTCTCTGCTTGCGGCTGCCCTCAACCCGCGGCAGATTCATGCGTTCTCAGTGAAGACCGAGCCCCAACAGACCAGTTGGTGACTTGTCCTCAATACACGTGACAGGTGAGTCCCTGTCAGCTCAACAGGGTGACGGAGCGGCGACCCAGTGGGTAGTTCGCGCAATCGTCGTTTTTGTTCTCCTCTTCGTTTTTCTCCTGGGCGTCAACGGTCTGAGCGACGGATTCAGGTCTGCCGGAGGAGGTTTGCTGGATTCCTTCTTTGCGGCTACCGAGAACCCGTTCATCGGACTCATGGTGGGCATTCTAGCGACGGCGTTGGTACAGAGTTCATCCGTAACCACTTCGATGATCGTGGCTTTTGTCGCGGCACCGGAGAACCCTATACCGATTGCGAACGCGGTACCGATGGTGATGGGCGCCAACATCGGTACCACGGTCACAAACATGATCGTCTCGATGGGGCACATGGCTCGCAGGGAAGAGTTCAGGCGTGCGTTTGGTGTGGCCACCTGTCATGACTTCTTCAACATAATGGCGGTGATAGTCCTCCTGCCGCTCGAGTTGCTCACTGGATTCCTACAGCGTTCTGCGACTGCATTGTCGTCCATGCTCACGGGGATTGGGGGAGTGGAGTACGACAGCCCGATCAAGGGTGCTCTGAAAGCGGTCCTCGGCCCGATCAAGCACCTCATCGAGTTGGTGACACCATCAGAGCAAGTCGCTGGCTTGATCCTGATCGTGTTGAGCGGGGGGATGATCTTCACGGCCCTGATGCTGTTGGTCAGGACTCTGAGGAAGATGCTTCAAACCCGTCTCGAGCTCGTAGTGTCGAGAGCGTTCGGCAGGCAAGCGGTTGCCGCGATGTTCATCGGTTTGGCAGTGACAGCCATGGTGCAGTCGAGTTCGATTACCACCTCCCTACTCGTTCCACTCGCTGGCGCCGGCTTGATCACTCTGGAACAGGCGTTTCCGATAACTATCGGGGCCAACATCGGTACCACGGTAACCGCCTTGTTGGCCGCCCTGGCTGCAACGGGGTTGAATGCCTCAGCGGGAATTACAATTGCCTTGGTTCATCTGCTCTTCAATTTGAGCGGTACATTGCTCATATATCCAGTAGGGCGGATTCGGGAAATCCCGCTCTCGGCCGCACGCTGGTTGGCCGGCGTCGCCGCTGGGTCACGCCGTTGGGCCATCATCTACGTGCTTGGTTTCTTCTACGGCTTACCAGCCGTATTCGCTGTGCTCAGGAACGTTCTCGAATGATCGGGGGGCGCGATGCTTCGTGAGTTGATCGGAATCTTCAGGTCCAGTGATCCGCTCCGTGAGATTGGGGAGAACTTCGCCGAGATGCTCCTTATTGCCAGGGAACTCACGCTCAGGGCGGGTGAGATGTTCTTTGAGGGCACGGGTTCTCCTGAAGGGCGGACCTGGATCTACAATCAGGACGTGCGGGTGAATGAGCTGGAGCGGCTGATTCGCAAGGAGATCATCGCTCACCTATCGCTGTCCGGGAACACGCTGGACCTGCCGTATTGCCTGCTGCTTATCAGCCTGGTGAAAGATGTGGAGCGCATAGGTGATTACACCAAGAACCTGACCGAGATCAGTGAGTTCTTCACAGGCCCTCTGCCGGATGACGATTTGGCTGCAGAGCTGAAGCAGATTCGAAATGGCGTTGAGGCGGCGTTCACGGGCCTGGGCCATGTGCTCGCCGAGTCGGATCAGGAACGGGCCCTGGCGTTGCTCCAGGAGGGAAAGGAGCTGGCCCGTCGTTGCGATGTGCTGGTTACCAAGATCGCGCGGAGCTCATATGACGCGAGCACAACGGCTGCGATGGTTCTCAGCACACGCCATTACAAGCGCATCGGCGGCCACGTGCTCAACATCGCCTCCAGCGTGGTGATGCCGCTGCACAAAGTCGACTACTACGATGAAGATTCGGTTCCTCCCGAGCTGAGGACGCAGGGCTGAGTCAAACTCGGGAAAGCTCTATTCGCTGCAACTGGGAGTACGGCGTCATGCGCAGAAGGGCATTCTTGAACAGTCTCGGCCTGACCTCGACAGGTTTGCTGCTCGAGTCCGCCAGCGGGGAACGGCTCGCAGCTGAGAACCGCGGCATCGTGGGATCCTCTGCTTTCGAGCGCATCGAGACGGCAGGCAAGAGGGTTGTCGGCCTGACCGCGCAGGAGGTGGCACGCGACGAAGATTTCTGGCGTGAGGTACAGCAGAGCTTCAGCGTCGACCGCAGTGTAATCAACCTCAACAACGCGGGTCTGTGTGCCTGCCCCAAGGTCGTTACCGACGCCGTTCTACAATTGACGATGGAGCAGGAGAAGGTCCCCCCGTACACTGCGTTCACCACGCTGCCGCCACGGCTCGAGGTGGTGCGAGTGAGTCTAGCCAGACTGTTCGGTTGCGACCCCGAGGAGCTTGCCCTCGTGCGCAACGCCACCGAAGCGCTTCAGACCGTGCTGCTCGGAGTCGAGCTGGAGCCGGGAGACGAGGTGCTCACTAGTTCGCACGACTATTGGGCGATGCTGGACGGTCTGGAGCAGAGACGGCACCGTGACGGTATTCGGGTCAAGCACGTACCGGTTCCGGCCGAGCCCGCGAGCATGGACGAGCTCGTACAATCCATCGAGGACGGCATAACCGCACGAACACGCTTGATCCTGGTCTCTCATATGGTCAACCTCGGAGGCCAGATATATCCGATCCGGCAGATCTGCGATGTGGCCCACGCCCGCGGCATCGACGTCGTGGTGGACGGCGCGCAGTCGTTCGGCATGATCGACTTCACATTGGATGATCTTGGCTGCGACTACTTCGGGACGAGCTTGCACAAGTGGTTGATGGCGCCGAAGGGCACCGGCATGCTCTACGTGCGGCGCGACAAGATCGCAGGCATGTGGCCGCTGCTGCCGCCGCCCCAAGGGTTGAGTGCCGACGTGCGCAAGTTCGAGGCGCTGGGGACGATTCCCGCGACCTCCCTTGCGATCGCAGAGGCCATTGCATTTCACAACGGAATCGGGGCAAAGAGGAAAGAAGAACGCCTGCGCTACCTGACCGGCTATTGGGCTGACCGTCTGCGGGCGCTGCCCAACGTACGCTTCTGCACCTCCTTCGATCCGGAGATGTTCTGCGCGATCGCCACGGTCGACATCGATGGCATCGAGCCTGGAGCATTGCTGGATCATCTGTGGGAAAAGCATCGCATTCGAGTCGCCAACCCAACACCGCGGGCCGAGAACATACGCGGCGTTCGGGTGAGTCCGGGGCTTCACACTACGCTCGAGGAACTGGACACCTTCTGCGAGGTGATGGAAGGGATTTCCGCGACATGCAACGCTCGCCGCTCCTGCCGTATCTAACCGCCTAGACGCAACACATCACGGTTGGAGGCAACAATGGACGTCGCACACCGCTGGACACTGGTGGGCCTGTGCGCCATGGCAGTCACGGTGTTGGTACCGCAAGTCCGGGATGGAAGCCTGAATCTCCTCAGATCAGGCAGCCGGGCTCAGGTGACCTCCCAAGAAGCAGCCGGGCCGGGTCAACGGTTCGGCGAACTGATGTTGGATCAGAGCTTCAGTGTTGGAGCGGGCTTGCTAGCGGTCCAAGTTGGCGACGGCGACGTTGAGGTGCGGTCCGGTGCCGCAGGTTCGGCGTCCGTCAAGGTGTTTGTCGAGGCGCGCGACATGGAGTGGGGGCGGGAGGTGTTTGAGCGCATGCAGTTCGAGGTTGGGCCCGAAGGAGACGGACTCATCGTGCGCTCAAGGGACCCCCGCATACGCAGTCGTGAATGGAGCGACAAGCGCGGGGTCGGCATCAAGGTCGAGATCACCATTCCGGAACGCTTCGACGTCGACATCCGCACAGCCGATGGAGACGTGGACATCGGCAGCGTCGATGGCCGAGTAGAGCTGCACACATCCGACGGTGACATCGTGGTCGGTGCGCTCCGTGGACCCGAAGTGTCGATCGAGACGAGCGACGGTGACGTGACCGCGGAGTCACTTCAGGCGGAGATAATCAGGGTGGAGACCAGCGATGGGGACGTGGACGTCAACGTCAGGGGCGGCAACGCTCAAATCAGGACGAGTGACGGCGACATAAGGGTTGATTTGGTGGACCCGGGCGAGGTCGAATTGCGCACCGGTGACGGGGACATAACGGTGTACGCCAGCCCCGATCTACAGGCCGACGTCGAACTGCAGGGCTCCGACGTGCACGTGGATCTCGAGATGCAGATGGTGGGCCGGCTCGGTCGGTCCGGGGCTCGCGGCAAATTGAACGGCGGTGGCCCGCTGTTGACGGCTCGGACCGGAGATGGGACGATCTCGATTCGAGAGTCACGACGCGGCCGCGGATAGGCGCGGATCTAGACTGATCGACGCGGATAATCGCGCAAGAGGCCCCGGCGCCGGGTTGACGTCGGGGCCTTCAGTATTCGCTCCCTATCTGATCGGTTGTTGATACTGATGTTGTGTCGGCTACGCGGTCCAGGGGAGGAGAAACCGCACAGCAGACACAACCGCGATCAACCAAAGCTTCATCACCAGTTGGAGCAGCATCTAGGAATCCTCTCTGCGTGCGGTGCCTGGGGTATCGGTTCGAGGGCCTATGACTGCGCAAGGATCGCACCGAATTGTGATCTAGATCACAAAATCGGCCGCAGCTTCAACTGCCTTCTGGGCAACGACTTACGCAGGCAATGCCGAGGCGGGCTGATGGCTCGGTGTTTTTCGGAGGTCGCCGCGCGCGGGGATGGCGCTGCGTGTGTCACTGGCAGGCAACACAGGTCGGGCGCAGAGGATGCCGACCTGGCCCTATAGCCCAAGCCAGTAGTTGATCTTGATCAGGAAGATGTTGTCCGCCGGACCTTCGAACAGCGCGCCGGTATCACGGTTGAGGTCGAGCGTCCCGAAATCCAGGGTCGAGGAGCTTGACCGGGTCCATACAAGGAATAGCGTCGAGCCCGGACTGTACTCCCACCGCAACACGGCGTTACCGCGTAGCGACCGCAGTGTAAAATCCGGTTCGGAGAATTGAAACGGCTCAGCGGGCCCGCTGCCATCCGGATCGATAGTGTATTGCCGTGTGCCATCCACATCCTCCGTTGCCAGGGACCCGATATCCTGTCCGTACACCAGCTTCGTGAGCTGGCGCGGGGCGGCGAACTCCTTGAAGTCCGTGTAGTCACCGCTTGCGATGAAGGGCTGTGCGAACAGTTCCAGTGTCAGGTTGGGCGAGAACGTGATGTTGAGCCGAGTGTTCATCGACAGCGTACGCTGCGTGATTCCCGCGAATACGTAGCGGCGACCAAAAAACGAGGTGGCAGTCGAGTCGGCGACGCTCATCAGATACTGGGCGCTCGTCTCGTCGTAGTTGTACCGAGGGCTGAGCGACAGCGACACGTTCGAGGCCGGTCGCCAGGTGACACCCAGGTCAGCCGTCCACGCGTCAGTTCCCTCCGCCCCGCGGCCGTAGTTTGGATTTGCAGAAAGCACCAGCGCCTTGCGTGAGTCGCTGGAGACGTTGAGCTGCCAGTAGTTGTAGCCCGGTCGGTTCACGACGGGCCCCCCGCGCGTGAGCCTGTCGTCCGACGTGGTCCAGCGATGAATCCAGAAGGCCTGAATGTCCCAGTAGTCCAGCAGCTCCCAGTACCCGAATAGTTGCACCTGACGGTCGGTAACGTCACCGTCGAAGTTGTATTCCTGTTGTCCGCCCCCAATCAAGACGAGTGTACGGTACCACGGGGTGGGCTCGGTGAACTGACCTAGAACGTTAGCGTTGGTCCACCAGTAGTCGGCCCGAGACATGAACGCGATGTCGTTGTTTTCGAAACCGGGTGTGCGCACATTGGTGGCGACCTCCCACAACAGGCTGCCCGACTCGCGGGAGAACCGCGCATAGCCACCCAACCCGCGCATCACAGTGAGCGACGGATCGAATCCGTCACTTAGAAGACCGTTGCCCCCGCCATCCCGATCGGGTCGCTGGAAGTACCGTGCGCTCGAGCGCTGCAGCCGCAGAATCGCACTGGAGTCGCCGCTGACCTGGGTCCCCGCGACCTGCGCCATCAAGCGGTAGTCGCGGTTCCCGAACCACCATTCGGTCGAGAGACCCGCCGTCTCTGCGTGGCTGTTGAGCTGCCCCTTTAAAGCCGGCGAGTCGAGGTCTCGCCAGACGGAGGACACCATCCCGCGTAGCACCGTGCCCCCGTCACGTAGGTCTCTTGCCACCCGGCCTACAAAGTAGTTGGTGAACGGTTCGACGGTTATAGACGAGCGCGAGCCATCCGAGTGCTGCACCGGGGCGCGTTCGCGTTGGGTCACTGCATCGAGTACGCCGACCGACCAGCCGTTCGGCGTGCGACCTGTGAGCTTCGCCGCGCCCAGAATTGTCGTGTTGTCTGGCACGTCAGCGTATGGCCCTGCCGTGTACGCGTTGTCTGCCGCCTGTGGTGCCCGGCCGATGCGCCGCGTGTAGAACATCGAGAGGCTCGACACGTTGGAGCAGAAGAAACAACTGAGCCCACCGAAGCCGAAATAGCCGGCGCCCTCCACGAAGAACGGCCGACGTTCCTGGAAGAATGTCTCGAATGCGCTGAGGTTTACTACGGCCGGGTCCACTTCGACCTGTCCGAAGTCGGGGTTCACGGTCAGGTTGAGCGTGAGGTTGGAGGTGAGCAGCACCCGGGCGTCAGCGCCCAACCGGCCGTCCTGTTCGTGTGGGTCCGAGAACGGGTCCGCCGCATCGGGAACTGGTGAGTTGCTCGATCGGCCCACCACGTACGGTAGGATCTCGGCGCGCTGCGGAGACGCCTGGATCTCCAGATCGCTGAGATGCCCGAACCTCGATGGACCGCCGGTCTCGGTGCGTCCCCAGAACGACCACATCTGCAGCTCGTTCAGCCGGTTCACTTGACGCCAGATCTGGAGACCCCACGTCTGTGGTTCTCGTGTCTCCGGGTATCGGAGCTGTGAGAACGGAATCCGCAGCTCGGCTGTCCAGCCGAGGGAGTCGATGTTTGTCTTCGCCTCCCACACCGGGTCCCATGACGGATCCATGCCGCCGCCGAGTCCGTTCATGTCGGTGCGAACCCCCGACGGGTTCACCATGAAGAACAGCCGGCCAATGTGGTCGTGATACGGATCGACAACGACCGATAGGTAATCGGAGCTGAACTCCGCGTCCCGCCGCACTAGTCTCGTCTGCACTCCGGCCGCGCCCAGGCTGTCGTACATGCGGGCGCCCACGTACATCGCTTCGGTATCATAGGTGAACCGCACCTCGGTTCTCTGTGTCGCGGATTCACCCTCGTCGGGCTGCATCTGTTGGAAGCCGGATGCTGCGTTAGCTGTGCGCCAAATCGCTTCGTCCAGCCTGCCGTCGAGGTTGACGGCTTCCTCGAGCCGCACCGCACGGACCTCGGTTGGGGGTGTGGGATGCACGCTCTGTGCTACGAGCGGCGCTCCCAAGAGCAGGGGCAACATGGCGAGGCGCGTCGTCATGAACCGTTCTCGCTTGGGGGGGCTGTGACTTCCTTCTAAGACGCGGGAAAACAGCTAAAGGTTGCAGAACGGCGGAGACCCCCAACCCCAGGCCTTGGTGCGAACGGCCAGATTCACGGTAGATTAGCCTGCAGAAACTCCTCGATGTGTTCTCGGTGCGGCGCCGACGGTTGTGCCCCCAGCTTGGTCACCGACAGTGCAGCGGCTGCGTTGGCGAATCGGACTGCATCGACTAGCGGGCCTCCGTTGGCTAGGGCAACCGCCAGGGCACCGTTGAACACGTCGCCTGCGGCGGTTGTATCGACTGCCTCCACCGTGAAACCGGGGATCAGTTCCCGGTGATCCGAGTCGAACACGAGCGCGCCGCGCGAACCCAGTGTGATCAAGACTGTCTGAACACCCATGTCGAACAGTCTCGCGGCCGCTGTCTCGGCGTCACTGTCGCTCGATACGTCCACACCCGTGAGCAGCGCTGCCTCTGTTTCGTTCGGTGTCAGCACTGACACGTGTCGCAGGACTGCTTCGTCCAGTGGCTGGGCCGGAGCCGGGTTCAGGACTACCCGCACGCCGCAGTCCACTGCTAGCTCTACGGCAGACCGCACGGTCTCCAGGGGTGTCTCCAGTTGAGTGACCATGATGTCGGCGGAACTGATCACGTCGCGGGCCGCCAGTACATCCGACGGCGCGAGCCGGGCATTGGCACCGGAAGCAACTGCAATGCTGTTCTCCCCGTGCTGGTCTACGAAGATCAAGGCGACGCCCGAGGGTGCGCCCGAATCCTCTAGAACGTGGCGCACATCGATCCCATCTATCGCAAACCGCTCCACGGCCTGGTGACCGAACATGTCGGCGCCCACGCGCGCCACCAACGTGACCTCACCGCCGGCACGCGCTGCGGCGACCGCTTGATTGGCGCCCTTGCCACCCGCTGCGGTGGAGAACTCGCCGCCGATCACCGTCTCGCCAGGCTTTGGAAGCCGGTTGAGCGTGATGATCATATCGGTGTTGGAGCTACCAACTACGACGACCTTGCTGCCCATTCTCAAGAGTCCTTCTACTGTGTCAATTCGATGTCAGGTGCCGGCGTAGACGATCAGACCGAGACCCACGATGTAAAAGACGAACATCAGTGCAAGCAAGCTGCCGGTGCGCGGTGGGGCGTCCTTGAACTCCTTCCAGATGAACACACCCCAGAAGGCAGCGATCATGGTCGC
Organism: Gemmatimonadota bacterium; assembly: GCA_039589275.1. Lineage (GTDB taxonomy): Bacteria > Gemmatimonadota > Gemmatimonadetes > Gemmatimonadales > GWC2-71-9. The sequence goes on along the minus strand of JBDHHP010000063.1, from coordinate 2,783 downwards.
GCCTTGGCCCAGTCCGTACGAGATCGAAGGACCTGCCGTGCCCGAGGCGACGATACTAAACGACATCCCAACGCTCCATATGATGCCGCCGAGAATCCCCACCATGTGGAGCTTGGCACTGCCCTTCGTGAAGTAGTCACCATATGGTACGGGATCGCCGACGAAGGGTTTCTTCATCACGATCGAGTTCCACACGAAGTTGCTGAGTAGCAGTCCCACAGAGAAGAAGAACACGGCGGTGTACGGCGTGAGCATTCCCGGCTCGGGGTTCGCGAAATCCGTCGCCATGGAGGCCACGACGAATCGGAAGAAGAACCCCATCAGTACGCCTGCCGCGATCGATATGAGGATTCCCTTGGTGGTGGTCTGCCGGTCGGTCGGGAGCCGGCGGTATGCGAGCGCGTCGAGCAGGATTGCGATCACCACCCCAGCCACACCTGCCAATAGCAGGATCGGATCGCCCACGGGCAGCTTGACGTAGTTGACGACCACGCCGATCACGAGAGCCAGGCCTACTCCAATGGGAAACGCCACAGCCATGCCCGCGATATCGATGGCTGCCACCAGCAGGATGTTCGACAGGTTGAATACGATGCCACCGAGCAGTGCCGACCAGATCGCGTTGCCGCTTGCTTGGCCAATGTCAGCAAGAAACGGTCTGCCTTGGGAGCCGAAGCTGCCTAGAGTGAATGAAAAGAGCAGCGACAGCAGCAGCACGCCGATGGCGTAATCCCAGTAGAACAGCTGAAACCGCCATTCTTTGCTGGCCAGCTTCTGTGTGTTGGCCCACGATCCCCAGCATAGCATCGTGATGAAGCACATCAGGACCGCAAGCGGATAGGACTCGACTATGACCACGGTGTCTCTCCCTGCTCGATGATCTTCTCTGTTAAGGCTGTGCCATCAGTGTGAGAAAGTGTTCGATGAAACGCGGATAGTCGAGGTCGAACTGGACCTCGACTTCTCGTACTCCTGGTGGTGGTTCCAGACTGGAGTTCCAGGAGAGAGTCGTTCCGTACGATGCCCCGTGGTCGATCTCGACATCCAGCCAGAGAGTCTCGGAGCGCAGCACTACGTCGGGTTCCAGCAACGACAACACGGCGATCTGGTCGTACATGAGGCTGGTCGCAGGCGCCCAGTGGTCTGCCACGAACGTGTCAGCGAAGTAATGAGCAATTGGCGAGTCGCCCTGCGCGGCTGCCTCTGCCACCTCCGGCGTGAACGGCGCCTGCCGGCAGATGTTGAGTGGAGTCACAACCACCTCGGGCCAAGGCGCGCGTAACGCAACGCGTGCTGCTTCTGGATCCATCCAGAAGTTGAACTCAGGTCGAGTGCCGATCCCGCCCCCCATAACCACCAGCTTCTTGGCTAGCCCAGCCACCTCGGGGTCCAGGGCAACCGCAAGGGCAACGTTGGTCAGTGGGCCGATGGCGGCTACAACCACTTCACCGGGGTGATCGCGAATCGTGCGGATGAGGAACTCGGGTGCAGAGAGCGGCTCGGCTTCGTTCTGCGCGAACCTGGTGTCTGGCACGCGAACCTCTTCGCGCTGGGGGCCGTCGGGCCTCCATGCCCCCTTGTATCCGCCTTCACTGGTCTCACCATACAGGGATTCCCGCAATCTCATTTCTGCCGCGCTGTTCACGAGTGGGTCTTCGGCACCGGCGTAGACAGGAACCTCGGTGCGGTCGGCAATCTCGAGCAGACGCAGAGTGTTGGCCACCTCCTGTTCCAGCCAAGCATTTCCGGTGACCACGGTGACTCCAAGTAGATTGACCTTGCTGGACCGCAACAGCAGGAGTAGCGCCATCGCATCGTCGCTGGCGAATCCGAGGTCGGTATCCAGCACGACCTTGAGTGGCGCTGGCGGCTGTTGGTCAAGCCCGGCCACAGGGATTGTTAGGCAGACGAGTGACCCGGTCAAACAGAACGCGACGCCACAGCGGCGTGCGCCATTGGATATCGGGCGAACCACTTTCACCTCCGGTTGAAGCTAGAACCTACGCGCTCTGCAAGGCTGGTTCAAATACCACCCCTTGCCACTCCATTCGTCCGGTGAGATCATAGCGGGGACTCGTTCCCGAGGATCTCGCTATGCGCGGTTTCCGTTCGCCTGGCCAAATACGCGCGGTGATCACTGCTGTCGCGTTGGTATGTTCCACACCATCCGTCATTGCGCAACAGCTCAACTCTGATCAGCTCGCTCAGCTGAGTTTCCGGCACATCGGTCCGGTAGGTAACCGCGTTAGCTCCGTCGTCGGGATCACCGGCGACCGTATGACCTACTATGCTGGCGCCGCGTCGGGCGGTATCTGGAAGACGAGCGATGCCGGACTGCATTGGGCTCCGCTGTTTGACGACCAGACGGTGCATTCGATCGGCGCACTCGCTGTTGCGCCATCGGACCCCAATATCGTGTGGGCTGGAACTGGAGAGCCGTTCATTCGGTCGAACATCTCAATCGGCAACGGCGTCTACCGATCCACGGACGGTGGCGACAGCTGGCAGCACATGGGACTGGACAACACCGGCCGCATCGCGCGTGTCATCGTTCACCCCACTAATCCGGATGTCGTTTACGCGGCTGCCGTGGGCCACGCGTACAGTCCCCAGCAGGAGCGTGGCGTTTACCGCACCACCGACGGCGGTCAGAGCTGGGAGCACGTCTTGTTCGTGGATCAGAACACAGGCGCGTCGGATATCGTGATGGATCCCGGCAACCCGCGGATTCTCTACGCCGGCATGTGGCAGATCGAGATCCACCCCTGGGGCCGCGAAAGCGG
>JBDHHP010000062.1:0-21264 GCA_039589275.1 Gemmatimonadota bacterium | reverse complement strand
TCCTCACCCCTGAGCCCAGCCGGATCGACTACATCGACAGGCCCGAAATCCTCCGCGATTGGATTGGCTTTGTGATTCCAGTACGCTGGGGCTTTCCCAGTGCTCCGTCACTGGGCTCCACTATGGGAGATGTAGGAAACCGTGCCCCCTTTGGGCCTACTTTCAACTCGGCGTGGAACCGGACGGCACCTGGTATGGACTACAGGGCCTATCGTGTTAGGAGAATCCCGTTTCTACGCTCACTCATTGAGGATCTCCTACAACCGTGGTACTACCTCTACATCTTTCGCACCCCGCGCTACGTGGACGACATCCGAAGCGGACAAGATCGTCGTGAGTTGGAGCGTCTCGGGCTGGTTCCTCGCGGTGGATGGTCTGAGCGTGCACTGGGCTCTCCCAATCTCGGCTTACACGTGGCGTATCCCCAGGCCGGGTACTCCGACGTGTTCAACACGTCGACTGGCTTCCTGTTATGGCGCAACCTCTGGGTGAAGCTTCGACTTGGCGCGATCGAATTCCTAGGTGGCTACCAACGGTTCGCCCGTTCGGAGGCACCAGGCGGGGCGCTATTCGTTTATCCCATCACCACTAGTGTGATCGTTCGAGCACCAGACGCGCTCATTCGGCCCTACGTGAGCCTCGGAGGCGGAGCTTATGGGTGGGAGTCGCGAACAAGAGTATCTGAAGGTGGCCCGCAGTTGGTGGAGCCTGGTTGGGACATCGGTTGGACGGGTAGCCTAGGTGTGGAGTACTACCTGAGGACCGGTGTCGCCCTGGACGTCGGACTGCGATATCACTCGACCGCAGGACCGGGCGACATAGCAGGAGTTGAGGACGGAAGACTGAACTTCCTGGCGCTTTGGGTGGGCCATCTGCTCAGGTTCTGACCCGCTCCTGCCCCTCACGCACCATCGCTACATCTTGCTGCTCTGAGAGACCGTTGTACGACGGTGGCCGTCTTGGCCCGGCCGCGTTGGCTGGCTCAACGGGTAGCTGCGTCCTACCAATCTGCGTGAATCAGCTCTCTTCAGCGGCTATCCGCGGCCGCTATTCCGTGTTCAAGGCTACCGTCGGATCGATCCGTGTCGCACGCCGCGCTGGCAGCAGGCAGGCGCCAAAGCCGACCAGCGTCAGCGTGGCAGCTACGCTTAGGAGAACCATTGGATCGGTTGGCTGGACCCCGTAGAGCAGCGACTGGATCAGCCGCACTAACAAGACACTGCCGCCGAGTCCGATCAGGAGACCAAGGCCAAGTACCCTGACGCCCTGGAGGACCACTAGGCGTGACACCTCGGTGGGGCTGCTTCCCAGGGCCATACGAATGCCGAGTTCCCGGGTGCGCTGCGTAACCGAGTATGCCAGAATTCCGTAGATCCCGACCGCGGCGAGCAGCAGGGCCACGCCCGCGAATCCCGCCAGGAGCACCATAGGGGTGCGGCGCGTGACGAGCGACTCCGAGACTCGGTGAGCCAGGGTTTCGGGATAGTAGAACGGCAGGTCCGGGTCGATGCGCCCCACCGCCTGTCGAATCGGAGCCGTGAGCGTGACCGGCTCCACGGCGGTCCGCACGGTAAGCGTCATGAACGAGCGGGGACGTTGTTTGTATGTGAAGTAGTAGGCACCGACCTGCTCTGCCTCGGTGAGGTCGTTCTGCTTGATGCTACCTACGACCCCGACGATTGTGTATAGAAACGGCTCTTGGTCCTCCTCCATACCCGGAATGGTGCCCCACAGCATACGCTTGCCCAGCGGGCTCTCATTGGAGAAGAAGCGCTGCGCCAACCAGTCATCGATGATGATCACCTGCTGCGCGTCCTGATTGTCGGATTCAGCGAAGAACCTACCGGCAATCAAAGGGATATCGAGAGCCTCGAAGTAGCCCGGCCCAGCAGTCGTGTTGAACGGAGACAGTAGTGACTCACCCTCTCTGGGCACGTACCCCTCTGGCATGATCACACTGGAACTGCCGCCACCTCCGAAAGGAATCATACTGGTGACGCTTGCGGCCGTGACGCCCGGAAGGCTACGTACGTCGCTCAACATCTCGTCGATGAACTGCCTCTGGGTTTCGTCGTCCGGGTAGTTGGACTCCGGCAGCGACAGATATCCGGTCAGCACGGAGCTCGGCTGAAATCCCGGATCTACACTCAGGGCAGAACGCAGGCTGGCCAACATCAGTCCCGCGCCGATGAGTAGTATGAACGCGATGGCTACCTGTCCCGTCACCATGGCGCTTCTGAGGAGCACCATACGACGGTTCGCCGTGCCGGATCTACTATCTGCACGGAACACGGAACTCAGATCCGAGCGGAATACGTGCGCCAGTGGAATCGCGCCAAAGAACACCCCGGCGATCAGCGCGACGACCAGGGTGAAGAGCAGCGCACCGCCGTCTATTGCCACCTCGGTTCCACGTGGTAGATCGTCCACACCCATGCCGGCCACGAGATTGAGGCCTCCGCCGCCCAGGGCTAGTCCGAGCACGCCGCCAAGCAGTGATATCAGCACGGCTTCAGTCAGCAGTTGACGGGATAGTCGCGCGCGGTCGGACCCCAATGCCATCCGCGTGGCCAACTCCTTCATGCGCACGTTGGATCGCGCCAGCATCAGGTTGGCAATGTTGAGACAGCCAATGAGTAGGACGAAGGCGACTCCGACCCATAGCATCATGAACGTGGGGCGAATGTCCCGTAGCAGATCCGCTTTCAGACTGTGCACCTCGACGTGATAGCCCGCGTCGTCCAAGATCTGACCCATATTGGGTATTGGTGCCTCCTCCAACAGTGCCAGATCCAACGCCGCGATCTGGCTCGACGCCTGCTCGATGGTTGCTGCAGGAGCGAGCCGGGCTATCATCTCGTAGTTGTTGTTGTGGAGGCTAGCAGGGGTCCTTTGCTCCTCTGTGAACGGAATTGGCAAGTAGAACCGGCTCTCGCGCTGGCCCAAGAACCGGAACTCCTCACCAAGGACTCCGACAATGGTGAAAGGACGACCGTCCAACCGGAGAGACTGACCCACCGCTGCTGGATCGCCACCGAACCGCTCCTGCCAGAAGCCGTAGCTCAGGACGACCTTCTGCTCGTTACCGATGTCCATCTCCTCCTCAGTGAAGGTGCGTCCCACGACCGGCTGCACCCCGAGCATTGGGAAGAAGGAAGGCGTAACGCGCATCGTCCTCACCTGCTCTGTGCTGCCCGGCTCGCCAACTGTATTGCCCCAATACTGGTAGGCCGCGACCTCATCGAAGGCCTGGACCCGTTCCCGGCGGAAGAAGTAGTCGGGCGCGGAGTTTGAGGCGCGCTCGGCCCCGGCGCTGGGGTAGCTGTTGAACACGCGGACCAGCCGGTCCGATTCGTAGAACGGCAGGGGGTTGAGCAGGACGGTGTTCACGACGCTGAAGATGGTGGTATTGGCGCCGATACATACGGCCAGCGTGAGCAGAACGGTGGTTGCGAACGCCTTTTCCTTCCAGAGGAGCTTCACGCCAAACTTCAGATCTTGCAGCAGTGTTTCCATGATCGCGGGTCGGTAAAGGGTCGTGGACCAACTAGTCTTTGCCCTGGACCCTACGTGCCCCCAGCGCGACGCGTTTCAGTTGCGCTAGGTCCCCGAGACGTGGATTATCCGGAGTCCTGGAGACTTGAGGAGACCGCATGAGCCGCTATCGAGTGGCCGCCATCCCGGGAGATGGTATCGGCAAAGAAGTCGTGCCTGAAGGAATCCGCGTGCTCGAGGCGGCGGGCGCTCGGTTTGGCATCGAATTCGAATGGCAGTACTACGACTGGGGTTGCGAGAGATACGCGCACACGGGCCGCCTGATGCCGGAGGACGGCATTGCGCAGCTCAACGAGTCAGACGCGATCTTCCTCGGCGCGGTGGGTTACCCGGGAGTGCCGGACCACGTGAGCCTCTGGGGATTACTCATTCCGATACGGCGCGAACTACACCAATACATCAACCTGCGGCCCGTGCGTCTGCTGGCCGGAGTGCAGAGCCCGCTGCGGGGTCGCGGTCGCCAGGACATCGATTTCGTTGTGGTACGCGAGAACAGCGAGGGTGAGTACTCCGAGATCGGTGAGCGGTTGCACGAGGGTACCTCAGAGGAGAAAGTGGTACAGCAGTCCGTGTTCACTCGGACCGGCGTCGACCGGGTCATGCGCCACGCGTTCGAACTCGCGCGCAGTCGTCCCAAGAAACATCTCACATCCGCCACCAAGTCGAATGGCATCGTGCACACGATGCCCTACTGGGACGAGCGATTCAGAGTGATCGCCGCTGAGTATCCTGAAGTGCGCACCGACCAATACCATATCGATATTCTCACAGCCAACTTCGTGCTCCATCCCGATTGGTTCGACGTTGTGGTGGGCAGCAACTTGTTCGGTGACATACTGTCCGACCTTGGGCCGGCGATTGCCGGCACCATTGGCATTGCCCCTTCTGCCAACATCAACCCGGAGCGCGAGTTCCCCTCTATGTTCGAGCCGGTTCACGGCTCGGCGCCCGACATCGCGGGGCAGGGTATTGCCAATCCCGTGGCGCAGATCTGGTCCGGTGCGATGATGCTGGAACACCTGGGGGAGATAGAAGCGGCCGAGGCTATTGAACGCGCGATCGAACTCGTCCTGGTGGAACCACGGCTGCTCACACCCGACATGGGTGGCACGGCTACAACGGCCGAACTCGGCGCTGCAATAGCTGAAGCAGTGCGTGACGCCTAGGTCAGGAGCAGTCAAGAAGTGAACAAATTCACTCGTGCTGCCGGCATCGAGGTACCGCTCATCTGCGGTGCGATGTACCCTTGCAGCAATCCGGAACTGGTGGCGGCGGTATCAAAAGCCGGTGGCATGGGGATCGTTCAGCCAATGTCGTTCACCTATGTGTATGGTTATGACCTGCGGGAGGGACTGAGGCGAACGAAGCACCTTGCAGGTGACAAGCCGATCGGCATGAATGCGCTGATCGAGTCGTTGTCCAAGGTATATCACAACAGGATGGTGCAGTGGGTGGAGATAGCGCTCGAGGAAGGAGTCCGGTTCTTCGTCACCTCGTTGGGGAAGCCACGTTGGATCGTGGACCGGGTGAATGAGGTAGGCGGCTTGGTGTATCACGACGTGACGGAGCGCAAATGGGCACTCAAGGGCTTGGAATCGGGGGTGCATGGCTTGATCGCGGTCAACCGACGAGCTGGAGGACATGCGGGCCCAAAGTCGGCCGAGCAACTGATGGAAGAGTTGGGTGATTTAGGAGTGCCGGTGATTTGTGCCGGTGGAGTGTCGACTCCCGAGGGATTCCGGCAGGCGCTCGCGCTGGGCTATCAAGGCGTGCAGATGGGTACGCGCTTCATTGCCACAGATGAGTGCCGTTCCAGCCAAGCCTACAAGCAGGCGGTGGTTAGGGCAAAGGCCGATGACATCGTACTGAGCGAGCGGATCACGGGCGTTCCTCTCGCTGTCATTCGCACGCCGTACGTGGAGCGGATGGGACTGAAGGCTGGCGCTTTCGCTCGCTGGATGTTGCGCGGCCGCAAGACCAAGCGCTTGATGCGAACCATCTACGCCTTACGGTCGGTGCGGCAGATGAAGCGAGCTTCAATGGACGAGAGTGGCAGCATGGACTATTGGCAGGCGGGCAAGAGCGTGGCGGGTGTTCACTCGATCGAACCCGCCGGAGAAGTCGTGAACCGGTGTCGCGCGGCCATTGAGAGTGAGTAAGCCCTAGTCCGTCCTTGTTGTGTCACACCACCCGACGCGGCAACCTCGCGTTCATCTTCTGAATCAGTCTCAGGAATCTCACCCCGGTTCGGTCGGCCACGGTGTGCGGCAGTATCGCCGGATTGTCGGGACCGATAAGAGTGGCCACGTCACCCACTTCAACTGTCTTCTCGGCTCCGATCTCTACGATCGTGTGTGCCGAGTTGACGCTCGCGACCACTGGATAGAGGCGGCCACCGATTAGGACTTCGCAGGTGCCGGCCGCTGTATGTGGGTAACCATCGGTGTGTCCTATCGGCAACAGCGCTACCCAGGTGGGTCGCTCGACCATGTGGGAGCGGTAAAAACCGGCACTCTCGCCGGGTTCGAGCCGCTCGAGTCGAACGATCTTGGCGCATAACCGAAACACCGTCTTGAGGTCGGCCAGCTCGTGCATACCCTCAGCGCTGGGGTAGTTACCGAATAGCGCGTTGCCCGGTCGCACCATGTCCAGATGCGCCTGGGGAAGTTGGAACAGCTCAAACGTTGGGGATGCGTGTAGGGTGCCCAGTTCCAGCCCGCTCGCCCGAGCCAGCGAGACAATGTTTTGGAAACGCTCCAGTTGTACCCGATCGAACTCCAGCTCGTGGACGAACATGGTGTACGTGCCAACCACGTCCGCCGAGTTGCTGTTACACAGGGTACCCATCCACTCCCAGGCACGGCTGTATGGCATGCCCTCGCGGTTCATTCCGGTATCAATAAAGAGCTGGACTGGCACCGAACGTCCCAATCGTCGCGCAACACGTTCGACGCGCCGGGGCGCATCGTCGAGCCAAAGCGAGGACGTGATCCCGCGTCGCACCGATTCCTCCATCTCCTGCTCGGACACTTCCGCCATGTTGAGGATCGGTTTGGTCACTCCTGCCTCCCTCATGACGATGCCCTCCTGTACCCTGACGCAGGCAATGCCACCGACCTCAGGGCAATCGGCGAGTAGCGGGCCCACGGTGCGGTCTCCTAGGCCGTAAGCGTTGTTCTTGACCACGGCGAGAATGGGACGCCCGCCGGCCAAGCGAGACGCTTCACGCACGTTGTGCTGGAACGCCGCGCGGTCGATCTCGATCCATGGGTCGGGATTGTGTATCGCGAACGCCCTGGGCCCGGCATCCGGTTGTGGGGTCTGTGTCGGAGCTGCTTGGGTGGCGGCACAGGCGGTGGTGGCAGAGACGCCAAGTGCGCCTCCGGTCAACTCGAGAAAGTGGCGGCGAGATAGTCGGCTAGTCATTGGGGTCTTCCTTCTGGCCTCATTTCAGTACACGTCGACATATGGCAAAGATGAGATCCGTGCGGGGTTTTGGCGAGCCTGGTTACTGGATTCCCCTGTCTCTATGTTTCGGCGGGCGCACTAGCGACTTTGTGAGGATTCGTCGCAAAGCGGCTAAGGCCGCGCTTCAGTTCATCAATCGAGTGGATTGAGAATGGAATCGAACTCGGCGCGCGAGCGCTTCAAACTGCCAATAGTCATACAGCCGGCCGATATCGATGAACTCGGCCACGTGAACAACGTCGTCTTCCTGCGGTGGGTGCAGGATGCTGCCGTTGCCCACTGGCGGGCCGCCGCTAGTCCAGCGGATCAGGCCCAACTGCTGTGGGTCGTCGTGCGTCACGAAATCGACTACAAGCGGCCGGCGTTCATGGGCGACGAGATCGTTGCCCACACATGGGTCGGGACTGCAACGCGGCGCGCCTTTGACCGTCACACCGAGCTACGCCGCGTATCAGACGACCGAGTCCTGGCGCGGGCGCGCACCGTCTGGTGCCCGATCGATCCCGAGACAGGCAAGCCAACCGACGTGAGTGCGGCCGTGAGGGCCCGTTTCTCCTGTGATTGAACGGCACCTGCTCCCGGCCACAGCAACTATCCTAATCGCCAGGTGCCGCCCATGAGCCCGAGACGAGCAAGCCACACCTACGTATCGATGATCCGCGGCATCAACGTCGGCGGCCACAAGCGGCTATCCATGCAGCAGCTACGAGACGTGTACGAATCTCTGAGCTTCGAGGACCCGAAGTCATACGTGCAGAGTGGCAACGTCGTATTTGGAACTCACCGGAGTGACCCCGCTAGACTCGCACTCTTGATACGCGCCGAGATCGAGAAGTCGATTGGATACTCAGTTGCGGTCGTGATTCGGAACCGCAAAGAGATCCAGAAGGTGGCGGAGAACAACCCGTTCTTAGGCAAACGGCGTGTAGACCCCACGAAGTGCCACGTTACCTTCCTTGCACAGTCGCCAAAGGCCTCCGACGTTCGCGCGCTGCACGCTCCGCCGGGTTCGTCCGATGAGTTCATCGTCACAGGAGAGGACATCTACGTGCACTGTCCCGACGGCTACAGCCGCACCAAGCTGCACAACAACTTCTTCGAGAAGAAATTGGGTGTCGCCGCGACGTCACGGACCTGGAAGACCGTTCTCGCCCTTCGCGACCTGGCGCAGGCGCACGGCGGAACGGCCTCATGAAGCTTGGCTCATGGGATTCGGAGCGGTGGCGGGTGAGATTGCGTATCCGCACTCTGGCTTCTGGCCGGCCGTACTAGTTGCAGCTGCCGTGCTGGTATTTGGACTGCAGGGCATGTTTGAGGAACGGAGGTTGTACGATCAACTGGCCCTCGAGTGGTTCATGTACGGACCCGTGTGCCCGCCAGCATTTCTGCTCGGCGAGCTTGTACAACAACGGATGCGTAAGAAGCAGCGGAAGGCTTCGCACGGAGGTCGAGAGTCACTATGAAGTCCTTGTTCAATCCAATTGACCGCACCCGCATCATCGAACGGCTCGATCGACTGACACCAGGGCATGAGGCTAAATGGGGCAGCTTCTCAGCGGATGAGATGGTCTGCCACGTAGCCGAGGCTCTGCGGATCAGCCTAGCTCCCGATTGCCCGCGTGAGCCACGCGGACCGCTGACGCTGTGGCCGCTCAACTTGTTCGTGATCTACCTGGCTCCGTTGCCCAAAGGCAAGGCGAAGGCGCCGCGCGAATTCCTAGAGAAATCGCCGGCAGATTGGGATGAGGATTGCGCCACGTTGCGTCAGACCATCGACGAGTTTGGCCAGCGAAGTGCGGACGACGCGTGGCCAAAGAGCCTAGTATTCGGCCGCATCTCCGGGCGCGCTTGGGGTGTGCTACAGTACAGGCACTGTGATCATCATCTGAGGCAATTCGGGGTCTGAGTGCGATGGACGTGATGCAAGAGGATCAAGCCGGAATGCGACGCAGTGACCGTCAGGTTGATAGCCGCGAGGAGATCGATGCCATCATACGCGGGAGTGAGGTCTGTCGTCTTGCTCTTTCCCTGAATGACTTACCCTATCTGGTACCCGTGTCGTTTGGCTACGACGGCGAGGCGATCTACATCCATACCGCGCGGACCGGCAAGAAGATCGATTACTTCGAGGCCAACAACAGGGTGTGCTTCGAATTCGAGCGCAACGTGCGATTTGTGCAGGGTGGGCCCCAGCCCTGTGACGCGACGTTCTCCTACGAAAGCGTGATCGGATACGGCACGATTGACGAGCTAGTTGATCCGGAGCTGAAGACGCATGCGCTCGCGCAGGTAACGGGGCAGTACTCCGACGATGCGCGGGATCTTGCTGGTGTTCGCCTAGATAACGTGAGGACCTGGAAGATCTCGATCGACTCTCTCACGGCCAAACGATCGCTTGCCAAAGAGGCAGACAATCAGGTCTAGATAAGCCGGAAACAACTGTACCTGGAAGGAACTTCGATGACCATCTACTCGACTAGAGCGAGACTGTTGAGCTTGGCTGCTTTGACACTGTTATGGAGCACCGGCCTAACGGCTCAGGCGCCGGACCGAGAAGCGATCGAGCGGGCTGTGTCGGGGCTCGAGCTGCGCGGCATCGGTCCCGCGGTGATGGGCGGGCGCATTGCCGACATAGCCGTGCACCCCTCGAAAGGCAGCACTTGGTATGTGGCGGTTGGGTCGGGCGGGCTGTGGAAGACGACGAACGCGGGCATCACTTGGGATCCGGTCTTCGACGATCAACCCTCGTATTCGATTGGGGCCATTGCGCTCGATCCCGGCAATCCGGACGTGGTATGGGTCGGAACCGGTGAGAACGTGAGCGGCCGTCACGTTGCCTGGGGAGACGGTGTTTATCGCAGCCGCGACGGAGGGGAATCATGGCAGAGCGTGGGACTGCGGGAATCACAGCACATCGGCAAGATCCTGGTTGATCCCAGAGACGGCGACGTCGTGTTCGTGGCCGCTGAGGGGCCGCTGTGGTCGTCGGGTGGTGAGCGCGGTCTCTACAAGACCGACGATGGCGGCGTGACATGGACCCTGGTGCTGGAGATCGACGAGAACACGGGTGTGACCGATGTGGAATTCGATCCGTCGAATCCGGACGTGTTGTATGCGGCGTCGTATCAGCGCAGGCGTCACGTAGCGGCGCTGTTGGCTGGCGGACCCGAGTCGGGCATCCATAAGTCCACCGATGGCGGCGGGACTTGGCGACGGATCGAACGCGGTCTTCCAAAGGGAGATGCGGGCAAGATCGGGCTCGCCGTGACCGGCGCTGATCCTGGGTTGGTCTACGCTACGATCGAGTCGAATGATGAGGAGCGGGGCTTCTATCGGTCGCGCGACAAGGGTGAGAGTTGGGAGCGGATGAACTCCTATATCTCGGGTGGGACTGGCCCGCACTACTACCAGGAGATTGAAGCGTCACCCCAGAATCCGAATCTGGTCTATCAGATGGACGTCTTCCTCCATGTGACGCGCGACGGGGGCGCCAGTTTCGACTTCCTGGGCACGGGGCACGAGAAACACAGTGACAACCACGCCCTCTGGGTCGACCCGCACGACGGCACGCACCTGCTTGCGGGAACCGACGCCGGTCTCTATGAGACGTTCGATGAAGGAAACACGTGGCGCCACTTTCCCAACCTGCCCGTGTCCCAGTTCTACAAGCTTGCCCTCGACAGCCAGGAACCGTTCTATGACGTGCTGGGTGGGGCGCAGGATCTGGGGACGCTGTTGGGCCCCTCGCGCACAATGAACGTAGAAGGCGTCCGCAACAGAGACTGGTATGTGCCGATGGGAGCCGATGGGTACGGCGTGGCGTTCGACCCCGAGGATCCCAACACACTCTACATGGAGACGCAGGTCGGAAACCTGTATCGGTACGACCGCCGCAGTGAAGAGGCACTGGACATACAGCCCCAGCCCGCTCCTGGCGATCCGCCCGAGCGATGGAATTGGGACGCACCTGTTCTGGTGAGTCCACACGCCGCTAACCGTCTCTACTTCGGATCGCAGCGGTTGTGGCGCAGCAGCGATCGCGGTAACTCGTGGACGCCAATTAGCAGCGACCTCACGCGCGACGTCAACAGGTACGAGCTGGAGATGATGGGGCGCGTGTGGAGCGTGGACGCGTTGTACGACAACGGTGCCATGTCACTGTACGGCACTTTGACTGCCATCTCGGAGTCGCCGCTCGTGGAAGGCTTACTCTACGTCGGCAGCGATGACGGGTTGGTCCAGGTGAGTGAAGATGGCGGACAGGCCTGGACTGCTGTCGCCAACCTGCCAGGCCTGCCGCAGTTCTCTTTCATCAATGACGTAGAGGCCTCGCAGCACGATGCTAACAGCGTCTTCGCAGTCGCAGATGCGCATAAGACAGGCGAGTTCAGCCCATTTGTATTTGAAAGCACCGATCGAGGCCGCTCCTGGCGCTCGATTGCGGGCGATCTGCCCGCGGGAACGATCGTCTGGGCACTGCAGCAGGATCATGAGGACCCCAACCTGCTGTTTCTTGGCACGGAGTTCGGGCTGTACGTGAGCACGAATCGAGGAACCAACTGGTTGAAGCTCTCGGGTGCACCCACAATCGCATTCAGGGATATCAAGCTCCAGCGTAGAGACGGAGACCTGGTAGGCGCCACCTTTGGACGGGGATTCTATGTTCTAGACGATTACTCATCCTTGCGCCAGATTGCTGCGGGTGCGCTGGAGAATGGCAGCACCGTTTTCCCAGTGCGTGACGCTTGGTGGTATGTGCCTTACGTGCCCATGCAAGCGCGGGGCAAGCCCACGTTAGGCAGTACAGACTACACAGCCTCAAATCCACCGTTCGGGGCAACCTTCACTTACTATCTGGCCGATGTTCCGTCAACGCAGGCCGAAGCGCGGCGTGACAGCGAAGAGCAACTACGTGGTCAGGGCGAAAACGTACCGTTCCCAGGCTGGGACCGCCTCAGGCAAGAGGCGATGGAGGATGCGCCGCGGGTGTTGCTCCTGGTGCGCGACGATCGCGACCAGCCCGTGCGTTGGGTAGAAGGTCCAGCAAAGATTGGTCTCCATCGGATAAACTGGGATCTGCGCCGGCCGGCGCCGGACCCCGTGGAGTTCGCGACGTCTGGGTTCAACCCGCCTTGGGCGCAGCCGCCCCAGGGCCCGCTGGTCGCGCCGGGTAGGTACAGCGTGGAGATGGTTCTGGTGTCTCGCGCGGGAGTGCAATGGCTAGGCGTTCCCCAAGAGTTCAACGTGAAACCGGTGCCCACCGCGCCACCGGGCACCGACTTCGAAGCGGTGGCGGCGTTCCAGCAGGACGCGAGCGAGTTGATGCGGCGAGTGGCCGGTGCGGGTGAAGAGATCGACCGAACCCAAGACAGACTGCGTCATATGCGGGTCGCGCTGCTGGAGACGCCCGGTGCCGACGTGGCACTATTCGCTCGCCTCGATGAGGTCGATGCTGCGTTGGCGGACTTGCAGACTAGGCTGTGGGGAGACAGGATTCGCAGGCGGCTGAACGAGGCTACAGTGCCCTCGATAAGCAGCCGAGTCGGTCGGGTCATCGGAGGACATTGGAATACCCGACAGACGCCTACCGAGACCCACAAGCGTAATCTCGAGATAGCTCGCGGGGATTTCGGCGGACTGCTTCAGGACCTGTCCACGTTGATCGAACGCGACCTGACACGGCTCGAATCGAATTTGGAAGCGGCGGGAGCGCCTTGGACACCAGGGCGCGGAATTCCACCTCAATAGAGGACCAAGACCATAGGCAGCAACACTCAAACCGTTGGCTTATCTGGGGACGCCGACGACCGACCATACCCGATGCCGGTAAGGAGAAACCTGATGAGAGTGACAAGGATCGTGCTGGTGGCCTGTGCCTCGCTCGCGCTGCTTGCGAGCCTGCCGGATACCAGTTGGGGCCAAGAACAGAATACGGTGGCTCCTGCGCCCGACAGAGGAGATCAGGGCGAGGGACCGTTTGAGCGCCTCATCATCAGGGGCGGAACCGTCATCGACGGCACCGGAGCGCCACCGGTGGGTCCGGTAGACATTGTGATAGAGGGTAACCGCATAGTCGAATTGAGAAGCGTGGGCGTGCCCGGAGTTCCGATCAATCCAGACAGACGGCCCGGCGATGCAACCAGGGAGATCGACGCAGCAGGCATGTACGTAATGCCCGGCTTAGTTGACATCCACGTGCACTGCGGCGGGTTTCCCAAGACCCCGGAAGTGGAGTACGTCTACAAGTTGTGGATGGCGCACGGTATCACGACTGTCCGCGGCGTGCCGTGCGGTTCCATGGATTGGAACCTTCGTGAGCGTGAGCGGAGCGCCAATAACGAAATCGTAGCACCCCGCATATTCGCCTACCACGTGCCTGGCACTGGTTGGGATGACGGTCCAATCACCACGCCCGACAAGGCTCGCGAGTGGGTCCGCTGGGCCAAGGAAAAGGGACTGGACGGCGTGAAAACGTTCAGCTTTCCCCCCGACGTCATGCACGCATTGCTGGACGAAGCGCGGACGCAGCAACTGGGATCGGTAGCTCACTTGGCCCAGACCATGGTCGCAGGCGTGAACGCGCTGGATGCTGCACGCATGGGTCTCGGGACTCTGACACACTACTACGGGCTGTTCGAAGCGCTGTACAAGGACCACGATGTGCAGCCGTGGCCGGTGGACATGAACTACAACAACGAGCAGCACCGGTTCGGTCAGGTGGCACAGCAGTGGAAGATGATACACGAGCCAGGCAGCGACGAGTGGAACGCTCTGATTCAGGAGTTCTTGGACCTGGACTTCATTATCGACCCGACAATGACTGCGTACCTTGCGAGCCGCGATGTCATGCGGGCGCGGAACGCCGATTGGCACGAGCAATACACGCTGCCCTCCCTATGGGACTACTACGAGCCGGATCGCGAGGACCATGGCTCTTACTACTACGATTGGACTACCTGGGAAGAGGTGGCTTGGAAGAACTTCTACCGCACCTGGATGCAGTTCCTGGATGACTACAAAGATGCCGGGGGACGGGTCACGGTGAGTTCCGATGCCGGTTTCATCTACAATCTTTTCGGGTTTTCGACAGTCGAAGAGATGGAGCTACTGCAAGAAGCCGGCTTCCATCCGTTGGAGGTGATTAGGGGAGCCACTATGCACGCAGCTCAGGCGCTATTCGAGCCATCCGGCAGGCCGATAGAGTTCGGTGTGATCCGGCCTACCATGCTGGCGGACCTGATGATCGTCGAGGAGAACCCCCTGGCCAACCTCAAGGTCCTCTACGGAACAGGCCACATGAGGCTGAATGACGAGACCGGACAGATTGAGCGCGTCGGCGGAGTGAAGTACACCATTAAGGATGGCATTTTGTACGACGCCAAGGAGCTGCTGGAGGACGTCGCTCGGATGGTGGAGGAACAAAAGCGGGCAAGGCAGACGACCAACAACTAGCCGACAGCTGACGTGCAATGGAGTCACAGAAGCCCGCCCGTGTGCGGGCTTCTGTTCTTTCTAGGGCTTGTGCTGTGTCCGTTCGAGGACGGCCTCGAGCGCCTCAACCCAGGCCGAGAGGCCACGGCGTTGCCGCAAGGTCTGCAAACCGTCTCGAGTCACACCACCTTCGGTTGCCAAGGAGTCCAGCAGCTCCGACAGCTCGCGCTCCGGGTGGGCCAGACCCATCTCCGCGGCCCCTCGGGTGGTCTCCAGTACAAGTTCACGTGCGATCTGTTGTGGAACGCCGGCATTGGCGGTCCATGCGGCAGTTTCGTCCATCAGGGCGTAGACCCATCCGTAGTAGGCGGCGATCGCACTGGCCCGAGTGAATTGAGTCTCTTCCTCGACCATGTGTACCGTACCCAACTCAGCAAACAACGTGCTGGCCTCAGTACTAGCGGGATAGAGCAGGGTCGGGCTGCGGTTGATGGCGGCACAAGTCAGAGGCATGGCGCGAACTGGTTTTGCCGGCTCTACCGCCGGCCGCAACGATGCCAGCGGCAAGCCGACAGCCGTGGAAACGACTGTTTGAGGTTCGTGGAAGTGGACTGCCTGGCACGCTGGCACGACATCGGCGGGCCGCGTGGTCACCAAGATCAAGTCTGCGTCGTCCGCGACGGCCTGGTTGTCGGAAGCCACCTTCGCGCCGAATCGGCTGGCCAGCCAGCCGGAACGCTTGGTGTTGTGCGGCGATAGCATGATCTCGATCTCTGAGCCTGCCCTCCGCAGCCCTTCGATCAGATATGCGGCCAAGTGGCCGACGCCAATGATGCCGATCTTCTCAATCACAGCCGGCACTCCGCGCCATTCTCGCCAACTCCTCGAGCATGTCCTCTACTCGCTGGCATACGATCGCACCTGACTCCCGGAGTTCCTTTGTGACGTCGACCGGCATGCTCGACGAGGCGTCCCCCGGAATCTGGTTCAACTTGCCCCCCACGAAGATGGGTATTTCAATATCGTGGCGCGTCATCTCACTGTGCAGCGCGCGTAAGTAGTCGAGTGCGACCCCGCTGTATGTGCTCACGGCGACGAAACTGGCGCCACCGGTCTTGGCGAGGCGGGCAACGACGTCGGGATCGGTGCTGACCGCGGCGTCGATCAGCTGCACATTGAGGTGTCGCAACACCGTTTCAACCAGGATCTTGCCGTATTCGTGCACGTCGGTGCAGGCGACGCAGGCTGTGAACCCGGCCTTACGAATCGCTTCCCGGTCGGTATCTGCGAGTTCGGCAATGAGCTCTCCGCCCTGGTCCTGGAGAACGGCAACAGTGCTTGCTCGTACAACCGGGGTGCGGCCGCGCACCGTGTCGCTCTGCTGTTCGCCTGGCCCCCACAACTCCTCGAGCCGTTTGGCGCCGATGCGACGAATGGAAAGCAGCATCTCTAGGGGATCATGTGTATCGATACCTGCTTCAGACAGGCCGTTCAAGACGCGCTCCTTGAATCGCAACCCGCCGTCGACAAGTCGGCTGGCGATCTGTTCGACTGCATCGAAGTCGAACAGGCTCTCGAATCCCTCAGTCCGCAGTGCTAACCGGTTTGCCACAAGCTGTGCGTTAACGATCTCGTCGATGTCGGGGATCCGTTGCGCCTCGGTCACGGGCACAGGATTCACTGCGTGCCCCGTCGGCTTGGATCTTTGCCCGATGAGATCGATCAACAGATAGCTGGCCAGATTGGCGTAGTTCTCCACGTCGCTCGCGACATAAATGGTCGTGTTGCCATAGACCATGGTGCCCGGCGCATCCGTTACGCGGGAGAGCGCCCGCTGAAACGCCAGACGAGTTAGCGGCTCGGAGTACACGTGGCCGTAGCAGTGTGAGACGCGGCCGCCGATCAGTTCGTCCACGATGTAGCGCTCAACGAGCACGGCTCCGATGGCACATGACATGTCGCAGAACAGAGCGGCGAAGCCGTCGTCGAGGTTGGAGTGGACTAGCACATCAACTGGCTGAGCCGCACACAGTGCAAGGGCCTTGACCATCTCGGCCGTCGTGAAGACATCGTCGTTCCAGTGGGGCATCCGAAACGTGAAGTACTGTCCCAGGTTGCCGATACTGGTCGAGCCAGCGGCGAGGGCCGCGGCAGTGTTTTCCAGAGCGCCAGGAGTGCCGATCACGAAATCGCCGAAGTGAGCCGCTACCGGCGCGCCCTGCGTCAAGCAGGCAAAATCGTCCGGGGACTCCAGAATCAGGCCAGTACCACGCGGCATGTCCGCGCGTTGCGCCGCCGGATAGCCCATGCTCCAATCCAAGCAGATGCCGTATCGGTCTACCCGGTACCCCGCCGCCGCCACCTGCTCGTAGATCTCCGCGTAAGCGCGGCGGCTCTTGTCCTGGCTGCGGAAGCCGAACTGTGCGTGGAACATGACCGTGCCCTCCGCCATGCACCGCTTCTTGTAGTCGCTCTCGCAGCGGACATCGTATTCCGCTAGGAACGGACAAGGGCCAGGCGTCACAGAGTTAGCCAGACTCCGGCCCTGGGCAATTAGCTCTGCAGCATCCGGCAGTTCCGGTTCGGGTAGAACTGCGGCGCGGAGGAGTTGATGCATGGACTCAATCTGGCTTTCATCCGAGGGGGGTGTAAGGGCAAGACAACTGCTGCTAGCGTACCCAAGCAAGCGTTCGTATTGTTGAAGCGGGGAAGTTGGACTGTGGCCCCGCGTGTTTTCCGCCGATTCAGCAAGATCACCTGATCAATTAGGAGAAGTCATGCAGAGCTGCGAGTGTGCGCGAAAGGTGGCAGACCGTCCGCGCCTTGGCCTCGCATTGCTTGGCATTGGTGTTGGTCTCATGGCGACACCAGTGCAGAGCAGTGGCCAAGGCCCGACACCGCCACCACACTTTGCAATCCGAAACGCCCGGATTGTGACTGTGTCTGGGCAGACCTTGGAGCAGGGCACAATCGTCATTCAGGACGGACTGATCACAGCCGTGGGGAGCGACGTACAGGCCCCGAGCGGCGCCTGGGTGATCGATGGAGAGGGAATGACTGTCTACCCCGGCCTGGTCGATGCGATGTCGACGGTCGGCTTGCCGGCATCAATGAAGGCACCACAGGGTCGCGGCAGGGGAGCTGGACAGAGTGGCCAGACCCAACCGCCCCATTCCTGGGGCCCGGAAGACCGACCGGCAACTTTCACTTGGATGAGTGCAGCGGACGAGCTCAATGTCGAGGATGAGGGGATCGCCACGTGGCGTGATGCCGGGTTTACCTCGGTGGTAGCGAGTCCCGAACGCGGTATCCTTCCGGGACAAGCTGCCTTCGTCAATCTCGCCGGCGAGAGGGGACGCGACATGGTGGTTAAGACGCCTGTCGCCCTCCCCGTAGACTACGACGGTGGAGGCGCGTTCCCCGGATTTCCCAGTTCGTTGTTTGGCGGGATCGCGTACGTACGGCAGGCGTTCTTGGACGCGGGACACTACGATCAAGCTTGGTCGATCTATGAACGCGCGCCGTCGGGGCAGAACAGGCCGGAGTACGACCGCAGTCTCGAGCCGCTGCGCGATGCGCTGAACGCCGGGTGGCATGTCATGCTGCCGGGCGACTGGGCATATCAAGTACAGCACTCCGTGCGGTTCGGCAGGGAACTGGGTGTCGGCACGCTCATCTATGGAGCGCATCAGGGCTACCAGATCGCAGCCGAACTTGCCGAAGGGAACATCCCCGTTCTGGTGAACGCCAATTGGCCTGAGCCACCCAAAGACGGCGATCCGGACGCTGAGCCCTCACTCCGCGAGCTGCGCTTCCGCGATCGCGCTCCCACGACCCCTGCAGAGTTCGAGCGAGCGGGCGTACGGTTCGCGTTCTACTCCGGCGGTGCCGAACCCGACAAGCTCATGACCAACATGCGCAAGTCGATTGCCCTGGGGCTGTCGCGAGATGCTGCGATTCGAGCCTTCACCCTCACTCCGGCGGAGCTGTTTGGTGTGTCCGACCGATTGGGGAGCTTGGAGGCAGGCAAGATCGCTAACGTCGTCGTCACCGAAGGCGAACTGTTCGAGAAGGACACCAAGGTGAAGATGGTGTTCGTAGACGGAGTGAAGTTCGAGGTGAGTGAAGAGACAATGGCTAGGGGGCGACGGGCAGGTGAAGCAGAAGAGGCAGAGACGGCAGAAGAGGCAGAGGAAGAGGTCTTTGAGCCGCCGATTCCAATGGTGGAGGATCGCGGCCCGCTCACCGACGCGCGTGTGATGGTGGTTCAGAACGCAACTATCATGACGGCTACTCAGGGCACCCTCGAGAACGGATCGATTCTGATCCGCGATGGCAAGATCGCCGAGATTGGCGCTGACATCGAGGTGCCGCGTGGCGCTCATGTGATCGATGCCACGGGGAAGTACGTCACGCCGGGTATCATCGATGAGCATTCACATGTGGCCGCTGACGCGATCAACGAAGGCAGCATCGCGGTGTCGTCGATGGTCGATATACACGATGTGATCAACCCCGGCGACGTGGGGCTCTATCGCGCAGCCGCAGGCGGGGTGACGAGCATCAGCGTGTTGCACGGCAGCGCGAATCCGATTGGTGGTCTGAAGGCGGTGCTCAAGCTGCGTTGGGGCGCCGATGCCAACGGACTGCTGTTCGAAGGGGCGCCGGCAGGCATCAAGATGGCCTTGGGCGAGAACGTAAAGCGCGATCGCGATCCCGACCGTTATCCGGCAACTCGAATGGGTGTCATGGATGTCATCCGCCAGGCGCTGTTGGATGCAGAGGATTACCGGGATGAATGGCAGGCATATGAGCAGCTGAGTGACCGACAGCGCCGTGACGCCATACCCCCGCGGCGTGACCTGAAGCTCGAGGCGCTGGCCGGCGTACTCGAGGGCACCACTCTGACGCACGTTCACGCGTACCGCGCGGATGAGACCCTCCAGATCATGCGGCTGCTGGAGGAGTTCGACGTTACCGTCGCCAGCTTGATCCACATATTGGAGGGATACAAAGTCGCCGACGAGATCGCCGAGCACGGCGCGGGAGGGTCGACCTTCTCCGACTGGTGGGCCTACAAGATGGAAGCGTACGATGCCATTCCGTACAACGCCGCGCTCATGACCGAGCGTGGTGTGGTGGCATGCATCAACTCGGATAGTGACGAGGAAATGCGGCATCTCAATCAAGAGGCGGCCAAGGCGAT
Organism: Gemmatimonadota bacterium; assembly: GCA_039589275.1. Lineage (GTDB taxonomy): Bacteria > Gemmatimonadota > Gemmatimonadetes > Gemmatimonadales > GWC2-71-9. The sequence goes on along the minus strand of JBDHHP010000062.1, from coordinate 1,604 downwards.
GAAATGGGGTGGGATGTCTGAAGAGGATGCGCTCAAGTTGGTTACTCTGAACCCTGCGATCATGCTGGGAATCGACGACCGCGTCGGTTCGATCGAGGTCGGCAAGGACGCCGATCTGGCCATTTTCGACAGCTATCCCTTGAGCGTGTACGCCGTCGTAGAGAAGACGATCATCGACGGACAAGTGTACTTCGACCGCGAGCACGACAGAGCGTTGCGTGAGGCATTGGCGCAGGAGAAGCAGGCGCTGCTCGAGAAGGAGCGAGGAGAGCAGCCCGAGCGGCCCAGGGTCACGACCGACGGAGAGGGGGTGGAGCGATGAAAGCAGCAACTAGTCTCTTGGTCCTAATGCTCGCCGCAGCCTTTGTCTCCACTCCGTTGGTGGCGCAGTCGGACGCACCCACAATCGCGATTCGGGGTGGGACGGTGCACACACTTGTGGGCACGCCGATTGAAAACGGCGCGGTAGTGATTGAAAACGGCCTTGTGACCTCAGTTGGTGCCTCAGTCACCGTGCCCGCTGGAGCGCAGGTTATCGACGCTGCCGGACTGCATGTTTACCCCGGTCTCTTCGATGCCGTGACGCGATTGGGTCTAACCGAAGTGGGCGCAGTTGACGTCACCAACGATTACATGGAATTGGGAGACTTCAATCCACATCTGTTGGGCATGACCGCCGTACACCCGGCCAGTGAGCACATTCCTGTAGCTCGCGCGAACGGCGTCACGCATACGGTGGCTGCCCCCGCTGCCAGGTCAGGTGGGATCGGCGGGCAGGGTTCGCTGTTGCATACGGATGGCTGGACAGTTGAAGAGATGTTGGTCACCCCGTCGGTGGGCATGATAGTCAGCTGGCCCAATCTCCAGACGCGGGGGTTCGACTTCGCAACACGCACTAGAACAGAGAAGACATTCCGCGAGGCGAAACAGGAGTACGATGAGAAGATCGAGCAACTCGAGAATTGGCTTGACGGAGCGCGCCAGTACGAGAGCGCAATGGCTGCCGGGGTAGATGTGGATCGAGACCTCAAACTTGAGGCCCTTGTTCAGGTGATCGACCGGAGCCTTCCCTTGCTCGTCTACGCCAACTCCGAGCGTGCCATTACGGATGCTATCGATTTCGGCGAACGTAAGAACGTCCGTATCGTGATTCTACAGGGCAGGGAAGCTTGGAGGGTGGCCGACAAAATGGCGGAGGCTGATGTGCCGGTGATATTGGGCCCGACCCAGTCGCTGCCGAACGAGGAGGACTACGGCTACGATCAGATGTACGCCACGCCCGGTCAGTTATATGCGGCGGGTGTGAAGTTCGGTATCGCCACGTTCAACGCGCCGGCGTCTCGCAACCTACCGTATGAAGCTGGCAGTGCGGTGTCGTACGGTCTACCCCAAGAAGAGGCGCTCAAGGCCATCACGATCAACTCGGCCGAGATCCTCGGAGTGGGCGACCGGCTCGGCACCATTGAGCCCGGCAAGATCGCGAACATCATAGTGACCGACGGCGACCCGCTGGAGATACAAACGCAGTTCGTACACCTCATCGTGAACGGGCACGTCGCCGACAAGATGAACAAACACCTGGAGCTGTACGAGAAGTACCGGGC
>JBDHHP010000061.1:0-21266 GCA_039589275.1 Gemmatimonadota bacterium | reverse complement strand
GTCGACCTGGCGATCGCTGTTCGATTGCCTACAGCAGAGGCACTGGTCCAGCTGAATGCAGTTGCGGGAGACACATTGATCTTGGTACGGGCTGCCCAGATGCCTTACCTCCGCAGAATCACACAGAGGGCTCGGGCGCTGCAGCTGCCGAATGCGGTGGACCGAGCCAGGGATCAGGCCGCGCGGTTCCGAGAAGAGGTGCGGGACCTGGTGGAGCGAGGCAGAGGCTCAGCAGAGCTGTTGGCCCTGGCGCCGTTATTCGACACCTATGATCCCGCGACAGTGGCCGGGGCATTGGCGGCCGAGCGACGCGCCTCCCCGTCTACGACCATCCGGGAGCAGCAGATGCCCACGTGGGTGCGGTTGCACGCCAACGTCGGCCGTCAAGACTACGTCAGCACGGGTGACATTGTGGGAGCCGTCCTCAACGCGACGGGGGTCTCCAAACGCCAGGTTGGCAAAGTGGAACTGCGGGATCGCTTTGCCCTGATCGAGGTCCGCGCCGAAATCGCCCAGGAGGTGCTACGCGGGCTGAATGGGTTGCAGCTCAAGGGCAAAAAGGTGACGGCTCGAGTCGACCGCCGCTGAGCGTCGTCGAGCCGCCACGAAGCATTGCCCTGGGGTGTTGCTACTTGTTGACGGCGTCCTTTAGCGCTTGACCCGCCTTGAACGCAGGCACCTTAGCAGCCGATATCTGCAATGCGGCGCCGGTACGAGGATCGCGACCCGTCCGAGCGGCTCGCTCGCGGACAACGAAGCTGCCAAATCCGGTCACTTGCACCTTACCACCCTTCCTCAGCTCGCTCCCAATTACGCCGTCCGGGCCAAACAGGGCATCGAGAGCCCTGGCGGCATCCGCCTTCGACAGGTCCGCGGCGGAGGCGAGCGCTTCCTGCAACTCAGTCTTGTTCACCGTACCCCCAAGTCTCCATAAGAAACGTTTCGCATGCCCAGGGTCTCTGGCCTGGGTCCGCATGGGTAACCCCCAACAAGTAGTCGCCCGGACGCACTATGGCAAGCGCCTTGATTCTCGTGTGCACCAGGGATAACCTGATCTTCCCCTACCCCAGAAGGGTATTTCCGAGTGGAACCACGGTCGAAGTCGGGACAAATCGAGGTAGTCACCGGTGTAATGTTCAGTGGCAAGAGCGAGGAGTTGATCCGCCGCGTACGCCGAGCTGTGATTGCCAAGAAACGTGTCCAGGTGTTCAAGTCGCATCTCGACGATAGGTACGCCGGCCTTCATTCCATAAGCACGCATGACGGCATCACGGTCGAGGCGCAGCCCGTTGATTCCGCTAGCGAGATAATGCGATTGATCCGACCAGCAACCGAAGTGGTGGCAGTGGACGAATCTCAGTTTCTCGACGAGGGAATCGTCGCGGTCGCCACTGCCCTCGCCAACCGCGGCGTGCGCGTCATCCTGGCGGGAACCGACGCGGACTTCCGCGGAGAGCCGTTCGGCGCGATGCCCCAACTGATGGCTATCGCGGAGTTCGTCGACAAGCTCCACGCCATCTGCGTCGTTTGCGGGGACGAAGCGTGTCGTAACCAGCGACTGATAGACGGGAAACCTGCGATCTACGAATCTCCCACGATCATGGTGGGCGGTAGCGAAACCTATGAGGCTCGTTGTCGCAAATGCCATGAGATCCCGCGTAAAGATGAGAACCAGGTCGAGTTGTTGTAGGTCGGTAGGACGGTATGGCGCTATGGCGGTATTTCTTGATGACTTACCGCCATACCGCCCTACCGCCCTACCGACCTACTGCACACCATCATGTTGATTGTCGCCCTTACCGGGAATGTCGCGGCTGGGAAGTCCAGCGTGGTCCGCTGGTTCGGCCAGTGGGGTGCGACGATCATCGACGCCGACGCCATTGCGCGCGAGCTTCAGCAGCCCGGAACTCCGACACTGGCAGCCATCGCCGATCGGTTCGGAGTTGATGTGCTCCGCTCAGATGGGTCGCTCGACCGTGGTATCCTCCGGGGAGTAGTCTTGAGCGAGGCCGACGCGTTGGCGTCTCTCAACGCAATCGTCCATCCGGCCGTGCAGCGTCGCAGGAAGGAACTTCTAGAGGAAGCAGAGGATCGCGGGGACCGTGTCGTGGTCAATGACATCCCGCTGCTCTTCGAGGTCCTGGACCCAGCGGACTTCGATATGATCGTTTTGGTGGATGCTCCTGTGGAGGTCCGCCGCCAACGACTACTGAATCGAGGCCTGCCACCGGAGGACGTCAGTCGACTAATCGACTCTCAACTTCCCGCTGAGGACAAGCGGTCACTTTGTGACATCGTGATCGACAATGGCGGATCTCTCGACGAGCTGCGAGCTGCGTCGAGGAGCGTGTGGCAGGAGATCCTAAGACGGGCTGAGAGTGCGCGAGAGCAGTCCGCTTCCTAGCGAGATTAAGTCAATGCGGTGAGCTCAAACGGCGGTTGACAGTCATCGCGCGCTCGGGTAACCTACGCCTCGCTAACCATGAACGGTGAGTGGTACTGAAATGTCGAAAATTCCTGAGAATCTGCATTACACTGAGGAACACGAGTACGTAAAGAAAGAAGACGACTCGGGCGTCATAACTATTGGGATCACTGACTACGCTCAGGGAGAACTTGGCGATGTGGTCTACGTCGATCTGCCCGAGCCCGGCACCACACTTGCCAAGATGGACGTGTTCGGTTCGATCGAGGCAGTGAAGGCCGTCTCGGAGCTTTTCAGCCCGGTGACCGGCGAAGTGTTGGAGGTCAACGAGGAGTTAGATGGCAACCCGAACCTCGTCAATGAGGACCCCTACGGGGATGGCTGGATGCTCAAGCTGCGACTCGAGAATCCAGGCGATCTCGACCACTTGCTGGCAGCCTCGGACTACGCACAGCATATCGGCGAATAGCGCATCCGGGGTGGCTGCGCCACCTGAGAGAACACCTGCGCGCCCCGGGGTCCAGTTCCGGGGCGTTTGTTTAGAGGAACGTGACATATGGATAACACGTTGCCCCACACCGAGTTCGACAAGTTCGTTCGGCGTCACGTTGGACCGAGACCACAGGACGTCCACGAGATGCTCGGCGTTCTCGGGTACGAGTCGCTGGATGCGCTCACGGAAGCAGTAGTCCCTGAAGACATCGGCATCGACAGACCACTCAGACTTCCACCGGCCCGTTCCGAGCGAGACGTAGCAACAGCACTGGCAGATCTCGCCGCCAAGAACGATGTATTTCGGTCGTATATCGGCATGGGTTACAGCGACTGCATAACGCCACCCATAATTCAGCGCAACATCCTAGAGAACCCCGGTTGGTATACCGCGTATACGCCCTACCAGGCCGAGATTGCGCAAGGACGCCTCGAGGCGCTGTTGAACTACCAGACGATGGTCTCGGACCTCACGGGGCTTGCGGTAGCCAATGCATCGCTGCTCGATGAGGCTACGGCTGCGGCCGAAGCGTTGAACATGACGATGGCTGCGGCCAAACGGACTGACTCACCTGTTTACTTGGTCGACGAAGACTGTCATCCGCAGACTATCGCCGTCTTGCGCACGCGGTCAGAGGCTCGCGGCATTGAGATTCTGGTCGCGAAGCCCGAGCATTTCGAGTTCCATCCGGGAACAGTTGGCGCACTGGTTCAATACCCGGGAAGTAGCGGCCGCGTCACAGACTTCCGAGCGATGTGCAACAAGGCGCATGAGGCCGGCGCACTGGTAACCATGGCAACGGACCTTCTGGCGCTCACAATTCTCACTCCGCCTGGCGAGATGGGCGCTGACGTCGCGGTTGGGAACTCGCAGCGATTTGGAGTGCCCCTCGGCTACGGCGGACCGCACGCCGGTTTCTTCGCGACGAGCGAGAAGCACAAGCGTCGCATGCCGGGACGGATCATCGGCGTCTCCCGCGACAGCTCGGGCAATCCAGCTCTGCGGATGGCCCTCCAGACGCGGGAGCAACACATCCGGAGGGACAAGGCCACCAGCAATATCTGCACTGCTCAAGTGCTACTCGCCGTGCTCGCAGGGATGTACGCGGTGTACCATGGCCCGAACGGCCTGCGTCGCATCGCGCGTCGGGTTCACGCGCTGGCGGTGACCCTGGCGGAAGCACTTCGCACACTAGGCCATGAAGTCGTTCATGACGCATACTTCGATACCCTGACAGTACAGCTGGTTGGGATCAACGCTGCAAACTCGAAGACGGCGACGAGGGAACGACGAATCAACCTGCGCCAAGTATCCGATACCCGTGTCGGCATTTCGTTGGACGAGACAGTCACACTCACTGACCTTGCTGATATCGTTGCAGCTCTGTCACCGGAAGGTGCCGCAGCCATCAGCGTGGAGCAGCTAGCATCTAGGACGCACCATGATAGTGCGATACCAAACGGGCTGAAGAGGACGAGTGGCTACATGGAGTATCCGGTGTTCCACCGCTATAGGTCGGAAACTGAGATGCTGCGCTACATCAAGAAACTGGAGGCACGCGATCTGTCACTGACATCGGCAATGATTCCGCTCGGCTCTTGCACCATGAAGCTCAACGCGACGGCTGAAATGATGCCGATCACGCTGCGCGGGTTTGGCGGTTTGCATCCGTTCGCACCCCGCGAGCAGGCTGAAGGATACCGGATCCTGATGCAGGATCTGGAGGGTTATCTGGCGGAGATCACTGGTTTGGCGCATGTGTCGCTGCAACCCAACGCAGGCGCGCAGGGCGAGTATACGGGCCTGTTGGTCATTCGGGCCTTTCATCTATCGCGTGGCGACTCACAACGGCACGTGTGCCTGATCCCGATGTCGGCCCATGGAACGAACCCGGCAAGCGCAGTGATGGCAGGGATGGACGTGGTGCCGGTGAAGACCGACACAGATGGCAACGTCGATATCGATGACCTCCGAGCCAAAGCCGCGGAGCACAAAGACGTTCTCGCCGGATTGATGATCACCTACCCCTCCACGCACGGTGTCTTTGAAACCGGAGTACGGGAAATTATCGACCTCGTCCATGACAACGGTGGGCAAGTCTACATGGACGGTGCCAATCTGAACGCACAGGTCGGCTTGTGCCGTCCCGGTGACTACGGTGCCGACGTGGTACACATCAACCTGCACAAGACTTTTGCGATTCCCCATGGCGGAGGTGGACCGGGCATGGGCCCGATCTGCGTCGCAGAGCATCTCGCGCCGTTTCTCCCCGATCATCCCGTCATTCAGTTGGGTTTTGAGAAGTCGTGCGGCACTGTATCGGCTGCACCGTGGGGCAGCCCCTCGATCCTGCCGATCCCCTGGGCCTACCTAAACCTCACAGGACCGGAGGGGCAGAAGGAGTCCACCCAGGTCGCGATCCTGAACGCGAACTACGTTGCGAAGCGGCTCGAGAATTCGTACCCACTGCTCTACTCCGGCCGCAACGGCCTCATCGGCCATGAGTGCATCATCGATGTTCGGCAGTTCAAGGCCACATCCGGAGTGGACGTCGAGGACATCGCCAAGCGTCTCATGGACTACGGATTCCACGCACCCACGGTCTCCTTCCCTGTTGCGGGAACGCTCATGGTTGAGCCCACCGAGAGCGAATCAAAGGAGGAACTCGATCGGTTTTGTGACGCGATGCTGGCGATCAGAGAGGAGATCCGTGAGATCGAGGAGGGTCGGGCAGATCGAGAAGACAACCTGTTGAAGAACGCTCCACACACTCTACAGGTAGTCGTTGCAGATGACTGGGACAGGCCCTATCCGCGCGAGCGAGCGGCTTTCCCAACACCACAGACCCGTGATCACAAGAGCTGGCCCACGGTTGGGCGCGTGGACGGTGCATTCGGTGACCGTCACCTCGTGTGCTGCCTACCGATGATGGCGTACGCCGAAGCCGCGGCGGCTGGAAGAGCGTAGCGCCCATGCGTTGGACCCTGATCGTGGAATCAGCAGGGCGGTCAGGCAGCGAGAACATGAGTATCGACCACTCCCTCCTGCGCATGGCGCACGAGGGAGTGGGTTTTTTGCGCCTGTATAGATGGGATCCGCCTTGCCTATCCTTCGGCCGCAACGAGCCCGCTCTCAATCGCTATGACAGAGCGCAGATCGAGCGATTGGGTCTTGCTACGGTAAGACGTCCAACCGGCGGTCGGGCCGTTTGGCACGACGCTGAGGTTACCTATGCGGTCGCCGCCCCCACGTCGACGTTTGGATCGCTGCGCGAAACGTACAATATTGTCCACGCCACCCTGGCGGCCGCCCTGAGCCGAATCGGCATTGCGGCGCGACTTGCCCCCCGCCCAAGCGGGCGCACCGGGGCACTAAACGGAGGAGCTTGCTTCGCTGCACCAGTCGGCGGTGAGGTCATCACTGCCGAGGGAAAGCTGGTAGGCAGCGCCCAGGTGCGTGAGGGAGATGCGTTCCTGCAGCACGGCTCTGTGTTGCTCGAGGATCGGCAGGATGTTGTGGCACGAGTGACTCGCGGCGCTGTGGTCCGGCCGGCGGCAACTTCGGTGTCTGCCTGCCTCGGTCGACATGCAGGGTTCGCTGAGGTCGCCGCAGCCATTGCGACGGAGGCTAGCAGCGCATGGCAGGGCGACTGGACCGCCGGTGACGCGGGGCAGGCAAACCAACATGGTGGACAGTTCGCTGATCCACTCTGGACGTGGCGAAGTTGATACGACACCAGGAGATGAATACGCTATGACATCGACGCGTTGGTTCGCAGCACCGACACTCATCATGGCGAGTGCGATCCTGAACGGGTGCGCCCCCGATTTGAGTTGCGAGGGCGATTGGTGCGGTACGATGGTCGCGGTGTCCGGAGCCGAGCCGGAGGCGCTATTGCCGCCGCTCGCGAAGTACGACGTTGACCTTGCCCTAGGTGACCTGTTGTTCTGGAAGCTGGCCGACATCGGACCTGAGTCCAACACGTTTGGCGATCAGGGATTCGTGCCCAAGTTGGCAGAGAGCTGGACCATCGAGGGACCGACGACCATTGCGTTTCGCATCAACGCTCAGGCGCGCTGGCACGATGGCGTTCCGGTGTCAGCCCATGACGTTGCCTTCACATACCAGGTCTACGTCGATCCTGCAGTCGGCTACAACAGCCGCAGCCGGCTCGCGCCCATTGCCTCGGTGACTGCACGCGACTCGGTGACTGCAGTATTCGAGTTCGAGCGACAGTACCCGGAGCAGTTGTTTGACGCCGTGTACCACATGCGGATTCTGCCACACCACATCCTCGGCGACGTGGAGCGTGCGGATTTGGTGTCACATCCGTTTGTCAGGAACCCGATCGGCAACGGCCCCTTTCGCTTTGTTCGCTGGGACGCCGGCGAAGCCGTGGAGCTGGCAGGTGACTCCAGCTTCTTCGCGGGGAGACCTGGACTCCGCAGGATCGTCTGGCGTTTCGCATCTGACCCAATCGCCATGGTCTCACAGCTAATCGCGGGTGAGGCCGACTACCTCAGCTACATACCGGGGACCGAGAACATCGCTCGCGTATCCGAGCAGAGCCACCTGCAGGTCGCGCCCGTCGAGCTTGCAGCCTACAACTTCCTGGGATTCAATCTGCGGGACCCTGAGGACCCCTCGCGCCCGCATCCGCTTTTCGCCGAGCGGCAGTTGAGGCGCGCAATCGCGATGGGAATCGACAGGCAAGCCTTGATTCAGGCGTTACTCGGCGAGTACGGGCGAGATTTGGTTGGCCCGCTCACTCAATCGCTATGGATATGGACGGACGACGTTCCCCGTATCTCTTTTGACAGCGCCGGTGCCCGACGCACTCTCGCTGACCTCGGCTGGAGTGACCGGAATGGCGACGCCATTCTCGAGCGGGAGGGCCAAAGCCTTTCATTCGAGGTGATCGTGCCGACGTCGAGCGCGCTGCGAACACGCACCGCAGTGATTCTCCAGGATCAACTCAGGCAGCTCGGCATCGAGTTGGACATCAATGAACTCGAGACGACTACCTGGGCAACTCGCGCGGCCGCGGGGCGATTCGACTCGTACTTACAATCACACGTACACGATGCCAGCCCGGCGTCGGTTGCCGAGTCATGGTCCACGGCAGGGATCGGCGGATTCAACTATGTAGCGTACTCGAGCTCGGAGTTCGACCGGCTAGTCGCCGAAGCCACGAGCACCTCTGAGCGCGAAACAGCCCGTGCCAGATGGAAGGAGGCTCTCACCGTGATAAACGGTGATTCTCCCGCAGCCTGGCTGTACCAGCCAATGCTGGTGGCGGGCCTGCACGATCGGCTAGAGAACGTCTCTATCCCTTGGGACGAGTATTGGAAATCAATGTGGACCTGGAGGGTGGCGCCGGATAAGGTGATTGCGCGAGATCTCATTGCGCCCAACTGACGTGACTCGGTTCCTGGCGGTGCGGCTTCTCCATGGAGCCGTGGTCGTTTTTCTAGTGACTACCCTGACATTCGTCCTCGTGCGCCTGGCGCCGGGTGACCCCTTTACCCGCATGATCGAGGGTCACCCGGCATCACCTCAGTTCATCGAACAAGCCAGGCAGAATGCTGGGCTCGATCTGCCGGTCTTCCAACAATACGTGCGGTACGTTGCAGGAGTGGCCCGGGGGGATTTGGGGGATTCGTTCTCGGAACGACGTCCCGTGTGGGATGCGATTCGCGACCGAATCCCGGCCACCTTCGCGCTCGCTTTGACTGCCCTGCTGATTGACTTCGCCTTGGGCATCTCGATGGGTGCTGTGCAGGGCGCGCGGCCTCACTCGCGAACAGACGGGCTGCTGTCGGGCGTAACGCTCACACTGTACTCCGTACCTGTATTCTGGCTCGGCGTTGTCTTGATGCTCGTATTCGCATTGGGTCTGGGCTGGTTTCCAATCGAGGGCTCCAAGAGCCTTGTTGGATACGAGCAGCTGTCCGTCTTTGGCAGGATCGGTGACCGCCTTCATCATCTAGTGCTACCCGCGATTACCCTGGGCCTAGTGGGAGCGGCCGGGACAGCGCGGTATCAACGGGCCGCCATGTTGGACGTGATCAGAAAGGACTTCATACGCGGGGCGCGCGCCAGAGGTCTGACTGAGAAGACCGTGGTCTTCAGGCATGCACTTCGGAACTCACTGCTCCCGATCATCACTTTGTTTGGCCTTTCATTCCCGATCCTGCTGTCTGGAGCAGCACTAGTCGAGACAGTCTACGGCTGGCCGGGACTGGGGCGGTTCACGGTTGAAGCAGTCTGGAGCAGGGACTACAACGTGGTCACCGGTGCCGCTATCATCTCGGCCACGATGGTGGTGGTCGGCAACCTGGTGGCGGATCTGCTCTATCGGGTCGTTGACCCCCGTACTCGACCTGCAGGCTCATGAGCAAGTCGCTATCGACGTTGGTGGGGAAGCGGAGCACTCGCGTGGGCCTGGCCCTCGTGTGCTCTTTGGTGGCTGCCGCATTACTAGTCCCTCTGATCTTGCCCTACGGTCCGGCCGATCAGCTCGACCTCGCGACCAAGCAGCTGCTTTCGCCGCGGCCGGCTCATCCGTTCGGCACCGACTTCTACAGCCGCGATGTCATGACTCGGGTCCTCCACGGCACGCGGGTGTCGCTTGCTATCGCGACTCTCTCGATACTCTTGTCGGTCACCTTGGGTACCGCAGTCGGATTGGTCGCGGGCCTTTCCAGTGGCTGGGTTGACTCAGCTCTGATGCGAATCGTCGATGCCGCCCTGGCAATCCCACGAGTCTTCTTGATCCTGGTGGTACTTACCCTCTGGGACCATGTTGGAATCGTCGGTCTAATTGTCGTGCTCGGGCTCACCAGTTGGTTCGGTACGAGTAGAATCGTCCGAGCTGAGGTGCTGAGCCTCCGGCACAGGGATTTCGTAGTTGCTGCTAGATCGCTCGGAGTCGGGTCCGGGGGAATTCTGCTACGACACCTGTTGCCTAACGTGGCCACGCCCGTGATTGTCGCCGCAACACTCGGACTGGGACAAGTCATCCTGATCGAGGCCGGGCTATCTTACCTGGGGGTGGGTGTGTCAGAGCCCACTGCTTCGTTGGGGCGGATGATCAGAGATGGGTACGAGCAGATAGTCAGCGCTCCGTGGATTTCGGTCTTTCCCGGCCTAGTCATCGTGCTGACCGTCATCGGATTCAGTCTCGTGGGTGACGGAGTCCGTGACACAATCGACCCCCAGTCAACATGACAACAGTCCTGAGTGTCCGAAATCTGAGCACCACGTTCGCAACTGACCGGGGAGTGGCTCGCGCGGTGGACGACGTTTCGCTCGACCTGCTCGAGGCGGAGACACTCGGAATCGTCGGCGAGTCCGGATCTGGTAAGACGGTCACGGCGCTTTCACTGCTCCGATTGATCGACGTCCCGGGGCACATAGCCGACACGAGCGTCATCGAGTTCGGTGGTCGCGATCTCATGAAATTGAAGCCCACCGAACTGCGACGCGTTCGGGGCGCCGAAATCGCAATGGTCTTTCAGGAACCGACTACGAGTTTGAACCCCGTGCTCACAGTGGGCAGCCAGATAGCGGAAACCGTGCTCGCTCACGAGAGCGTGTCAAAGCAGCAAGCACGCACTCGGGCGGTTGAACTGCTGGAGTTGGTGGGATTGCCGGACCCTCCCCGCCGCATCAATGACTACCCACATCAGCTGAGCGGCGGGATGCAGCAGCGTGTTCTCATCGCGATGGCTCTGTCGTGCAACCCAGCCATTCTCATTGCTGACGAGCCAACGACCGCACTCGATGTGACAATACAGGCACAGATTCTGGAACTGCTGGCCGAATTGAAGCAACGCCTAAGCATGGCAATGATACTCATCACGCACGATCTGGGCATCGTGGCGGGTGTCGCTGACCGGGTCGCGGTTATGTACGGCGGGCAGATTGTGGAACAGGCCGCCACCGCCTCGCTGTTTGACGACCCTCAACACCCGTATACCCGTGCCCTGCTGCGCTCCGTACCCCGGCTGGACAAACGCGTTGACCGACTGGAGGCTGTCCCCGGTGCCGTGCCTCCCGCAACCGACTGGCCGGCGGCATGCAGGTTTCACCCGCGCTGTCCTCACGCGTGGGATCGTTGCCGATCCGAGATGCCAACGCTGTTGGACATCGGGACACAACGTGAGGTTCGATGCTGGCTCGCCGTTGATCCCGATCGGGGGCTTACGTGACGGAGTCAACCCAACCGCTCCTGCGAATCGAGCGCCTCGTCAAGGAGTACCGTGCAGGTGGCGGCCTGTTTGCTCGCCCTATACCGCTCAAGGCTGTTGACGGCGTCAGTCTCTCGATCAAAAGAGGGGAATCGGTTGGCCTCGTGGGTGAGAGCGGGAGCGGAAAGACCACCTTGGGACGATGCCTGCTCCGGCTAACGGAACCAACTTCGGGTAGGGTGCTGTTCGACGGAACCGACGTCTTTGAACTTGGCTCTGCACAGCTCCGAGCCCTGCGGCGCCGCATTCAAATCGTCTTTCAAGATCCCTACGGCTCACTCAACCCACGCATGACGGTGGGCGCTGCTGTTCGGGAACCGATCGAAGTGCACCGGTTGGCCAAAGGTTCCGAAGCCAAGAAACGCGTGGAGGCGCTGTTTCAAGAAGTCGGACTCGACCCATCATACGTGGATCGCTATCCGCACGAATTGTCCGGCGGGCAACGTCAGCGAGTCGGAATCGCGCGCGCACTCTCCGTTGAGCCCGAGTTCCTTGTCCTGGATGAACCAGTCACGGCGCTGGACGTTTCGGTTCAAGCCCAAGTCCTAAACCTGCTGGTTGATCTTCGTGAACGGCGGAACCTGACCTATCTGTTCATTGCACATGATCTTGCAGTCGTGCGACACATCGCCGACCGGGTGATAGTCATGTACCTCGGCAGAGTCATGGAAACGGCTTCGGCTGAAGACGTATACCGGGGATCGTTGCACCCCTACACCCGTTCACTGATCTCAGCGGTTCCTGTTCCCGATCCGGACGCACAGCTCGAACGGATAGTGCTCCGAGGTGATGTCCCAAGCCCAAGCAAGCCACCCACAGGGTGCGTGTTCCACCCGCGCTGCCCCTATCCCGGTAAGGAAGCTCGATGCAGCGAGGACGTCCCGGCTCTGCGCGAGGTCCGAACGGCGCATTGGTCGGCCTGCCATTTTGCCGAGGACGCACATGGTGTCGAGCGGCCTAGCAGCCGGAAGGAATGAGCAGTATCTATGTCGGCTGATTCGAAACTGCCGAGCTTTTCGATCTCGGCCCGCGTCAATCCCTTGGGAGGCGATTCATGAGCCTGTTGGTTTTGGTCGTTCTCATATACCCGCTCGTCTTGATCGGAATCAGCGTCTGGCGCTCACGAGGCGTGACGAGCCACGAGGACTTTGCGGTGGCCGGGCGCTCGGTGCCGGTCGCGCTACTGGTAGGCACGTTGGTGTGCACTTGGATCGGTTCCGGCTCTTTGTTCGGTGGAGCGGGCCTTGCCTTCAGGACTGGAATCGCAGAACTGTGGTTCTCCTCCGGAGCTTGGGTAGGCCTTGTCGCGGCCTACTTTCTGGCTGGCAAGGTACGGCGCATTGCCCAATACACCGTTCCCGATCTGCTGGAACAGCGCTACAACGCCGCCGCGCGAATACTCGGGACCGTCGCGATCATCCTGGCGTACGTCACGATCGCCGCTTACCAGTTCCGAGGCGGGGGCTGGATCCTCACCATCGTCACTGACGGTGCCATCACGCCGTTTTGGGGCGTGATCATCACTGCAACTGCCATTGTGACCTTCACCGCTCTCGCCGGGATGGTCTCCATCGTCACGGTGGATGTATTCAACGGGATAGTGATCACGCTGGCGATCGTGCTCGCACTGCCATACATGGTGTTCAATATGGGCGGAGTGGGCAATGTGCTCGACGCGCTGCCCGCTCAACACACGACAGTTCTCGGCGGACACAACGCTTTGTGGGTACTTGGCGTCGCCACTCCGACGTTTCTGCTGTTACTCGGCGAGAGTGGCATGTACCAGAAGTTCTTCTCAGCCAAGAACGCCAAAGCCGCCAAAAAGGCCGTGTTGGGAATGGTGATCGGTGTGGTTTTCATCGAAACAACGCTTGCGCTGCTCGCCATTGTTGGCCGGGCTGCTTTCCCCGACCTGATGGAGCAGACTTCAATCGTCGGTCGAGCCGGTTCTGAGACCGTGATTCTGCACATCGCGCGCCATGGTCTACCGGCGGTCGGCGGGGCGGTTCTGCTGGCCGCGGCAATCGCGATCGTCCTTTCGACGGGAAACACCTTCCTACTCGTACCGTCCACCAATGTTAGCCGCGACATCTACCAGCGCTTCATCAATCCCGAGGCTACCGAAAAGCAAAAAGTGAACATGCAGCGGGTGTTCATAGCCATCTTCGGTGGCGTGGGGCTGGTATTACTCACCCGGTTCGAGACCGTCCTGACAATGGCGCTCTACGCGTACTCGCTGGTTGGGGCGAGTCTCACACCGGCACTACTGGCGTGCTTCCTCTGGAAACGAGTGACACCAGCCGGGGGGGTGGCCTGCCTTGCCGGGGGGCTGGGGTCGATTGTGACTCTGATAATGCTGGGTCAACTCGGATTAGACTTCACGCTGACACTCGGTGGTACGGAATTCGACTTCGCCAGCAGTGATTACGTCGTGATACCTGGTGTGCTCATTTCCGTCGGTCTACTCGTGTTCGTGAGCTTGCTCACCAAACCATCACCACCGGAGAAATGGCGACCTTTCTTTGCGGCGGAAGAGGAAACAGCCTAGAAACAGCCTAGTCGAACAGATCGTTCTGGCTGTCGCTACCGTCGCCGCCTTCGGCCTTGAGAAAGGTCTGCAGGCGGCGGCGCCAATCTGCCACCTCAAACCGCGCTTCGGCGGATAGCACCCGTGCCAACACGTCGGGGATGTCATCGAGCGCATCAAGCAGGTCGCTCAGCATCTCTCTCGCTTCCTGAACGCGGAACCGCTCGTCGCTGGCTACCGCCATGTCATGCAGAATAGCCCGCTCACTCCGTGACGCGACGATCGGGTCGTCGAGTGTGGCAGTGTAGACCTCGGTACGCCGTCCGGGGCCGCGGTCATCCCCGATTGGAGTGAGACCAACGATCGCATCCGACCGCCAGTACTTCCCGTAGCCAAGCGACACCATCCTGTCTGGCTTGATCTCCATACTCGTCTTCCCCTATCTGCCCATCTTCTTCTTGAGGGCGTTGAGCCGAGCCTCTGCCTCTGCCTCGCGCGCCGCTCTATCCAAGTTGGATCGAAGCAGCTCATCCTTAACGTCCGTCTCCGGTCGTACCCCACCTGCAGACTCAATTTCCCGCCACGCCGATTCGACACGACGCGGCCCGGCCGCCTTCTTGAGTTGCGCCTTCATGCCTTCAAGCTCTCGCTCCGCCATAGCCAACTCAGCTTGTTGTGCTTCCAGCTTGTCTTCTAGTATCGCGACGCGCTCCCTGTGCTTGCCAGCAAACTCCTCTGCAACCGTAACTGTGTCCTGATCGTCTATCTCCGCCGCCATGCGGCCACGCCGCTCCGCATCCTTCAGTTGTCTTCTCTCGACCAAGAGACGCTTCTCGGTCTTCTCGAGATCCTGTCGCATACCCTCAACCGCAGCCCGGGCCTCGATCACCGCATCCCTCATTCCGGATAGCAACTCCCGGCCATCGGCTTCAGGTGTCGCTGCATCGAGGGCCGCGTTTATCGCGTCGCGTAGACGTTCAAACATCAACTCTTCTTGGCTGTCTTGGCAAAGAAGGGAGTCAACACTTGACTGACCTTCTTACTCTTGCACTTGGGGCAGCTCGGACGCTTGCTGCCGTGCTGGGAGATCGGCTCGACGACCGTGAATTGCTTACGGCATTTCTCGCATTTGTATTCGTACCTAGGCATACTCTACCTCTCCTGCTCCCGTTTCGATACCGCTTCGAAGAAACGATACGCCACGCTCACTGGGGGGTCAAGCGACCGATCTTGGCACACCAAGATGACCATATCCGTAGCGGTAGAGGGTGGTCGCCTTTAGTCACATACGGTACAATTA
Source organism: Gemmatimonadota bacterium (assembly GCA_039589275.1). Classification (GTDB taxonomy): domain Bacteria; phylum Gemmatimonadota; class Gemmatimonadetes; order Gemmatimonadales; family GWC2-71-9. The sequence continues at coordinate 6,269 of JBDHHP010000061.1, read as the reverse complement.
GCCACATGAGACGCATCCTGTCACTGCTGCCACTTGTTCTCACCGCCTGCCAAGAGGGCAACCCGGAGAACTCTTTCGCCTGCGGCATTGCTGCCGTGGCCGGCCCCATGATGGTGCTCGAGCAGTTCGGGATCCCGGGCAAAGTGATGCTGGACGTGCCAGACGGTGTGGAAGGGGTGGTGCCGGCGCGTGTAGTGGGTCACGGCACTGCGCGAGCACTTGCTGGTGCCGGACCGGACGGGGTAGTACTCGGCTACGAGGGAGAGCACTTCCCGAATCCCCCCGCTTTCGGGCTCATAGTGGCGGAGGACTCACTCGATACGTTCCAGGGCGTGCTGATTTTTGCGACCCAGCCACCTCCAAGCTTGCCCCTGCTGGGCTCGATCTCCAGTGCAACCACGACACTCCCCCTCTACGGCCTGCGCGTCAACTGGACCGCCGTTAGCAACGAGCAGTGCCCTCTTTTCGGCTCGATCGACTCGGTTCCGCGCTAGACCGCTCTGAACCCTACACCCGACCCCGCACTGAGGATCGCCTATATTGTGGTACCCCAAGCGGCTGTTTGGGGTAAGAACCGGTCGAGGATTGATCTACCTGCAACGAAGACAAACGGCTGATGATATACATCTGTCTGTCAACGCAAAACGAAGCGTCCACCGTGGGGCTGGTCCTATGGAAGGTGCGGCAGGTTCTCGAGGAATTCCGCCGAGAGTATCATCTGCTTATAGCCGATGACGCCTCTTCTGATGAGACAGAAGAGGTACTCGAGCCGTACCAGCGAGCCCTGCCCACTACCGTCATCCGAAATGACGGCCCCCTCGGATACGCCGCGAGCCTGGAAAGTCTGATCCGCGAGGCATTGCGGCGCAGCGACAGACCGCGCCGGGACTGCCTGGTGACGTTGCCGGTCGACTTCTCAGTTTCGCCTTCGGTACTGCCTGAGTTGATCAAGCGGATCGAGTCAGGTGCTGATGTGGTGGTGGGAGAACCGACCGAACAGCGGGTGTCCCCCGGCATGCGCCTCATCCGACGCTCGGCGCCCCTGCTGCTCAAACCCGGCGTCTCCTTGAAGGGGTTCAGGGATGTAATGTCCGGTGTCTACGCATTCCGTCTGATCACCCTCAAATCCTGCATCCGAAGTCGGTCGGGACCGCTGCTACGTACGGAAGGTCGTTGCGCTAGTGCCGAGTTGGTGGCTCGGGCCGCTGCCGCGGCGCGCCAGATCATGGTGGTGCCGATAGAGGCTAATTCGCCTAGCGGCGTCATTCTCAGGAAGGAACGTCCGTGGGCCTTGGCAGTTGGTCTATTGCGGGCCGGGCGAAAGCTGAAGATCCCTCCCGCACAGACACCGGTTAGGAGAGCTTCATGATTCGCGTAGTCTCTGTCTTGCTATGCATGGTCGCCTGGACGGCTCCAACCGGTGCCCAGACCGATTCCGCCCCCGGCACCAATATGCTTGCAACGTTTGAGGTCGGCGAGACGCTGGTCTACGAAGCGAAGTTCGGTTTCATCACACTGGGCAGCGGCATGATGCATGTGGCTGGCGTCGACACAATCCGTGGCGTGCCTTCTCTCCATGTGACCTTCGTGTTGAAGGGGGGCGGGATGCTGTTCCCTATGCATGATGTCATGGATTCGTGGATCGGAATTGAAGACTTCACTTCTCGGCGTTTCATCCAGGATTTCCACGAGGGAAGTAACCACCGGTATACGGCCTTCGAGATCTACCCCGACTCAGGCTATTACAGAAGAGAGGACACGGACTCGCTGTTTCCAACCTCCCCAGATCCGCTCGACGACTACGCCTTTTTCTATTTCGCGCGCACGTTGGATTACGCGATAGGTGAGACATACGAGTTCCATCGGTATTTCCGACCTGATAGAAACCCGGTGGTTCTGGAGGTATTAGAACGAGACACACTGGACCTACGTGCCGGGAGATTCCCGAGCGTAGTGGTGCATCCGGTGATCAAAGGTCAGGGGATATTGGCCGAGGGCAAGGAAGCGCGGATGTGGATCAGCGACGACGATCGGCGCCTCATGGTTCAACTCAAGGTAAAGTTCGCCTTCGCCACCATCACACTTCGGCTCAAGAGCATTGAGGACGAACCGCCGCCCGAACTATTGGCGCGGCGGTCCGACGAGGAGCCATAGATGCAAAGCAAAGGGCCCCACATTGAGGGGCCCCTTCCCCAAGTCGATTTGGGCGCAAGACTCAGTCGCCCTTATCCTCCTCTTCGTCTGCCTCGGGTTCTGCCTCTACCTCTACCTCTGCCTCTACTTCTTCCGCCTCAAAATCGCCTCCGCCGAAACCTTGCACTGTTTCCCTGATTCGATCTGCAGTGTGCGGGCTGATGACTCTCAACACCAAGTAGATCACAAACCCTACGACCGCCACCCAGAACACCGTCATCAGCAGAGAGAACGCCACGCCTAGCACCCAGAGCGCGAGCTTAAGAGCCAGCACACCGAGCACGGCAAGCACTGAGTATCCAGCTACCTTGCGTATCATCCGTCATCTCCGGCTGTACTATCCGGAAATACCTACGTGCCTATGTTTCAGTAGGTTTCACGAAGAGGTGAACCGCGATGCCCCATCCTGATGTGATAATCGTCGGCGGCGGAGTCGTGGGGGCGGCGTGCGCCAGAGCTCTGGGACGAGCAAAGTACAGCGTCACACTGATCGAGGCTGGCTCAAAGAGCGGTACCGCGTCAAAGGCGGCCGCCGGCATGCTTGCCGCTCTCGCCGAAGCGGGACCCGAGGATCCAATGCTGGGACTCTCGGTCCGGGCCCGTGATTTCTACCTGGAGCTTGCGCCAGATCTACTGGACGAGACGGGGGTAGACATCGGACTCTGGACAGAGGGCGTGTTTCAAGCTGCATTCTCGGACGAGGAGGTAACGCGCCGTCGCAGTGAGGTAGCGTGGCAGCGACAGAGCGGCTTCACTTCTGAGTGGCTTTCGGCTGAGGAAGTGCGCGCCAATGTACCCGGCATTTCCCAACAGGTTCTGGGAGCAGCGTTCGCGCCGGAGGATGGCGCACTAGAACCGCTGTCGTTGCTGGAGGCGCTGATCAAGAGCGCCGAGGCGCACGGGGTCACCGTGGTGCGGGGTGAAGAAGTACTCAAGCTCAAGGTACGGGACGACCGAATCGAGGGCGCTCAGACCACCGAGGGCGCCCGACCAGCCGGCGCCGTCGTCCTGGCGGCCGGCGCCTGGTCGGGACGGCTGTCGGGACTCCCAAGACCCCTCTCTGTGGAACCGATACGGGGACAAATCGCCGTCCTGGATTGGCCCCCCGACCAGCCTCGCACGGTAATCTATGGAGCGGGCGGGTACGTCGTCCAGCGCTCCGGAGAGGCCATCGTCGGCTCGACGATGGAGCACTCGGGGTTCGACGACTCCGTGACAGAAGACGGCCTTGCGGCGGTGCGGCTCGCGGCATCCCGCATCTACCCGGCACTGCAAGGAGTCACCGTCAAGCGGGCCTGGGCCGGTCTGCGGCCCCAGACACCCGATGGTCGTCCCATCATAGGGCCCGACCCGACCATCTCCGGCCTCTGGTACGCGACCGGACACGGGCGCAACGGCATTCTCCTGGCCGCCTACACCGGCGACCTGCTCGCGCGGCTGCACTCCGGCGATCCCATCGAGCACGACCTCAGTTGCGTCACCCCAGGCCGGTTCTGGAACTGGTAGGCTGACGCGGACCCACCGCAAATTCAACCAAACGGTTGAATGATCCGAAACGGCCGCTGGTCTCCCACAGCGGCCGTGACTATGTTTCGGGCCGCTATGGATCTAATTCAACTCAAATCGACCCCCATCGACCAATCGTCACATCCGACCGGCCGAAAACCCGTCTGGCTCAAGGTTAAGGCCCCGGGCGGTGCCAACTACGCCGATGTCAAGCGACTCATGCGCGACTTGCGGCTGCACACCGTTTGCGAAGAGGCCCACTGTCCTAACGTGGGTGAATGCTGGAATCACCGTGCGGCGACCTTCATGATCCTCGGCGATGTCTGCACTCGCAACTGCGCCTATTGCGCCGTCGCTCACGGGACACCTGCAGAGTACGATCCGGCAGAACCGGTGCGGCTGGCGCGCGCCGTCCTACAAATGCAGCTGCAACACGTGGTGATCACCAGTGTGGACCGCGACGATCTACCCAACGGAGGTGCAGAGGCATTCGCAAGTTGCGTTCGGGAGATCCGACAGCGCCTCCCCGATACGTCGGTGGAGGTGTTGATCCCCGACTTCAAAGGATCAGACGAGGCGTTGCAGATAGTGCTGGATGCGGAACCGCACCTCCTGAACCACAACCTGGAAACCGTAGAGCGCCTCTATCCGATAGCACGCCCCGGTGGTCGCTATGACCGCGCGCTCCGTCTACTACTTCGCGCGAAGACCCAGAATCCGGATCAGGTTACCAAATCCGGGCTCATGTGCGGCCTTGGGGAGGAATGGGAAGAACTCCTCGGTTCTATGCGAGCACTGCGTGGGTCGCGGGTCGACATACTGACACTAGGCCAGTACCTCCGGCCATCGGGCAGCCACCTGGCAGTAGCGCGCTACTACAGTCCCGGAGAATTCCGAGTTCTCAAGGAAGAGGGCCTGAAGATGGGATTCCGACACGTGGAGTCGGGGCCGCTCGTCCGATCCTCCTACCACGCCTGGGACCAGGCGAAACAGGCGGCCGCCGTCTGATTCGCGCAGGAGAACAACTGATGACACAACCAGGTCCGGTCACGAAGCTTGACCCTGCCGCGGTCAATTTCTACCGCGGGCTGCTGCGCCAGTTGGTGCTGATTCGCCGCTTCGAAGAGCGGGCCGGTGAAGCATATGCCTTGGGCAAGATCGGCGGGTTCTGCCACCTGTACATCGGACAGGAGGCAGTGGCCGTCGGCGCCCTCTCGGCGCTCAACGACGACGACTACGTAATGGGAAGCTACCGCGATCACGGTCACGCCCTTGCCCGAGGCATGACATCGCGTGAGGTGATGGCAGAGCTTTTCGGTAAAGTGACGGGCTGCTCGCGTGGCAAAGGTGGATCAATGCATCTGTTCAGCGTCGAGCGTCAGTATCTGGGCGGCCACGCCATTGTGGGGGGGCACATACCGCTTGTGGCTGGCGCCGCCTTCGCATCCAAGTACCGAGACGAGGGCCGAGTTGCGCTGGCGTTCTTTGGCGAGGCTGCAGTAAACAACGGAGCATTCCACGAGACGTTGAACATGGCCGCTGTGTGGGGGCTCCCGGCCATCTTCGTTGCCGAGAACAACCGATATGGCATGGGTACCGCGATGGAGCGCGCTTCAGCCGTATACGACGTCGCTACACGAGCGTGCTCGTACGACATGGACCAGGAGATCGTTGACGGCATGGACGTGCTCGCGATGTACGAGGCGACCGGGCGAGCGGTGAAGCGTGCCCGTGAACACAGCCTGCCGACACTACTCGAGGCGCGCACCTATCGCTTTATGGGACACTCGATGTCCGACCCGATCCACGGCCACTATCGCAACAAGGAAGAGATCGAAGAGCAGAAGAAACGTGATCCTGTTCATTGGTTCGGGGAACGACTCATGAGCGAGGGTCTGATAACCAACGACGATCTGCAAGAAGTCGAGCGCCAGGTCGGAGAGGAGCTCAATGACGCCGTCGCGTTCGCCGACGAGAGCGCCGAACCGGACCCACAAGAACTGTACACCGACGTCTACTGGGGCTGAGATGCCGACCATCACGTATCGTGACGCGCTGAACCAGGCGCTTAGAGAAGAGATGCAGCGCGACCCGGATGTCTTTCTGATGGGAGAGGAGGTTGGCGTCTATCAGGGAGCTTACAAGGTAAGCCGTGGACTGTTGGACGAGTTTGGCGAGATGCGAGTGATCGACACGCCCATCACGGAGTTGGGGTTTGCTGGCGTGGGCGTAGGAGCGGCTATGGTCGGACTGCGACCTGTGGTGGAGTTCATGACCTGGAACTTCGCGTTACTCGCCATCGACCAAGTCGTGAACTCCGCTGCCAAGATGTTGTACATGTCCGGTGGACAGATACCCGTACCAATCGTATTCCGTGGGCCGGGCGGAGCTGCGCTTCAGCTGGCCGCGCAGCACTCGCAAGCGTTCGAAAGCTGGTTCGCTCATGTGCCCGGCCTCAAGGTCGTCGCGCCGGCCACACCATACGACGCCAAGGGACTCCTCAAGACAGCTATACGCGACGACGATCCCGTCATCTTCCTCGAAGGCGAGATGATGTACAACGCCAAGGG
>JBDHHP010000060.1:0-21374 GCA_039589275.1 Gemmatimonadota bacterium | reverse complement strand
CAGGTGGATAGGTCGATTGCTCGCGACTGCGCGAAATGGGATCTCACCGAGCACCTTGAGCCGCCGCGACAGGGTCGTGTGGTCGGGAATGGGGATCTCTACCTCGAGCCTGTCAGTCAGCGATCGCAAGAAACCTTCGGTCTGTCGGAGCGGAAGCTGAAAGACCATGCGGATCGTCAGAGCCGTCTCAATCGCGATGTTCGCGTAGATGCGTTGACCGCCGGGTTGGCCACCGGTTGGAGCCCGCCAGGATCTGACGGCGTCATCGGAAAACCAGATGGTGAGGTCGCCTCGTCTGCGTAGGCCCGCCTCGTACTCAGGCCAATTGCGAATCCGGTATGGAGATTTCGTGTACTGGTACTGACTCCGTTGCGGATACTTCATCGGTGGCGACTCCGGGTCGGGGCTTCACCACAATGATGCGCCGAAGAACGGAGCCATGCACCAACGCCTCTCACTGCAGGAGTGGTGTCCAAACTGCCAAATCCGATGGACACCATTGCAGATCGCATGGGTTGACCAGCGGGTCTAACTCTTCTTAATTCAGTCGCTTACATATTTGGGACAGGTGGCCGAGTGGTCGAAGGCGCGCGCCTGGAGAGCGATTGCGAAATCGCCCAAAGTGTGACGAAATCTCACAATTCCTGCGTCCGAACGCACTATTTGTCACACATTCCTTCCAACAGAGTCACACTTTGTCACACTGAATCCACTCAGCAATCCACTCAGCTGCAGTCGGTAGTGAGGCACGTATCCAGAAGGGCGGGGAAGTGCACTTTTACCCTGTTCCAGTCTGTCGTGGCCGCCCACTCCACTAGCGATCGAGAATCCCAAGCTGGGACCAGATAGGCTACCAACGGCGTGGGTGGGGAACGGGGATCGCGCCTCCGCCCCAGGCTGGGCGGTGTAGAAGTCAAAGTTGGCCTCGGAGTAGTCCACCCCGATGAGTTCCGTCGCGCAACCGCCGAGTATCCGGGTCAGTCTCCTTGTCCGGGCTCTCTATTGTGAAGCGACCGGTGGGATTTCAGAGAGCAGGATCATCCGCAGATAGGGCGACTGCAGCTCCCTCCTCGCGTCGCGGGCTGTGACCGTGTTCGCTGCTCGCCCGCGGCAGGGCTCATCATTCGGTTCTCCCGAGGATGATCTGGTCGAACGATAGTCCTCGCTCCTCCGCACACTCAACGCAGAGGTAGACTGTGGGCTTGAGCTTCTCGAGTTGCGCCTGGGTAGGACCTTCGTCTGCGGAGGGAACCACAGGTACACCAGTGATCTTTTCACCGCAATCGGAGCATATGTGCTGGTTTGAGGATGACATTTTCTCTACCTCGATAAGCTGGGGCTTCGGGTGCGGCCCCCGGGCGCCGTAGTGTGTCTGAAGAGCCCCCGATGAACCGGCGGTTTGAGTTGTGGTGGGCACCGCAAAGCCGCAGACGCATTCCCGGCAGTCTCAGCGTACATCGGTCTCGAGATCCTCTAGCCGAGCAAAGAAGCCGCCTGTGGCGTATACACCACCCCGGACCCGGACCACGATTTCGTTCTGTCCGGGCTCCAAACGCATGGGAATGCGCTGCCCTTCGTGATCGGGGTTTGTCCAGAAATCGTACCAGGCGCGCGACTCCCGATCCACGAACCAGTGGAATCGGCCGTTCACCCAGATTGCGAGGTCGTCGATGGTACTAAGATGAAGCGTAACCTCTTCCACGCGGTTCATACGCACTCGGGTCCGGAAGTACGCGATGGAACGGGGGCCGTGACTGTCCACAATCCTTCCTGTAACGACGGCTCCTCTGGCGTCAGTGTTGAAGGGTCGCCATGGGTGGCCAGCGTCAGGGTGCCGGGCCGCGTCATCCAAGGTCTGCGGCAGCGGACCGAGCACCTGCCAGTCAGTTAGCATCGCGCCAGGATCGTACTCCGAGTCGGGAATGGGAAGCCCGTTGTAGGTGAACTCCACGATCGAACTCACTCGCACGTTATCCACCCAGACGTCGCCTCCCACTGAGCGAGGCTGCAATCCAACCGAACCGAAGTCGAGCTCTAGGAAGGGGAAGGTCAGTTTCGGCGTGGACATGTCCCCCACGTACATGTGGCATTCTCTGCCGATTACCTCGGCCATGAAGCGTGTCCACTCACCGATTCGCACAGCGTCATCTCCACTCAGATCGACATGGTATTCTGAGTAGAGAGTCCGGCCCACGTTGTAATCGCGGTGCGGGTTCACCTGCAGGTAGCTACCGTTACCCTTGACGTAGATGTTGCCGAAGTCCATGCGGGAGCCCCGGCGCTGGAAGTTGTAGACGACCCCGAGGTAGTTGTCCTCGTCGGTGGGGAAGAGCATCTCACCTTCCAGCCTTATGCCTCCCCACTGTTCGGATCCGCGCACCAAGATGTGGACATCCCCATTGGGTCGAAGAACAAGCACACGAGCGTGCTCTCGGTCCCCGGGTTCGATTGTGAAGGCCCCATCGGTTCCGTACACGTCCCAGGCGCCGAGTCCACTCTCGAAATCCTCTTCGAAACGCACCTGTCCTTCCATGTGGCAGGAAGGAATCGCGAACAGGAAGAGCAGCGTGTGGGTCAAGCCCGCGGCTCGGTGACTGCCAACGCTCATCAGACCTCCAGTGAACGATCGTTCAGGTTCAGCTCGAATACGCGTTTGAGTCGCCTCCGCAGAAGGAGGGAGAGCACGCCTACTGCGTGCTGTTCTGGTGACGAAGCCGTATCACCCTGCCGAGCCCTGCGGTGGTATTGCCAGTTGGTGAGCCGGGCTAGGGCACATCCTCGCCTTCTTCGTCGAGTCCGTACTGCTTCATCTTCCGCCACAGCGTGGTGCGACTCATGCCGAGGAGTTCGGCCGCGCGTGCTCGCACACCATCCGCCTCCTCGAGGGCGGCTCGAACGGCCTCGCACTCGTCCTGCGGCTTTGCTGTGGGACGGTAGCGCGGTCCGCCTTCGCCAGCGCGGTACTCGACGGCGCAGCGCAGCTCTTGTGGCAGATGCTGCGCCTCGATCCTGCTTCCCCCGGCTCGCACCGCGGAGCTTTCCACCGCGGCGAACAGCTCGCGCACATTCCCGGGCCAGTGGTATGCACGCAGTAACCGCATTGCCAGCGGGGAGCAGGATAGGTTCGCGAATTGAGCATGGGCGCGCCGCAAACGCTCGAGTGCGGTCTCCACCAGCAGTGGCACGTCTCCGGCGCGCTGACGCAACGGTGGCAGTTCGATACGGAATACGTTGAGGCGGTAGAACAGGTCATCGCGAAAACGGCCCGCCGTGATCTCGTCACGCAGATCGCGGTGAGTAGCGGCGATGATGCGCACGTCTACGGCTACCGGTCGCACCGAGCCCACTCGCATTACTTCACGCTCTTGTAGCACCCGGAGAAGACGCTGCTGCAACGAGAGCGTGGTATCGCCGATCTCGTCCAGGAACACGGTCCCCCCCTTGGCTACCTCGAACAGTCCGTGCTTGTCACTTACCGCCCCGGTGAAGGCGCCACGAACGTGGCCGAACAGCTCCGATTCTAATAGGGTCTCGGTCATCGAGGAGCAGTTCACGGGTACGAACGGACCCTCGCTCCGGTGCGACAGGTCGTGGATCGCTCGAGCAGCCAGCTCTTTCCCGGTGCCGGTTTCTCCGATTACCAAAACCGTGGTCTCGGTTTGTGCCACCGTGCGGATCGCCTCGAATACCGATTGCATGACGGGCGACCTGCCGACGATTCCACGCAGTGCCTCTTCCTTGACGGTTCGTGCGGTCGGCCGACGGTCGAGCAGCTCTGCGACCCGCGATGTCAGAACCTCGGGGTCGAGCGGTTTGGTCAGGAAGTCGTCGGCACCGAGCTTCAAGGCCTTGACCGCGGATTCGATGCTGCCGAATCCAGTGATCATCAAGATCGGAATGCTTGCTCCCCAACGGCGTAGCTCCTCGATGAGCGAAATGCCGTCGGCCCCCGGCATCCGGAGATCGAGCAGAATCAGATCGAACGCCTCATCACGCACGGCCGCCGCTGCCTCGCGTCCGTCAGCTGCCAGGATAACCTCGTATCCATCCTGCCGCAGTAGCTCCGCGGTCGAGAGCCGGAAGGTCAAGTCGTCATCGACCAACAAGAGCCGCGGTGGCCGCGACACGATCATGAAGCAGCCTCCGTCTCAGCCGGTGGATGGGTGGAGGGTGCGTTGGGTGCCGCTTTGCGCGGGAGTTCGAGGCGGAAACGGGCGCCACCACCTTGGCCACGGTTGTGGGCGGTGACGCGGCCTCCGTGTCGTCGCACAATCCCCTCGGCCAAGAAGAGACCGAGCCCTACGCCGCGCGCGTGTGTCTTGGTGGTGAAGAAGGGGTCGAAGATACGATCCAGCACCTCGGGGGGGATGCCGGGGCCACTGTCGGACACCTCAATGACGGTGTTCTCCCCGCCGCGCGACACAGCGATCCCTATCGTGCCATCTGCACCTACTGCTTCATAGGCGTTCTGGGCGAGGTTCAGCAATACTTGCTTGAGAGCGTCCGGCGGAATGGCTACGGGCGCCGTTTCCGCAGCGTGCACGTCCAGCGTGACCTCATTGCCTCCGAGCCCAGTCCGTACCAACGCCGCGACCTCCGCGCTCACGGTTGCCGCGTCACACTCGAGCACGTCGCTGGCACGCGGCCGGTGGAGGTCGAGAATGCGCTCCGCAAGTTCATGCATTCTGAGCAGTTCGTCGATTGCCATGTCGGTGAATTCGCGGGCGGTAGCGTCTTCGTGTACCCGTCGACCAATGACCTCGAGGCAGTTGCGCACGTTGGCGATGGGGTTGCGGATCTCGTGCGCGAGGCCCGCCAGCAGCCGCCCGCTGGCGGCCAACCGGTCGCGTTGGATGAGCTCGGCCTGCAGCGACCGGAGCCGGTCCTGGCGTGCGGCCAGCTCTCGGTTTGCGGCCTCGAGCTCGTCCAGTCGGGCGGCCAGCGCCCGCCGCATCTCGTCGAACGCCCGAGCCACACGGTCGATCTCGCGCAGTGCCGACGGCCTAAGGGGTGTCTCGAAGTCCCCTGCAGAGACTCGCTCGGCGGCGTGGGCGAGGTCACGCGCGGGTCGAGCCAGCAAAGCAGCCGCAGCGGTCCCGAGCACCAACGCGACTGTGAGTACGAACACGGCGGAAAGTGCGGCCGTACGGCGGAGGCTGGGAATCACTGCCAGATCGGAATCGAGGTCGCGAACAAAGACGACGGTTCCGGCCGGCCCGAGGCTAGCTGACGCGGCAAGGAACCGGCGACCATCGGGACCGCGAAAGGGGTGTACCTCGCCGTCGCCGCGCCAGGCGTAAGCGTCGGCTGCGATCGTGGCGGTCACCTCATCGCTGGCGGTGCTGGCTGTGACCCGCCCGGATTCAGGCAGCACGATCACGTCTGAGAGCGTGAGGCCCGCCAACACTCCGGCGGTCGGCTCGCCTAGCTCGAGCGTGACGCCAACTGTACCGAGCCAGCCCTCGTCATCCAGCAGGGGAACCAAAGCCACCCGGAGCAGCACTCCGCCTCGGGAGACGATCGCGGAGGGCTCCTCGCCATGCCGAGTGGCGTCGATCAGGGCGGTATCGGAAAAGCTGCCGGCCCATGGCTCGCCTGTTCCTACCACCAGCAGCGGAGCTTCCGGCAGGTCCACAGCAGCGCCGGTCAGCAGGTTGACCGCCCTATCTCGCGCACCTTCCCTAACCGCCTGTGCCAATCCCGGCGCGGCGCTCAGCTCCCTGGCATGCATGATCATCATGTCGGCCGCCATGGACTCGCGGTCCGCCAACAGCGCGGGCGCCATGGCGACGTGCTCCCGCGCCTGCGTCACGATGGCGCGCGAAAGGCGCCTGTCGAGCACCATCCAACCAGGTACCATGCCTGCCAGCAGGATGCCCGCGATCAGCGCTATGAACGCGTGATTGAGTGAAATGCGCACCATTACTGATACTGCAACTGCAGGGCCATCGAAGGAAGAGCGGGGAAACGCCCGCGGGACCGAAGCATGGGCGGCTGGTGTTTCAACGAGGGTGTTTCAAGGAACGTTGGCGTCCGCTTCATTCCGTTTCATGAAACGCTCCTTCAACCAGGTTCAACATCTCACCCAGGACACAGAAAGTTCGTGTTGACTGGCGTTTGCGCATGATCTCCGCCACGTCTTCGACTCGGCACAGCGGTTGCCCCTAGAGCGCGTCGAAGGGTCCAAGGCCAAGAAAGTCTCGGACCAGGCCTCGTTCAACGCTCACTGTAGGAGTCAGTACCTATGCCTTTGTTACGCTTGCCGTACACCTTGCTCATATCCCTGCTCGTGCTGGCATGTGACGACGGCGTGGAGCCGGGTGAGAGCACGACCTTTGACGTGCTTATCGAAAATGTATCGCAGACCTATGAGTTCAGCGCAACCGGTGTGTTCAATACTCCTGTCGGTGCCAACGATCCGGGAGTCATCACTCCGGGACAAGCCTACGAGTTCTCGTTCAGCGCCACCCCCGGCGCGAAGCTGTCGTTCGCCACCATGTTCGTGCACTCGAACGACTTCTTCTACGCGCCCGACGAGCAGGGGATCGATCTGTTCGACGACATGGGGATGCCAATCTCGGGTGACGTCACCGCGCAGGTACAGTTGTGGGATGCCGGCACCGAGGAGAACCAGGAACCGGGAGTAGGGGATGATCAGGCTCCCCGCCAGAGCGGTCCCGACACCGGGGCCGACGATCCGGACAGCGACATCCGGGCGGCGTCGGACGACTTCGGCAACCTCCCGGCGGTAACTGACGTGATTCAGGTTACGTTGACTCCAGACGGAGACACTCGGTTCACTGCGCGCATCGAGAACGTGTCGAACGCCAGCACTCTAATGACTTCGCAGGGTAACGTGGCCGTGCCACTGTCGCCGGGCGTGTGGGTGGTCCACAGCGGTAGTGCGCCGCTGTTCGACGCCGCACAGGCCGACCGTAGCGAGGGACTTGAGGCGCTGGCTGAGGATGGGGACCCTTCCGGGGTCGTGGCGGAGCTGGCGAGTCGTACGGGGCTGGCGGTTCCACTCTCTCCTGGAGTATGGGCGGTCCACTCGACCGACGCACCGCTGTTTGAGGTCGGGCAGCCGGATCGCGGCGAGGGACTCGAGCCGCTTGCAGAGGACGGCGATCCTTCATCGCTGGTTGCCGCCCTTGCTAGCCGGGGCGGTGTCGAGTCCGCGGGAGCGTTCGACACCCCGGACGGCGCCGGTGCCCCAGGTGTCATCCTTCCCGGCCAGAGCTACAGCTTCAGCGTCACGGCCGATGCCGGGGCGCGACTCTCACTCGCGACCATGTTCGTACAGTCGAACGACCTGTTCTACGCACCGGATGGAATGGGCATCGCTTTGTTCGACGGCGCCGGCAACGCGGTGTCGGGCGACATGACCTCGATGCTCATCCTTTGGGACGCCGGTACCGAGGTCAACGAGGAGCCCGGCATCGGCCTCAACCAGGCGCCACGGCAGTCGGGGCCCGACACGGGCGCTGATGAGGGTGGAAACGTCCGACAGGTGAACGACGCGTACAGCTATCCCGATGTCGATCAGGTAATCCGGGTCACAGTGACGCCGAGCATGTAGCTCGTCGAGCGACACTCGCTGAGAAAAGGAGACGAGGGGTGTGCCGGCCGGAGCAGCACACTCCTTACTCAACCAACATCGGAAGGAGCGATGCCCGTGTTGATCAGACGACCTGACGATTTCAGCGCATCCGAGATAACCGATGCAGTGACGTATATGCGTCGGCGGGAGTTCATAGGCTCTACCGCTGGTACGGCTGCGGCCCTGGCGTTGGGACCGGTCCTGCCTCGGTTGGTGCAGGGTGATGAAGATCTCACCGCCTACGAGTCGGTTACCACCTACAACAACTTCTACGAGTTCGGCACCGGCAAAGATGATCCTGCTCGGAACGCGCATACGCTGCGCCCCAGGCCTTGGACGGTTGCTGTCGAGGGTGAGGTGCATAAACCTCAAATCTTTGACATAGACGACATCCTCAAGAAGTTCCCCGCTGAGGAGCGCGTCTATCGGTTGCGCTGCGTGGAGGCGTGGTCGATGGTCATCCCGTGGCTAGGGTTTCCACTCAAGGATCTCTTGGCGGCGGTGGAACCGACGTCCAGGGCGATGTTTGTCGAGTTCACGACTCTGCACGATCCCGAACAGATGCCGGGTCAGAAGCGCGGTGTGTTGCCTTGGCCATACGTCGAGGGGTTGCGGCTCGACGAGGCGATGCATCCGCTCACCATCCTCTCTGTCGGGCTATACGGAAAGATGCTTCCGAACCAGAACGGTGCTCCGATCCGTTTGGTGGTTCCGTGGAAGTACGGATTCAAGAGCATCAAGTCGGTCGTGCGGATTCGTCTGTTGGAGGAGCAGCCGAGCACGACGTGGAACGTGGCGATTCCGCGCGAGTACGGTTTCTACGCCAACGTGAACCCCGAGGTGGATCACCCGCGCTGGAGCCAGGCCCGCGAGCGGCGCATCGGCAAGTTCTTCAAGCAGGACACGCTGATGTTCAACGGCTATGCCAAACAAGTGTCCCACTTGTACGCGGGAATGGATCTGAGACGATACTACTGACACCCGCCAGAGTTGAGTGGGACGCGCGTGCAGCCAGTCGTCTCTGGGCCAACCACCCTCGCTACTCTGCTTTGGGGAACATACAGGGTCTCTTCTCTCGGGCATCGTACGAGCCCGCGCGGCCGGTCATTCGAAAAGCAGGGGTCCGGCCCTAGCAATCCGGGGCCCGCTCTGTGAATACGAATGGAAAGGCCCGATGCCGGTGACGGCCCCCTATGGTGGGGACCGCCCCTGCGCATGATAGGCTCGACTATGGGTTGTAGGGGGTCATTCCGTTCGGTACGAATTCCAGGTCGACACCGGGGCTCACGGAGTGCGATAGTTCCGGGTGAGGGCCACCGTCAAGCGTGAAACTGGTCCGAGCAGTGTGGCGCAGCCAGACGACCTTGTTGGGGTGCAGCGTGCCTTCCGCGACCGTGATCAACTCGTGGTAGTGGATGTAGCCGCGTGCCGCGTAGCGCTCAGCTTGTTCCTGGCTCCATGTGTCCACGATGCCGTGAACGATGTATAGGAGCTCGCCGTCCGGGGCATCAGAGGACCACCAATTGGGCGCGCCGAAGGGGCCGGTGTTGTAGTGCTTTCCGGTGAGCTGCCCGTCGCCTTCAATCACCCAGTAGTGTCCCGGGATGTCGAATGCGCCGTTCGGACCATCCGGGGCGCCCGCCAGGTAGTAGTCGATGCCGTCCACGTTCAGGGTCGGGCCATGTTGATAGCCTCCGGCATTCCCCGCACCGCCCGGCGAGACTGCCAGAGACGGACCCTCCGGTGCCATTGCCCGGTCTGCACTGTGGTTGCACGCCGCCAGGCCGAGTACCAGGGCGGCAGCGAGCGGAGTGGTCCTGTGTCTGCGTGTCCTCATTTGTTCTCCCCATGGAAGTTGAAACGTCTGAGTCGAAAACGTTCTCCAACTAGACAAGGACCGTGCCGAACGCGGAGACCCAGATGGCACTCTGGTAACTCATAGTCACCAATTCACTTGGAGAGTGTGGCGTCTGAGTGCTTTGAGGATGATGCGTTTCAGTGGAACGCGCCGGGCGGCGTATGAAACGTCACATGGAACGCTGTGGGACAGCCGGGCCGCCCGGCACCGTACGGGCGGTGAGGGCGGCCTGGGTTGGATTAGAAGGTTTCAGGCCATGGACGAGGAAAATCCTCCGAAAGCTCGTTGTTTCCCGGTGCCTCGGCACCCTTTTCCGAGATCACGGGGCAGAGTACTACCACCCCAAGCCGGGTGACCGTCACCAGGCCGGCATCCTCGGCGCCCAGGATATCTTCCACGTCGTCGAACAATGCTTCGGGATAGTGCGCCGAAGCGTACGGGCTAGCGACAATGTTATCCACAGTAACACCCGGGGCTGTGTTTACCAGGTGTGCGTTCCAGTGGGGCGAGTATCCCGCCTCTCCCGGGATGAACTCGACCACCTGAGCCTGCCAGACACGATCTCCACCAATGAGGTAGATGTCGTTCTCGCCCCGCTCGGTGACGCCTTCCTCAACGCCCTGATCGATGTAGTAGATCTCCTCCGTCTCGTACCACCCGTTTGCTGTCGTGGCTCCCATGCCCGGTGCTTGTGCTTGCATCGACGCCAGCAGATCGGTCGTCAACACGTCGGGCTCAGTGGCTGTCCGGTCTGTGCATGCAGTCAGTACTGCACCTGACAGCAGTAGAGGTGTCCAGCGCATACCGTGCCTCCTTTTGAATCTTGGTCTGGGATCGTGTAGTGCGACTGAGCGATTCCCCAGGCAGCGCGCATGCCACATAGCGACTCTTGTTGTAAGTCGTTGGGTGATAATGTGATGCGTAGATCTGACCGAACTGCCATGGCGGAGGACTGCGTTGCATGAAACGCGAGACGAAACACTTGGTGTTTCGAACGGAACGTGGAATCGTGAGAGGGTGGTTTCTACTCAGTCACGTGGCAACATCGGTCCGGCGAACCAAGCGCGTGGAGAACGGTGATAGGTGTCGTGGCCGACGTGCTGGAGTACGATGAGCAACCGATGACGTGGTACGTGCCGTACGAACAGGGTGCCGCTGCGTCGACTGCTGCAAACCTCATATTTGTGGTGCGCACGCGCGGCAACCAGGTGACGGCGGATCGGCCACGCGAAGCAGCTGCCTCAGTCGATCCCACGCTCGCGGTGGACGAAGTCGTCCCTGCGACAAGACTGCATGCGGAGTCGATTGCGGGTGAGAGGTTCACGGCCAACCTGCTGGGAGCGTTTTCGCTGGGCGGGCTGTTGATGGCGGCAATCGGAATCTATGGTGTACTGGCGCATGCGGTCAGCCGACGAGTGCCAGAGATTGGCGTACGTCTTGCGCTGGGTGCAAGCCCCGCGCGGATCCTGCGCCATGTGATGGTGCATGGTCTGACCCTCATCGCGGTGGGTCTGTCGGCCGGTGTCGCCGGCGCCCTTGCCACAACTCGTCTGGTGCGTAGCACAGCACCTGAGTTTGGCGCTCTCGATCCCGGAGCGATGACCACAGCAGCCGGGCTACTCGCTGTCGTTGCGTTGCTGGCCAGTTACGTCCCTGCCCGCCGGGCGATGCGAGCCGATCCTACGTCCGCACTGAACGCCAGTTAACCCTGCGGTGGTAGCAGAAGCAGGGGCGGGGATGCGTGCACTGCCCGCCCGGACCCCTTGGTGTTTCGGCTTCTGTGCACCAGCCGAAGTTGAAGGACATGACCGAGAGGCCAAGGATGGCGGTTACGGCCGAACCACACAGACGGATGAACCATAGATCACCGTGATGGACATGGGGTCCCTGGACACCCAGTTCCAGTGTCGTAGGAGTCTCAGATGTTTCTAGGCAGCCGCTGTCGTGAGAGGCAGACTTGATGGAACCCCTTCGTCAAGGGGGTACGCCGTTCATACTCACGGTCACACGGAAAGAGGGGCGTCGAAAGACGCTCCCCCTCCTATCAACTCCGAGGAATGGTCCTCACCTACCCAGAAGAGAATCGGGCGCAGTGCGCGTTACGGGCGATCAACAGCGGACTGCAACCCTAGCGCCTTAGGCGACATCTAACCCCACAAGCGACGGGAACAAAGAGAGGAGAGAGGAAGATGAAGACGATCGTTGTCTGTCTGTCGTTTCCCGCAATTCTCATTCCGACTCCAGCTTCGGCTCAATCGCCGGGTCGGCCCGAGATTCTGATACTCGGGACGTACCACATGGCGAACCCGGGACGCGATGTCCACAACATGCAGGCGGACGACGTCCTGGCGGAGGCACGACAACGAGAGATGGCGGAGCTGATCGACGTCTTGAAGGACTTTCGTCCCACGAAGATTGCGATCGAGGCGCAGGTCGGCAGTCGGAGGCGGCCTGAGCAGTACGCTGGCTATCTGGCGGGAGAATACGCGCTATCGCGCAACGAGATCGATCAGATCGGATTCCGACTTGCCAAAGAACTAGGCCATCAAGCGATCTATCCCGTCGACGAAGACGGTGAGTTCCCGTACTATCGTGTACTCAACTACGCCAAGGCCAACGGCCTCGAAGCACAGTTCGACTCGCTCCAGGCCATCACGGCCGCCCAGGTCGAACGGCAAGCCGATTTCCTGCGCTCACACACGGTACTCGAAACGCTCGAGTTCATGAACTCGGATTCGACAGTGGCACACAGTGTGGCGGGGTACTACGCCTTTGTGCCCTTCGGGGATCCCTACGATTATGCTGGCCCCGACCTCATCGTTCGCTGGTTCGAGAGGAACATCCGGATTTACCGGAATATCCGAGCGCTGATCACCTCACCGGACGACCGGATTCTTGTGGTTTGCGGCGCCGGGCACTTGGGTTGGCTTCAACAGAACGTCGAGGGCGACGCCACCGTCCAGCTAAAAACGCTGTCCGATCTGATCTACCAGCCGAGGTAGCCCCGTCGCCCGTGCCCCGAAGAGGCGAGGTTCCTGCTAACGCAGACCGACGGTGAACGAGAAGAGGCGCTCGTAGGACTCGATGGGACGTACCGCATCACGCACACCAGTCGATTCGGGCTTCCCGAGGCTGTGATGGGCCGGTGGGTGAGCCCGACCGAATTCCGGATCCGCTACAACGAGTTCGCCGACAATCACATCTGGGATATCCGTATGCGGTTCGAGGGCGATCGCATGACAGGCCGGATCGTTGAACAGTCGGGTATGCTTGATGTCGCGATCAAGGCGCGTCGCGTAGCGCTCCGGGGGCGAGGAGGGAGCCTCCGAGAGGTGCCTCGACGTGGAGCGGATACCGACGCTGACAGCGCGCCCACGGAGCGGCCGAGGCACCCGTCAAACTGTGATCAGAAATCACACGTCACTCTATCTACCGCACCATCTGTCACACTCGGCAGCCCAAAAGATCACAGTCTGTCACACTCAATCGACACACCAATCGACACACCGACGTACCGCAACTGGGCGTTTTCTCTAACACCCTGCCGAGCGTCGCGAGACGCCCGGCGGCGGTACATCAGACCACACCCGCTCTTCAACGGCGTCGCAGCGTGATTGTGTTGGCTGGTGGTGGTTCGTCCTCCGTGAGCGTTGCCACATCACCAGAGGCCGACAGCGTCCAATCGCTCCTGTCCGAGCCAAGGATGAGCACCACAGCAGTACCGTTCTGCTCGAACGTGCCGCTGTTAGAGATGTCATCGGTGGGCTCGCCTGGGAACGTGACCGTTCCTTTGACGGTGAACGTACCGTCCGCCTCAAACACCCATGTCCCCGTGGTCTGCGCCGCCACACCGTCGTCGGTGAACCCGATGTAGTCCCATGTGCCAACGAGTGAGAAAGGGTCGACGCCAGTAGAATCACCACATGCGACAGCGAGCATGAGTCCAGCAACCGCAATGCTCGATCCGCAGATCAACCTCACGGCATTCTCCTGTCAGTGTGATGGCCCCGAGTCTATCGACCATAAGTCAAGCCTTGGTCAAGTGAACAACCACACCGAAACGGTCCAGCGGTCTCGTCGTCGCGCGGGTGTCTACTGCGGCGTCTACTACGGCGCCCCGTAAGGGAGTCTGCTGCGGCTCCTACATTGGCGGCGGGACCGAATGGGCCACCGGCGCGTCTCACTCAAAGCGGAAACATGCACCCATAGCGCGTGAGCATGGTAAGCCCTTTCTGGAACGGAATCCACTGGCCGGCGTCACGCTGCCGAAGGAAAGAAGCCCACACCGTCCACGGACTGACGATGACCAGTGTCGTGCGATTCTCAGGGCTGACCGGTCCCTGGATTGGCGGTTTCGTGTCGCGCTCGTCCTAGTTCACGAGACGGGTCACCGTGTTGGCGCCATTTGTCGTCTCCGTTGGTCTGATCTGGATCTGAGGGGTGCGCGGGTGCGTTGGAGTGCGGCAAATGACAAGGCCGGACGTGAGCACTGGACGCCACTCACCAAGGAGAGCCTGGACGCGCTTAAGGTGGCAAGGGAGCATTGTCCGGCGCTGGGCTATGCATGGCTGTTGCCCAGCCCGCAGAAGCCGGAGGTGCCACTGAACCGCGACACGTTGGCAAAGTGGTTCAGAAAGGCCACCGCAGTGGTCTCAAGCTGCCACCGCGAGCCGGTTTTCACAGCTTGCGGCGGAAGTTCGCCACCGAGCTAAAGCATTGCCGCTGCCCGATCTGTGCGCGCTGGGCGGTTGGAGCGATCCCAAGACGATCCTCACCTGTTACCAGGAGCCGGACGAGGAAACAATGCGGGCAGCGCTCACCAACCGGAGTCGGTTAGGGATTCAATCGACACACCAATCGACACACCACGCCGAACCGTGTCTTGAGGCAAATCAGTAACCCCTTTAGTTTCAGACGCTTGCAGTAGCAAGGACAGGTGGCCGAGTGGTCGAAGGCGCGCGCCTGGAGAGCTGGGCGGGTGAGCACCAAATAGCGACAAGATGTCGCGATTTCAGAGATAGACCGCACGATCTGTCGTCATTTCCCTCCAAGAATGTCACAATCTGCCGCACTCAACAGACACCTTTGTCGACACTCGATTGCCATGTTCTCCATGCCATGTTTGCTACAGAGCGGGCGCGCTCGGTGACCGCCAGCGGGCGGGGAGCTAATCTGTGAGACCACCCGGGAACGTGAATGGGATCACGGACCCTATTCCGGGACGCACTGGGTGCATGGCCCACCGTGTGATTATCCGCCGTTTGAGGAGTTCACGCGACCGCAAGGTTACGCTAGTGCCGACGCGTGAGGCCCGAGTCATGCACGGGCCTCACCTCAACCTGTTTCTGCGTCTGCCGGGTCGGAGCCGTACTCTCGTAGGGCTCTAACGTAGCCGTCCTCACATCGGGTTCAGATTCATCATGGTGACGGCGTATTGCTCGTTCGCCATGTCCTCGTTGATGTCCTTGCAGTTCAAGTGGTACCAAGCACCGTCACCGTCCTGCACCTTTCCGACGATGGAGACCTCGACCCGCACCCCTCCCCGTCTCTCGTTGAAGAACAAGGTGAACCGAGAATGGCCGAACCCCTCGTACCGTGCATTCTCGTAGCCGAGTACGATGGGGCCGCTCAAACCGTAATGCAGGTGAAACTGTGACGGATTGTTCTTCAGACGAAGCATGTCGCGTGGCGGTGACTCGCCATCCTCCGGGAAGAGAATTGCGACATTCCCCCATCCGGATGGCCACGTTGAGGGATCCTCGTCCCCGAACGGTGGACTCCACTCGCCGTCAAAGCAGAAGACCGCGTCTTCCGCGATCGGGACGAAGACTGATCCCTCACTTGAAGCGAATACTGGCGGATCAATCGGTCCGGTAACCTCCGTACCTTGGTCGCCACAACCCACTACCAGTGGGCTGAGCAACAAGCACGCTGACAGCCTGAGCAAGCGCATGACTCCTCCTAGTTAGAGAGTTCGTAAACGGTGCCCCGCCTGAGGTGTGGTGGTCCCCATCTCGACGGGCGTGCTTCTTGCCCGCACAAGCGGGCGTTCGCTTGCGAGGCCGGAGCAGAGACGGCTACTATTGCGACCCTAACCTGGGCCCGTTACCTGGCAGTCTCACGAGGCGTTATCCCGTAACACAGCGGGCAATGAAGTGCCTGCGGGTGCGCTACGGCCTTGGTCTGCAGCCGGGGGACGCACAATGGTCCGGCTCCAACTGTTAGGATCTCTCGACCTCGAGCTATCGGATGGGACAGCCGCCACGGCAGTGCTGTCTCAGCCCAAGCGCGTAGCCATCCTGGCCTTCCTCGCCGCGGCTCAGCCACGCGGGTTCCACCGCCGCGACGAGCTGCTGGCTCTCTTCTGGCCGGAGAGGGACACCCGGCAGGCCCGCAACGCTCTGCGTCAGGCAATCCACTTCCTGCACAGCTCCCTGGGCGACGGCGTGCTGGTCGGGCGCGGCGGTGAGGAGATCGGACTCGATCCGGGCCGACTCGAATGCGACGTGTGGGGATTCGAACAGGCGCTGGAGGAGGGGCGAACCCGAGAGGCGCTGCAGTTCTATCGCGGGATGTTGCTCGAGGTGTTCCACCTTCCTGAACGCGGATTCGAGCAATGGCTCGGGGAACGACGCGAAGAACTCAGGCGCGCCGCCGTTGAAGCTGCGCTTAACTGCGGCAATGACGCATTGGACAAGAAGCAATGGGCTGACGCCGTCGAGATATTCCGAAATGCACTCCAGTGGTCTCCCTACGACGAGACGGTATTACGTGATCTGCTTCAAGCTCTGTGGCGAAGTGGGGATCGGCCGGCCGCCCTGCAGGAGTACCAGACCTTCGCCAAGCGCCTCCGGGAGGAACTCGAACTCGATCCCTCGAACGAGACGGAATTATTCCTCCGGGACCTTCGTGCCAACGGCGTACCCGATTCGGCCCCTACGAGACCCAAGGCGGGATCCGACTTACTGGCGAGCTCGGCAGCCGCGACCACGAAGTTCGCAGACTCTACCGGCCTCGAAGAAAGTCGATCGTACCGACACCCGTCTCGTGCCCTGAACCGCAGGTCGCCGCGGTGGCTGCGCCACTTTGTGGCAGGCGCGGCAGTGCTCGGAGTAATAGTCGTCGGTGGACTGACTTTGCAGGGGACTGGGGAGCGGACACCCAGGCTAGCCGTCCTTCCCCTTCAGAACGTCAGCTCCGATCCAGAGAACGTGTACATGGCTGCTGGACTCCATGAGGACATACTGACCGACCTTTCCAAGATCGGTGGCCTCGAGGTCATTGGCCGGACCTCGGTGAGGCGGTACGAGGACGCGCAGCAGAGCACAACAGAGATCGCCGACGAGCTCGACGCAGACATGATCGTGGAAGGCTCTGTACAACGGGACGGCGACCGTGTTCGGGTCAGTGTCCAGCTCATCGACGGCGCTTCCGGAGCACATCTTTGGGCCGAGCGCTACGACCGCGAGCTGTCCGATGTGTTCGGGATCCAGACGGATGTGGCAATGCGGGTCGCCGCAGAGCTGCGTGGCGCGTTGACTCTGGAAGAGAGAACTAAGCTCGACCGGCCCACACGGAACCTGGAAGCGCACACGGCATTCTGGAAGGGCCACTACCACCTCCAGAGGCACTGGTCGGTCGAGCACGTACGGCAGTCAGTGGAGAGCTACCGGACTGCTGTCGAACTGGACCCCGAGTTCGAGGCAGCCTGGGCGCGGCTCGTGTGGGCAAGGCTTTGGTTGGGCACACAGCATGGCGTGTCGGATGAGCTCGACAGTGCGAGGGCGGCCCTCAATCGTCTGGAGAAACTTGCCCCAAAGTCGTTGGAGACCCGTAGGGCTCAAGGAATCTATCTGTATCGCACCGGGCGATTCGATGAGGGACTCCGCGAGTTCGAGTCACTCCGGGATGCCCTGCCGAACGACGCCAATGTGCTGTTCAACTTGGCGACGCTATACCGTGCCGTGGGAAAATGGGAGGAGGCGACGCGGACGTTCGTGGAGGCACTCGAGCTGGATCCGGTCAACCCCGGACTCGCCTTCGAGGTAGGTTTGGTCCACAAGATGATGCGCCGGTTTGATGAGGCGAAGCGGTACCTGCAGCTGTCCGTTTCTCTAGACCCTTCACTCGCGGCCCATTGGCGAGGGTTGGCCAACACCCACTTGTGGGAGGGCGACATTGACGGAGCCCGCGCCGTGCTGGACTCCGCTGCTCGACACGTGGACCCGGAGGCGTTGCTCGTGCAGCGCGCGCGAATCGAGCGACTCCAGCGCCACCCAGAAGCGGCGTTGGAGATCCTCCTTGTCTCGCAGCAGCGGGTGGAGAGTGATGGCGGAGGAGCCTGGAGGATTGCGGACGCCGCGTATCTCGCCGGAAGAGATGATCTGACCCGCGCGTACGCGGACACGCTTCGGATTGCCTCGGAGCGCCGCCGAGCAAGGACTGGTGCGAAGGACCTGATCAGCGAAATGTCGCTGGCCCGGGCGAACGCGTACTTGGGGAACTTCGATTTGGCCCTGCTGCACACGAAGGAAGCCTCAAAGCTCGCCCACCACGCCCTCGGCGCGAGCCAGGTCGAGCGAGACATCGCGCAGATCTACGTCATCGTCGGCCGGCACGACGAGGCGGTGGAGCTCATCAGTCATCTCCTCGCAACACCAGGTGACGGCGTCTCCACCGCGTTGCTCCGGCTCGACCCGTTCTGGGACCCGCTGCGCGAGCGGCCCGACTTCCAGGCGCTGCTAGAGCAGTACGCCAAATAGAACCGGCGACGGGCGCTCCATCCCGCGACGCTGCTCGCTCGGCTGGCATCCGCCTGGCGCGACCCAACTTTTACCTCACGGACAGATTGCCCCGTTGTAGTCGGCGCCGAGCGTGAGAGTCTGGAAGTCGAATGTTCCGTGCACTGTGACGTGCCCTCGCCGCGCGCCTGCAGTCAGCGTCATACGATCATTCGCACGCGTGATTGGAGGGTTGGCGACCGCCGCCTGGTCGACGGTGAACACGAGTGTCAGCCCAGCCAACGCGGGCACTGAGCCTCCGGTGACATGGATTGTACGCTCCCCCTGGCCGAAACCGCCGCGACCGGGAGGATCGCCCGCCGGGCTGTCTGACGCGGTGAGGGCGGCGTGGCTCATGCCCTCGAGGTCACCTGTAATAGGCCCTTGGAAGAAGAAAACGCCGTTGGGAAAGTCAGCGCCCGCAAACTCCTCCGTCAGGCTGCCGGCTACCGCATAGCATCTCGCGCCTACGCTCGCCGTGACGTCGAGGCTCGGAGCCGTCGTCGCCGGTGTGGTCCCATCGCAAGCACCGAACCCGATCAGTGCAGCAGTCAACAATGAGAGTGGCGTTACTGATCGCATGTCATCCTCCCGATTCAGAATAATCGTCGTCCGTACCACAGGTGGTGCCCGCCGTTCATCGAATGAACGAGAGACTAGCTTGTTCCGGGTCGCTTATCTGCGGGTTACATTGGCGTTACACGCCCTTACATGACAGGGAGGCCCGCCGCCGATGATGGAGTTACGGCTCCTGGGGACCATCGAGCTGGACGGCGGTCGCGATCCAGGATCTGTGCTGGCAAGGCCGCGTGACGTTGCGCTCCTCGCCTATCTGGCAGCTGCGGCTCCGCGCGGATTCGACTCCCGCGATCACCTGCTCGCCATGTTCTGGCCCGACTCGAACGAGGCCCGCGCCCGTAATTCGCTGAACCAGGCGATGCACCGCATTCGTCGCGCGACTGACGCCGAGGTGTTTGAGAGTCAGGGTGTCCACGAAGTGCGACTGAATCCCGCTCGGATCCAGACCGACGTCGCCTGCTTCCATGCGGCGCTGGATGCTGGCGAGTGGGAGGCGGCGCTCGGTTACTATGGCGGGGAGCTGCTGCCTGGCTTCCATGTTTCCGGAGCCGCTGAGTTCGAGCGCTGGCTCGAGGAAACGCGCGTCCAAGTCCGACGATCCGCCACGCGCGCGTGTCGAACGCTCCGAAACGCGGCCTGCGATGCGGCTGCTGCTGTCCGTTGGGCCGAGCGCTCGGTGGACCTCTCGGCTGGCGATGAGGAAGACGTGCGCAGTCTGATTGAGCTGCATCGCGATCAGGGTGACAGCATCGCGGCGATTCGCGTGTACGAGGAGTTCGAGGCGTGGCTCAACCGCGAGATGGAGCTATCTCCTTCTGTCTCGACCCGGGACATGGTGGCTGCGATCAGGGCCGAGCAGCAAGGGCTGGCATTGGCGGCCCGGCCACAACCCAGACTCGGGAGTACGCCCGCATCTCCGCCGCCACGCGTCGTCTTGCCGTTCAGACGTCGACACCTGGTTTCGCTCGCGGTGGTGCTTGCGGCTTTGACGGGAGCAGCCGCGGTCACCACGCTCAGGTTGGGCGCGGCGGGAGGAGATTCCAGTCGGCCGTTGTCGGCGGACGCCGAGGCCAAAGAGTTCTACCGCCAGGGACTCGAATACACGCGTGGTCAGCCGGACCAGCGTGA
This sequence comes from Gemmatimonadota bacterium, assembly GCA_039589275.1. Classification (GTDB taxonomy): domain Bacteria; phylum Gemmatimonadota; class Gemmatimonadetes; order Gemmatimonadales; family GWC2-71-9. The sequence continues at coordinate 1,429 of JBDHHP010000060.1, read as the reverse complement.
GGCGAATTGGCCACTGGCTATCGAGATGTTTCAGCGGGCGGTCGAGCGTGACCCAGAATTCGCCGCCGCCCACGGCGAACTCGGCATGGCCCACCTGAGGTTGTTCCACTGGGGATTCGACCGCTCCAGCGCTCGCCGCGACATGGCTAGGGCTGCCATCAACCGGAGTCTCGAGCTCGATCCCGACCTGCCGGAGGCGCGTTTGGCGCTGGGCTACTTTCACCAGTGGAGCGAGCGGGACTACGAGCGGGCGCTTGAGGCGGGTCATCGCGCCAGCGCCGGTCTACCTGATGATCCACGAGTTCTGACACTCTTGTTGGCCGCAAACCGGCGCCTGGGAAAGGCCGCTGACGCAGTCCCGCACCTCAGGAGACTGGTCACACTGGAGCAAGACCGGTCGGTGTGGCGCTGGGAGTTGGCGTCGACCTACATGGGCCTGCGCCAATACGCCGAGGCCGAGCGTGTTCTTGATCGGGCTCTCGCGTTGTTTCCAGCCCAACCCGGCCTCTACAGGCTGCGTTGGCGTCTCGCGCTGCGACAGGGTGATGTGGAACGCGCGCGGAACGTGTTGGAACACGGGGCGGCTCGACTTCCGCCCAACACGCTCTGGCCGCTCGATTTCGGGCTCAGCTGGCTGACGCGAGACTACGATGCCGCCATCGCGGTGCTCGAGAGCGTGCAACCAAGGTCGTTCCCAAGTCAACAGGGCGAACTCCCGATCGAGTTGATGTTCGCACTAGCGCATGGGCTGGCTGGGAGAACGGAGGAATCGCACGCCTTCAACCAGGCGGCACTGCCAACTCTAAGGGAAATGGTCGCGGCCAAGCCCGACGAACCGTGGTACCATTACTGGCTTGCGTTGGCACTCGCCGGCTCGGGAAGTCACAAGGCAGCGCTGGATGAAGCGGCACGTGCAGAGGAACTCGCTGCGGCAATGCCAGACGAGTGGGAGAATCCCTATCTCATGCAGGCGCTCGCGGAGGTCTACATTGTTGCCGGTGAGCACGAGACCGCGATCGCGATGATCGAGCGCCTGCGAGATCTGCAATACTACTTTGCGCGTTCCGATGCGTGGCTACGGCTCGACCCGCGGTACGATCCGTTAAGGGGGCATCCCCGCTTCTTGCGGACACCGTAGCCCAACATCACGCATGTCCTTTCCATACGGGCCAATCCTCCGTCGGGCTGCTCGGCACCGGCTTTGTTATGGGTAGAGAGCCGCACATCTCATTGCGGGTCCTGTGGCACGCGCCGGGTCGGCGCGTTGACTCTCGCTCGATCTGGGAAACCCGCCTAGAAAGCGTGTGCCCGTACGTGTGCCTCGCCAAAACCTCGTACTCCAAGTCGGACATGGAGTTATCGAAGATGCCCAGACTTGCCGGGATGTAGGCGCTCTGACACTGTTTTCGAATGAATCGACTCGCATCCG
>JBDHHP010000059.1:0-21714 GCA_039589275.1 Gemmatimonadota bacterium | reverse complement strand
GGCGCACCTGGAGGCGCCGGCGGTGACTCTGGTCGTCAAAGATCGGGTGCTGGCCCACAACACGGTCGCCGCTCTGTACGAACTGGCTGCCGAAGGTCAACCCGTCTGAGTACGTCCAAGTCTTTATAAGACAACTGGTTAAGCCCAGGTGGCCCGAGCCGCGCGCCCCTCCATCTTGCGCGGTTGTGCAGGCGCCACTTCTATAGAAAGGCGCTACACCGACCCCCTGAGGGTAGTATCCCTATATGACCACTGCAGGGCCCACGACCAAAGCCTCCAGGAAGCGCAAGACCACCGTGCTGGTGGGGAATCCCAACGTCGGCAAGAGCGTTCTGTTCAAGAACCTGACCGACCATTATGTGAACGTGTCGAACTTCCCCGGCACGACGGTGGAAATCGTGCAGGCCAATGCCAACTTCGACGGTCGTGATTTCACGGTCATCGACACGCCCGGTATCAACGATCTTGCGCAACGGAGCGAGGACGCGCGCGTCACGCGCGAACTGCTGTCGGAGCAGGACGACGCGACCATCGTTCAGGTTGCGGATGCGAAGAACCTGCGACGGGCTCTACTGCTGACTCTGCAACTTGCCGAATTGAGGCGCCCGACCGTTCTCGTCCTCAACATGGCGGACGAGTTGGAGGAGAGGGGCGGCCGCATCGATACTGAGCGGCTGAGCCAGATCCTAGGGGTGCCCGTTGTGGTCACGGTGGCGCCACGCAATCAGGGCACCGATGATCTCATTGGGGCCTTACCTCATGCTAGCCCACCACAGGGATCGTGGCTCGCCGCGACGCCGGTGGACGATTACAGGGGCAACCGGGCTCGGCTAGCGCAGGTGAACGACATCCTTGCCGAGACGTACTCCATGAGTCAGCCCAAGAGTCCCTCGCTGCGGATCCGCCTCGGATTCTGGGCGATGCACCCCGTGAAGGGATTGGCCTTCCTCGCAGTTGCTCTCCTGGGTGTGTTCTGGATGGTTGGTCTGTTTGGTGCCGGCACGTTGGTTGACCTTCTCGAGGTGGGCGTATTCCAACACCGGGTTTCGCCGGCAGCCGTGCAAGTAGTAGACGCGTTGCTACCGTTCCCACACCAACACGATACGGAAACCATACCGCTCTCGGTCGCGTTGCCGGTCACTCCTGTGCACGAGATAGGCATCACCAACGTGGATCGAGAGGTCGTCGTACCTGGCTACTCACTGCAACCAGGTACCGAGTTGAGTGTGGGGCAGGAGGTGATCCAGTTCGTACACGATCTGCTGGTCGGGAAGTATGGCGTCATCACGATGGCACTGTCCTATGCTCTCGCAATCGTGTTTCCCATAGTCACGACGTTCTTCTTCATATTCGGCATTTTGGAGGACTCGGGCTACTTCTCGCGCATGGCGATCATGGTGAATCGGGTGTTTCGACTGATGGGCCTGAACGGCAAAGCCGTGTTGCCGATGATCTTGGGTCTAGGTTGCGACACGATGGCAACGATGACCACGCGGATACTTGACACCAGAAAGGAACGCATCGTAACCACGATGTTGCTGGCGCTGGCAATCCCCTGCTCGGCGCAGCTAGGGGTGCTGTTGGCACTGATGGCTACGCTTGCCCCCGCGGGAGCGGTGCTATGGATGGCTATCGTGGTGGGCGTGATTCTGGCGGTCGGATGGCTCACATCGCGGCTGTTCCCTGGCGAGACCAGTGACTTCATACTCGAAGTACCGCCCATGCGGCGTCCGCAGGTCAAGAACGTCGCTCTCAAGACGATGGCACGGCTCAATTGGTACCTCAAGGAAGTGATCCCGATCTTCGTCATCGGTACGATCGCGTTGTTTGTACTCGACAGACTTCATGTGCTGGACTACTTGGGCAGGTTAGGCGAGCCCCTGGTGACTGGATGGCTGGGCCTGCCGGCCGACATGATGAACGCGTTTATCGTAGGTTTCATGCGGCGGGATTTCGGTGCGGTTTACATCCTTGACGCAGCCATGGGGCCAGACCCGGTTCTATCCACGCACCAGATCTTCGTCGCAATGGTCACCATCACTCTGTTCATGCCGTGTTTCGCGAACTTCCTGGTGATTGCCAAGGAGCACGGCCTCAAGGTTGCATGGAGCATGGCTGCGTTCATCTTTCCGTTTGCGTTCTTTGTGGGCGGAGCGTTAAATCACTTGGGCATATGGCTGAATATCTGAGGTGCCCGCTTTGTGGCTTTGAGTTCGAGCAACTCGATACCTTGTGTGCTCACGGGTGCCCGCTGGGTGGTTCGTGCAACTTCGTGCGCTGCCCGAGCTGTCAATACGAGTATCCGCCACAGCCACGCAAGGTTTCGTTCTTGGCCCGATTGCTCGGCAAGGGGAAGCTGGTGCAACCCGGCCTGCCGGATGGAATAAGGTCTCTGGACGAGCTCAAACACGGCGATCGTGCCCGGGTGGTTTGTCTGGGCGGTGACAACGGTTCACGACACAACAACCTTGCTGTTTTTGGACTCGTTCCGGAGGCTGAAATCACGCTGTTGCAGCAGTATCCTTCTTGCGTAGTGCAGGTAGGCGAGACCGAGTTGGCAATCGACTCGGACATCGCACGAGATGTGTTGGTCGAACCGCTGGAGGCCCAGCCCACTTAAGGCCCGCACTCAGTTCGGGAGGTCAGACGCCGTGAGCGACCCCGTACCCACAGCACCTGCAGTGCCGCTGCCACGATTCGCCAGCTCTATTGGTCAGAGAAGCGACCTCATCTACAAGACCGAGTGGTCTCAGGTTCTAACTTGGGGTGACACGCTGCGTTTCGCCGAGTACGTGGACGCGTTCGAGGCAAGGGCAGGAATGGAGATCTTCCGACAAGACCAGTTGGGTCATTACTTGTGCCTGCTAGTCGAAGGAAGGGTTGGGATCGTGAAGGAAGACTCCTCCGGACAGCGCAAAACTCTCGCGACGATCGGACCGGGCAAGACGTTTGGTGAGATGTCGCTGGTGGACGGCGAGCCGCGGTCGGCATTTGCCATCGCGCTGGACGATTCGAAGGTGTTGGCGCTGACCGAAGAGAACTTCAGGCGGCTGATCGATCAACATCCCCGTCTGGGTGCAGTAGTCTTGATGAAGCTCGGCAAGCTCATGAGCCAGCGCCTGAGACGCACCAGCGTGCTGTTGGTGGACTTTCTGGGCGAGTGATTGCGCTCAGGCGGTCGAGAACGTGGCTGCTCCGATGGTATCCAGTTCCTCCTGAGTCAACACGACCACTGCAGCCGTCGTCGAATCGACTGCGTGCTCAATTGTACGAGCACCAGGGATAACCACCACGTTTTCACCGCGCGCCAGTACCCAGGACAACACCACCGCGTGAGCCGAGACGCCGTGCCGCTGCGCAATCGGTGCGAGCGCAGGATGGTCGGGCAGTTTTTTGTTCAGTCGACCACCTCCAACCGGACTGTACGCTAGAAAGCCAATACCGCGCTGGTGACAGTAGTCCACGACCCCTGTTTCCAGTGCGTCGCGAAAGAACGGACTGAGCCGGTTCTGCACTGTCACGATCGGGGCGATTGCCTCAGCCTGCTTGATCTCATCCACACTCACATTCGACAAGCCAATCCATCTGATCTTGCCTTGCTGCTGCAACTCGGCCAGCATGCCTACGCTGTCGGCGAACGGAACGCCAGGGTCTGGTGCGTGGAGTTGGTAGAGGTCGATGCGTTCCACGCCTAGGGCCTGAAGAGAGCGGTCGCAGGCGTTTCGCAACTGCTCGGGCCTAGCGTCCTGTTCCCAGCTACCCTGCGGTCTCGTCAGTCCGCCTTTCGTAGCGACGATCACTGAATCGGAATCACCAGACCACTGATCTAGAGCGCTAGCGATCAGCCGTTCGTTGTGTCCGATGTCGTCTTCATCGAGGCAGTAAACGTCGGCAGTGTCTATTAGAGTCATCCCCGCGTCGAGTGAGGCGTGGATTGTCGCGATTCCTGCCTCTTCGTGCGGGCGCCCCTGAATGGACAGAGGCATGCCGCCGAATCCTACGGCAGAAACCTCAGGTGCGCCTGGACCGAGAGAGCGGGTCTGCATTCTAGTGGTCTCCTCTTCCGAGGTGGAGTGTGACGTTGCTTGGGAGGTATGAGCTTGTCAATGGAACGACCGGAACGTCTTACCTAAACCGGGTTGACAGTAGACTTGGCTGAGAATTGGGCAAGGTATGGGAACCGCATGCTCCCTAAGTGGAAACATGCAGCCGTCCATGTCGGTTTGAGACTCGTACGAGTCGTCACTGATAGATGCCCGTTGCCTGGAAGGCGCGCGCCCGATAGAATGCTTGGTCTCGCGAAAGCCGGGTATAGGTGGTTTTGAGCATTGCGTTGCGAACAGTACTGTCGGTGAGTTTGGCTTGCACGCTGAGCTCATGTGCTTCGGGCGTTCCCGACCGGGGAGGTGTTGCGATTGCTTTGGACGTGCCGCGCGGCGCGCTGCCGGCCACCGGGCTGTGTCGCATCTGGTTGCCTGGCCAAGCAAGTTCACGGCAACCGATGACGCGCGGATGTGAAGGAATCGAGGGCGCGGCACCGCTCGGCTCGCGTATTCTGTTCCGGCCCGAAGACGGTTCACGAGAGGTCTTAGTCAGCTATATGAGTAGGGCAACGCCGGGATGGGTGACCGGCATCGACGCATTCAACGTCGATACGATGCGACTCACTCGGGTAGTGATGGCGTTCAGGGGTGAGCCGGTACCGTAGCACCGTCGACACGCAAGAAATCGACATCGAAGGAGTATCGCATGGATTTTGGTCGGATCGCCAGGGAGGGTTTGATCACAGGACTGCTCGGAGCGGGTGCCGTGGCTGGCTGGTTCTTCATTGTGGACCTCGTTGCCGGACATCCGCTCTTCACACCGGCTGCCTTGGGGCAGGCCCTCTTGTTTGGAGGAGTGAGCGATCCGGCGACGGTCGAGGTTGCTTTCCCAGCTGTAATGGGGTATACGATGGTACACTTTCTGATCTTCGTATTGGTAGGTGTTGTTGCCGCCGCGTTTGCGTGTCAGATAGAGCGTTCGCCATCTACGCTGTTCTTGGCCGTGATGCTGTTTGCCGTCCACGAGTTCGGCTTCTACACAGCATTAGCCATTCTGGCTCAGCCTTTGTTGGGTGCATTGGCGTGGACAAATGTCGCCGCCGGCAACGCGATAGCAGCGTTTGGCATGGGACTCTATCTGTGGCGTGCCCACCCACGACTGCGTGAGAGCCTAATGCAAAACCCACTCGGCGCAGCAGCTGACTGAGCGGAACAGATCAATGCCCGCAGGTTCCATGTTGGCAACGGATAGGACCCGTAAGGTCCACGACCACGGGCAAGCAAGTGCACGCCTCAGCGACTTCCTCGTACTGACCAAGCCGCGCATCGTGATGATGGTGGTAATCACGGTAGCCGCCGGCTTCTGGATGGCTGCTCCAGCCACAAGTCACGCATTCCTTCTGTTCCACTTGTTGCTTGGGACGGCGCTGGTCGCAGGCGGCACCAACGCTCTCAACCAAGTTGCCGAGCGCGACATCGACCGCCTGATGCGCCGCACCCGCTCTAGGCCCATGCCTGCGGGAAGACTGAGTTTGGGGCAGGCGCGTGCGTTTGCGTGGTCGATCGGACTGTGTGGGATTGTATACCTGTGGGCTCTGGTGGGAGCGCTCGTGTCATTCCTGGCTGCCGTGACACTGGCTTCCTACGTGTTCCTATATACTCCCCTCAAGCGCCACACTACCGCCGCCACACTCATCGGCGCGTTACCAGGTGCATTGCCGATCGTGGGTGGTTGGGCGGCCGCTACTGGAGGAGTGAGTATCGGCGCCTGGGTTCTCTTCTGGATTCTGTTTCTCTGGCAACTCCCGCACTTCCTGGCGCTGGGTTGGCTGTACAGAGAGGACTACGCTAGAGCGGACCTGAGGATGGTCAGCGTCGATGACCCGGATGGCCGGCGCACATTTGGGTACGCCAGCCTCTACACGGCGGCGCTGATGCCGATAAGCCTGCTCCCAAGCCTGCTTGGCATGACGGGCGTCACCTATTTCTTTGGTGCGCTGCTTCTGTCCGGTGCCTTCTTGATGGTGAGTGCTCAGGCGGCGCGCAGACCCAAGGCGATCAGCGCGCGACGGGTCTTCCGCATGTCACTAGCATACCTGCCCTTGTTGTTGTTGCTAATGGTCGTGAGCAGGGGTCTCTAGGCCGTACCGGTTTCAAGCAGCTACTATCCGCCGTGCTTCCAGCCCGGACCACGCACGACCTGTCCTGGGGTGGCTCCCGTGTGCTCGCCATCGTCCAAAACTCGTACTCCGTTCACGAAAACGTGCACCATTCCGGTGGAGTACTGGTGTGGGTCGTCGAACGAGGCGTGGTCCTGAATCTGGGAGGCATCGAACACCACCACGTCAGCGTAGTAACCCGGTTCGAGTCTGCCACGCCGAGCGATCCTGAGGTTCTCTGCTGGGAAAGCCGTGAGCTTACGAATCGCTTCCTCCAGCGGAATGACTCCCTCGTCACGCACGTATTTCCCCAGTAGTCTGGCGAACGTCCCGTAGGCCCGTGGATGGGGATTGGATTCGAGGAAGACACCTTCCGGAGCCAGTGATCCGGCGTCGGAGCAGAAGCTGACCCAGGGTATTGCGACCTGTCGCCGCACATTGTCCTCGGACATCAAGAAATAGACAGTGCCCACGCGAGAGTGATCCTGAATCACCAGATCCATCGCGGTCTCTTCCGGTGAACGGCCCCGTGAGGCTGCTACCTCTGCGAGAGACCTGCCGGTGAGGTACTTGAGCGAGTCTTCTTTGAAACCAATCAGCAGTACATTCTCGGCGCTGCCCGCCGCGTAGTAGAGGTTTTCCCATTGGTCCGTGGAAGTCGACATCTCACGACTCACGCGGCGGCGAATCGCGGGATCCCCGAGTCGGTCTACCCACGCATCGAGCCCACCCTCTTGTACCCACGGTGGCATGGAGGCGTCGAGACCGGTCGCACCCGCAGTGTAGGTGTACATATCAGCCGTGATTTCGAGTCCTTCGGCCCGGAGTTGTTCGACCGTTTCGATCAGGCGATCCAGTTTGTCCCAGTTCGACTGTCCACCTGCCTTGAGATGGTAGATCTCGCTGCGGATTCCCGCTTCGCGCGTTACTGTGATCAGCTCATCGAGGGCCTCGAGCAGGCCGTTCCCCTCGCTCCGCATGTGTGAGATGTAGAGACCATCATACTCTGCTGCTACTTTGGCGAGTTCTATGAGTTCTTCGGTTTGTGCATAGAATGCTGGCGTGTAGATGAGAGAAGAGGCCAGGCCCACAGCGCCATCTTCCATGGCCTGTCGCACCAGCGCCTGCATACGGCCGAGTTCGGCTGCGGTGGGTGGCCGGTCGTCGTAACCGATCTCATGGATTCGGACAGTCGTGGCACCTATGAACGACGCCACGTTGGTGGATACTCCTCGCTCGACGAGGTAATCCAGATACTCTGCCAGGGTGGTCCACTCGATGTTGTACTTGATGTCGGCCTGCCGTTCGACCACGTCCTGCTTCATCGTCTCGGTGAGAGGACCTTCCGACCATCCCTCTCCAAACACCTCCAGCGTAACCCCCTGCCGGATATCGCTCTGGGATAGTCCGTCCTCGATGAGTGATTCGGTGGCCCAGCTCAGCATGTTGATAAAACCCGGTGCGACCGCCAGCCCGGTCGCGTCGACATCGATGCGGCTGCGGCCACTTACTTCGCCGCCCACTACGACAATGGAGTCACCTCGAACGGCAACGTCGCCTACGATGGGAGTCCCACCGTTTCCGTCGTAGATGGTGCCTCTCCGAATAACCACATCGTATTCGGCAGAGCATCCAGTGAGGGTCAAGAGGGCAGCGATGCAACTGATCTTGCGAATCATGGAGGCCGTCCCGGGGGTGTGGGTGAAGGACATAGCGGTGCGGCTAGTGTATCAGCGATGGAGGGAGGGCGGTAGAGGGCGGTAGAGGGCGGACGAGGGCGGAGCCTGCCGCCCTCTACCGCCCTCTAAAACTTTCCCGCCAGCAACGGCACGCGCACTCCCAGCGTCGTTGTGCGGCCGCGTTGGGCATCGACTTGCTTGAACAACGCTGGTTGCGGGATTGGGAGGCCGAGTGTCCAGTCGTTGCCGTTCAGGTTGATGAGGGCGCCGGCATCTCCGTAGCGTCCCCCGTCGAGTCCTCTGCCGTTGCCGCGAAGTGCCACCACGAGTCCGCTTGCGAGTCCCATGGTCGTCCCGGCAGCCGTGATACCGACACCGGTTTCGGCGTCGTCGACCTCCAACAGCAGAGTCACGCCCAAACCCGCGACGCCACCTGCAATCCCGCCGGCCGTGATCAGCCAGGCTTGCCCCGCGGTTATTTCCCAGCCGGGCGTCGTGAGGGCGGTACCCAGTAGACCGGCGTTGCCACCGAGCAGCGACCAGGTCAACAGTGCGTCGTCTTCGGCGCCGGCCATTACACCCAACACCACACCGTACCATGTGCCCCACATCCCACCGAACTGAACCGCTGTTGCCGTCCCCGCTGACAGATCTGTGGCTCTCCCCGCAATCGCCCCGCCCGCCAATCCTGCCAGGCCGCCAACCACCGCAGCGGCCCAGGGTGCCTCGTCCGGAGTGTCCTCATAGCAATATTGTTCCTGATAGTAGGGATCATAGAAGCACTGTTCCTCGGTCCCGATGTCCAGCACCGCGCGCCATCCCATGCTCTGAAACGTGCCCCAGATGCTACCGAACGAAGTCACTATGGCCTGTCCCGAAGTAATGCGGCGTTGCGCCGTGATCGCTCTGGTCCCGAAGAACCCAAGAGGGGCGCCGATCAACAATCCGGCGCCATAGGGGCCCGGTTCGTCCGCCCCAAAGGCGGCAGGAACCGCAACGCCGAGCCACGCACCGAAGACAGTGTTCCACACGGTGAGACCAGTCCTGCCGCTACCCCGCTCCTTGGGCGCGCGCAGGTCAGTCAGCCAGTTCGAAGCCTCTAGGGCGGCTTGGGTGCCGTCGAAGTAGTCCAGCAGCACGGCAAGCACGTCGCGGGCCAGGCCGGTCTTTCCTTGTATGTCCAACTGGCGGGCCACTTGGAGTAGCACAGCCGCGGAATCAGCCCGCGTCACCTGCGCCTGGAGCGGCGCAGTAGACGTGGCACCAAGCAAGTACAGCAGGCAGACGGCCAAGGCCGTACGGAGGACGGACACGGGAGCCTCCTTGAGGGAGCGAGCAGAGGATGTCATTGGTGCGACTGTGCGGCGGGTGCGTCAAGTGGGGGTCAAGTCCCCGCCGTGCCCGCCCCTTCAGGCCTTCTACCGCCCTCTCACGCCACATACACCGTCTTGATATTGACGAATTCTCGAATCCCGTAGTGCGACAACTCCCTTCCGTAGCCACTCTCTTTGATGCCACCGAACGGGAGGCGCGGATCGGATTTCACGAATGCGTTTACGAAACAAGCGCCCGCCTCGAGCTGTTCTGCGGCGATTCGCTCGCCCTTGGCCGCATCCTGTGTGAATACGGCCGCACCGAGTCCGAAACGGGAGTCATTGGCCACGGCAATTGCAGCGTCGTCGTCGGGGACCGCAATGATCGCGGCAACCGGTCCGAACAACTCCTCATCAAATGCCGGCATTCCCTTTCTCACATCTGTCAGGACCGTGGCGGGGTAGAACGCACCAGGGCTGTCCGGAATCTCTCCCCCCAACAGGCATCGGGCACCCTGATTCACGCTCTTCACGACTTGCTCGTGTAACTCGTCTCGGAGGTCAACGCGAGCTTGTGGTCCCACGTCGGTGTCTTCGGCCATGGGGTCCCCAACCTTGGCAGCGCGCATCTGATCGACGAACAGCCGCTCAAATTCCTCTCGACGTGAGGCCACGACGATGAACCGCTTGGCGGCGATGCAACTCTGCCCCGAGTTGATTAGCCGGCTCGCAGAGCAAGTAGTGGCAGCGGCATCCACGTCCGCGTCAGATAGCACCAAGTAGGGATCGGAGCCGCCCAGTTCGAGCACAGATTTCTTGAGCATCTCGCCGGCCTTGCTGGCCACGGCTTTCCCGGCCGGTGTGCTTCCGGTCAGGGTCACTGCCTTAACCAGCGGGTTCTCGATTACCGCGTCGACATGTTTGCTCCCGATCAGCAGGGTTCGGAAGACGTGCTGGGGGAATCCTGCCGCTATGAACACACCCTGAATTGCCAACGCGCATCCGGGGACGTTTGATGCATGCTTGAGCACACCCGTGTTGCCTGCCATCAGGGCCGGTGCAGCAAAGCGAAAAACTTGCCAGAGCGGGAAGTTCCACGGCATGACCGCCAAGACGACACCGAGTGGTTGGAACGTCACGAAGCTCCTGCTGGCGTCGGTCTCAATGGTCTCTTCCGCTAGGAAGCCCTCAGCGTTCTCAGCATAGTAGTCGCATACCCAAGCGCACTTCTCTACCTCAGCCCGGCCCTGGGCAATCGGCTTTCCCATCTCTTCCGCCATGAGCTTGGAGTATTCGCTCACTCGCTCCCGCAGTGTTCTGGCCGCTCCGCGCATCAGGTTCGAACGTTCCGCGAAGCTCGTGCCGCGCCATGTCAAGAAGGCCTGTTGTGTCTTTTCGATTATCTCACGTACCTCTGCCGACTTCATCTCGTCGTATTCCTGGATGATCTCGTCGGTGGCGGGATTGATGGCGAGGAGAGACATGGTTTTCACCTTGGATCGGTTGTGCTGGAGATGTGTTGGACTAAGGGAATTTAGCGGAGGGCGGGCAAGGGCGGACGAGGGCGGGAGAAGGCTGAACGGTGCCACCACTCATGTCCGTCCTCTGCCGCCCGCCGCTAGCTCGATACCGATCACGGCTCCACGTTTGTGAGTTTCCCCAGGCCCCGAAGCTGATCGCGTGTCCCGAGAGCGATCAGGACATCGCCCGGCTCGAAGCGCATGTCCATTGGTGGATTTGTCAACACCGACCCACCATCGGAACGACGCACAGCCAACACATTGGATCCGGTTCGACTGCGAACTTCGGCCTCGGCCACGGTCTTACCGTGTAGATCGGCGTTTGTCCACACCATGTACTCCTCGAGCCACAATTCGAGATCACCCGAATGCATGACGACGTCCAGAAAATCGGTCACTCCCGGATACAGTAGCTGAGTGGCTATTCTGCGTCCGCCGATCGTGTGCGGCGAGATCACGTGGTTGGCCCCTCCTCGCAGCAGCTTGGCTTCAGCGGATGGATTGTTGGCGCGAGCCACGATCACGAGGTCAGTTCGCAAAGCGTGGGCGGACACCGTTATGAACAGGTTTGTCGGATCGTCGCCAGTGGCCGTGACCAGGCCCGCTGCGCGTTCGATGCCAGCCTCTTTCAGCACCTCGTCCTCCGCAGCGTCTCCCCTGACATGGAGAACGCCGTCGTGATCCAGTGAGGTGTCATCCAACTGCTCCACAACTACGCAGGTCTTCCCCAGCTGCCTCAGGTTGGTGGCTGCTTCCATGCCCACGCGGCCGTATCCACAAACGATGTAATGACCCTTCAATGCATCGATGCTGTGTTGCATGCGTCTTCTCCGCAGTGTGCCGTGTAACTCGCCACTGATGATGTGCTGGCCCATCTCTCTGAGCAGAAAGGCTACCGCCCCGACACCGGCCAGTATCAGACCGGTAGTGAAGAGCTGCCCCCCGGGTGAGAGGGGCCTCACTTCTCTGAAGCCGACCGTAGAGATCGTGATAACGGTCATGTACAACGAGTCCAATGCTCCCCAGCCCTCGATCAGCATAAAGCCTACGGTACCAGCCATGACGATGGCACCGAGCACCGCCGCGATGGGGAGAAAGCGCGTTCGCATGTCTAGCGGCTAGGCCGGTTGCCCGGGTCGGATTCTGTTGCAGTGCACTTTGAGCGACCTCAGCTCGCGGCGGCGTCGAGCGCGCGTTCTAGCTTGGCGCGAACTTCGTCGGCGAATGGCTCAATCGAGGTGTTGCCGGTGACCTTGAGCTGCTCGATCGGATCGATGGCTGCGATCATCGTTGTGTCCGGATCGTCGGATGCGTAGACGATCACGTTGCAGGGTAGCAGAAGCCCTATGTCACGCTCTGCTGTAAGTGCTTGGTGTGCGATGGGTGGGTTGCAGGCGCCAAGTATGATGTAGGGTCGGAAGTCGACGTCGAGCTTCTTCTTGAGGGTGGCCTTCACATCGATCTCAGTCAGCACACCGAAACCCTCTTTGCTGAGCTCGTCACGGATTCTTTCCACGGCCTGTTCGTACGGTAGTTTCACCGCTACGCTGACACCGTAGTTGCTTGTCTGCTGTGCCATTGTGGTTCTCTCCGGAATTTCCTCTAATCAATGATTACTGGTCGTAAATATATACCGGGCTAACCGTCGTTGACCTGAGGCGTGCGGGTCTTTAGCATTCGTGGCTTGCCAGTTCGGCAAGCCTTTTTTGTAACGAACAGAATCGGTTTGTCGATGGAAATGCGTCGTCGATTGTCACAATACGGTAAACGGTCTACGGTGGTGGTGCTAGTCGCCATCGCCACCCTAGGCATCGGTGCATGTGCTGGGGAGTATCCTCAGTCCACGTTTGATCCTGCCTCTGGTTTCAGCGCCCAACTGAGCGGTCTGTTTTCGACCATCTTCTGGTGGGCCGTGGTCGTGTTCGTCATCGTCCAGGGATTGCTCATATACACCGTGTTCAAGTACAGGTCGCGTCCTGGGCTTGAGGGTGAGCCGAAACACGTGCATGGCCATACGACGCTGGAAATAGCGTGGACCCTGGCTCCCGCGATCATCCTGGTGTTCATCGCCGTGCCGACAATCAAGACGATTTTTGAGGTGGACGGAACAGCGGAACCTGGGGCGCTCGAGATAGAGGTCATCGGGCATCAGTGGTGGTGGGAATTCCGCTACCCTGAGTACGGCATCGTCACGGCCAACGAGATGCATCTTCCGGTGGGCCGGCCCGTGGCCCTCACCATGACCTCGGTCGATGTGATCCACAGCTTTTGGATCCCGCGTTTGGGCGGCAAGCGAGACGTTATCCAGGGACGCACAACGCGGCTCGCTCTCACGCCCGATTCTATCGGCGTGTTCATGGGGCAGTGTGCCGAATTCTGTGGGCCTTCCCACGCCAACATGAGGACTAGGGCTTTCGTTGAATCAGCTACTGATTTCGACGCGTGGACTCAGCAGCAGCTACGGCCGATCGCGCCATTAGATTCACTGGGGGGCCTAGTGCGCCAGGGCGCGGAGGCCTTCACCAAGATCCGGGACCCGGCAAACCACTCCTGCATCATCTGTCACAAGGCCGAACCATTGGCGTACGGGGCGATCGGCCCCAGCCTTACGCATGTGGGCAGCCGCACCACAATTGCCGGAGGCATCCTGCCCAACAACCCTGAGGGGTTGCGGCGCTGGCTCACTGATCCACCTGGCGAGAAGCCCGGCGAGCTTCCGGGCAGATCGATGCCAAAGATCGACCTAACGGAGGACGAGATCGAAGCCCTGATCGCCTTCCTCCAAAGCTTGAGATAATGGAACCGAACGAATGGCCACGCCCCTAGCCGAGCACGCAGCGGTCCCCGTACCAGAGAGCCCTTCCGGCGTGTGGAGTTGGATTACCACGACCGATCACAAGCGGATCGGGATTCTCTACGGCGTCACGGCGTTTCTGTTCTTCCTCTTGGGTGGTCTCGAGGCACTGTTGATCCGTGCCCAGCTGGCGTCTCCGGACAACAGATTGGTCGATGCAGAGACGTACAACCAGCTGTTCACCATGCATGGCACGACCATGATCTTCCTTGCCATCATGCCGCTCAGTGCCGCGTTCTTCAACTACATCATTCCACTGCAGATCGGGGCTCGGGACGTTGCATTCCCCCGGCTGAATGCCTTTAGCTATTGGGTGTTCTTGTTCGGCGGGCTATTCATGAATGCGAGCTTCCTGTTCGGCGCGGCCCCGGACGGAGGTTGGTTCGGCTACGCCAATCTGACTTCTAAGACATACTCCCCTGGCCTCAACATCGATTTCTGGGTGCTGGGGCTACAGGTGCTCGGCATAGCGTCGATCGCGGCGGGCATCAACTTCATCGTGACTATTGTGAACATGCGTGCGCCAGGGCTGAGGCTCATGCGCATGCCGATGTTCACGTGGATGACGCTGGTGACTCAGTTCATCGTGGTCACGGCGTTTCCGGTGATCACAGTTGGATTGATCTTTCTGATGTTCGACCGGTTCTTCGGCACGAACTTCTACAACGTTGCCGCGGGTGGTGATCTGTTATTGTGGCAGCACCTGTTCTGGCTCTTCGGTCACCCCGAGGTCTACATCCTGATATTGCCAGCGATGGGGATGGTGTCGGAGGTGCTTCCCACATTCTCGCGCAAACCGCTGTTCGGATATGCTGTCGTTGTGTACTCCGGTGTGTTGATCGGGATAATGGGTTGGGGTGTATGGAGTCACCACATGTTTGCCACGGGCCTTGGACCGGTTGCCGACTCGGTGTTTGGTGCAACCACGATGCTAATCGCTATCCCAACGGGAGTGAAGATCTTCAATTGGATCGCCACGATGTGGGGTGGGCGGATCGAACTCAAGACGCCCATGCTCTTCGCCATCGGTTTCATCGCAATGTTCATAATTGGCGGTCTATCGGGCGTCATGCACTCTTCGCCGCCGAGTGATCTGCAACAGACCGACACGTACTTCGTCGTAGCACATCTCCATTACGTGCTGGTCGGTGGTGCGATGATGGGAATCCTGGCAGGCATCTACTATTGGTGGCCTAAGGTGTTCGGCACCATGCTGCACGACGGTATGGGCAGAGCGCATTGGCTGTTCATGATGGTGGGAATGAACCTCGCGTTCTTCCCGATGCATTTCATCGGGTTGCTGGGGATGCCGCGACGGATCTACACGTACGACGCGCAGTTGGGACTCGACACGTTGAATTTGGTGTCCACCCTCGGGGCATTCATTCTTGGTGCCTCGTTCTTGATCATGATCTACAACGTGTGGTGGACCGTCAGGAAAGGCGCGAAGGCCGGCAAGAACCCCTGGGGTGGTGCCACGCTGGAGTGGGCGATGTCTTCGCCGCCGCCGGTATACAACTTCTCGGTGATTCCCACCGTGAACAGCCGTCTCCCGCTGTGGACCGAGAACGGAGTGAGCGACATCCCCGATGTACCTCCAGAACCGGTGCACGTGCCGGGCGGAACCTACTGGCCGTTCCTGACTGCGTCGGGAATCCTGCTGCTGGCGGTGGGAGCCATTCTGCACGGCCTTTGGATTGTGCTGGGTGCGGGGCTGTTCACGACGTTTTGCATCTTCCGCTGGGCATTCGAGCCCTTTGAGGTCTGAGATGAGCCACGCGGCTACTGCTCACGCCACTAGTACCGGCCTGGACAACCGGAAGCTGGCGTTTTGGATGTTCATCGGCTCAGAGTGCCTGCTATTTGGAAGCTTGATCGCTACGTATTTGGTCTATGAAGGTAGGAGCGTAGCCGGGCCAACCACTCATGAGATCCTGAATATCCCTCTCACGTCACTGTCGACGTTTGATCTGCTGATGTCCAGCCTGGCCATGGTGCTCGCTCTGGCTGCGGTTCAACGAGGCGACAAGGTGTGGGCGCGCGTTTGGCTAGCGGCTACCGCGGGCTTGGGCATCGTATTCCTCGGATTTCAGGTCTATGAATTCGCTCACTTCATCCACGAGGGCCTCACGTTACAGGCAAACCTGTTCGGGTCTACGTTCTTCACTCTGACGGGTTTTCACGGCGGACACGTATTCGTGGGGGTGATATGGCTGCTCACGCTGCTGATTCGCTCTTTCCAGGGTAAGCTCGGCCCTGACAAGGCGATGAACGTTGAGATCGCGGGGCTGTACTGGCACTTCGTAGACGTAGTGTGGATCGTGATCTTCACGGTGGTATACCTGATTCAAACGACACCGGTGAGTGCACTATGACAGAGCAAGAACAACAGGTTCAAGAGCAGGCGCATCCTTCCACCGGTACCTACCTGGTCATAGCGGGTGTTCTAACGGTCATCACGCTGGTCGAGGTAGGCGTGTTCTACGTTCCCGCGTTCCGGTCCTTCCTTGCGCCACTGCTCATCCTGCTGTCGGGTGCCAAGTTCGCCTTGGTAGTGATGTTCTATATGCACCTCAAGCACGACCATGCGGTGTTTAGGGGTGTGTTCATCGTCCCGCTGGTCATTGCAGTGGCGGTGGTGACTGCGCTGCTCTTCCTGTTCGGAGTGTTTAGCTAGTCCAACCCCCTTCAGCCCTTCCAAGACCCACGAAGACGGACTAGGACTGTGCGAGCAGACCAAAAAGAATCCCCCACCGTCCTACACCATCGGGTGTATCGTGGTGGGGGATGGGCCACCGTCTTTGACCGTCCAGTTGGGCGGCTTGTGGTGCGGTGGCTATTGCACTCCGTCTCCAACCTTGATGTACGTGATCTGAGAAGTGGATGCGCGGCCCCTGATTACTGTGACCCGAACCGGAATCACCTCGCCTGCGCTTATGTTCTGCAGGGCGCTGTCCACGTCGTCGCGCGAACGTACGCTTGCGCCGTTGACGTGAGTTATGATCTCGAGATAGCCTTCGCTAGGCGCACTCCCCGCCAACTTGCCGCGCGCCGGGCCGTCACGGTCGACTTCCGTCACTACCAGGCCCGACGGTGCGCGTTCTAGGCCGAGACGTGTGGCTGTCTCGCGTCCGAATGGTTCCAGGCCGATGCCAAGGCGCGGCTCGAACACGCCGGCGTCTTCGATATCTTCCGGCGGCCTGTTCGCCACGGTCTCTTGCACGTCTGTGACGGCCTCTCCTAGTCGCACGGAATAGCTGTGGCGCTCACCACCTCTGCGCAGCACCGTTACTTGTACGGATTCGCCCGGGCGCTTGAAGCCCACCAACTGCTGAAGCTGGGCGGTGTACCGGACTTCCTCTCCGTCCAGAGCGACGATCACGTCACCATCTTCTAAGCCGGCTTCCTCAGCAGGGCTGTCGTCCGGGAAGCTCCGGACCAAGACGCCACGGATCTCTTCAAGCCCAACGAACTCAGCGGCTTCAGGCGTCACGTCTGAGATTTGCACTCCTAGCTGCGCCCGAGTCACCCGGCCGTTGGAGATTAGCTGGTCGGCCACGTTGCGAGCCAGATTCATTGGGATGGCAAAGCCGTACCCCGCGTAGAAACCGGTTTCGCTCGCAATCGCCGCGTTGACACCGATCACCTCACCTCGGATGTTCACCAGCGGCCCGCCGGAGTTGCCGCGGTTGATTGCGGCGTCCGTCTGAATGAAATCGTGAATCGACCAGTTGCCGCTTTCACCCTGAGGGCGTAAGCTCTCGAGCCTGCGGCCCCGGCCACTCACGATCCCGGCCGTAACGGTGAAGGTGTATCCGGGTCCGAGGGGGTTGCCCACGGCAAGCACCCACTCACCTACCCGAACGTTGTCTGAGTTCCCCATGGCCACTGCGGGCAGATCATCGCCGTCGATCTTAATGACGGCAACGTCAGTCAGGGGATCGTTGCCTATTACCTCTGCCTTGAATCGCCGTTGGTCGAACAGAATGACGTCAACCCTGTCCGCATCTTCAACGACATGGTTGTTAGTGACGATGTATCCATCCGTCGAGATGATGAACCCGCTGCCCGACCCCTGACGCACTTGGGGCTCCTGCGGGAACTGGAAGAAGCGCTCCATGCCTTCGGGAATACGCTGTCCTTCGTGTGGATCGCGTCGGGCCTCAACCTGAATGTAGACCACGGCCGAACGCACGGATTCGGATACGGCGGTGAACGCGTTGCCGAGGTCTTCGAGAGGTTGTGCTTGTGGTACCACTGGACGCTGCGCGAGCGGCAGGCTCGCGAGCGACACAGGCGCCGGAGGCTGCGCCATCGAACGTTCTGGGAATTCGATGATGGAAGTGAAGCCGACGGTCAATACCGTGGCCAGGCCGACTAGGCCGATCAGCTTGATCCAGTCGCGTGTACGTCTCATACGTCCCTACTCATTCGATTGAAAAGCTCTATGCGGGTCCCTTCTTGGCACCCTCGCCAACTCCCTTATTTCTAACCCCGGACGGGGAGGCTGTGTTTCGTGTGTTCCTCCCCGTCGGGATCTTCCGGCCAGCCACGTATCATGATTTCGAATCGTCGACGATCTCGTAGTCCGCCTCTACGACCTCCTCCTCCGCAGCCGATTCTGCACCGGATGCGTCAGAGCCCTCGGGACTCTCGGCCTGTTGTGCCTGCGCTTCCTGATACAGGGACGCTCCGGCAGCCGAGAAGGCCTGGCTCAAGTCTTCCAGCGCCTGAGTGATCTGGCCAGATTCGCCGGATCGCAACGCCTTCTTGGCTGATTCAACGGCTTCGTTCAGGCGCGTCTTGTTGGCGTCGTCCAGACGGTCTACCCACTCCTTGCTCTCCTTCTCGACTTGCCAGACGAGCTGATCGAGGCGGTTACGTTGCTCGACCTCCTCACGCTTGTCCTTGTCCTCCGATGCGTGCTGCTCCGCGTCTTTGACCATGCGGTCGATCTCGCTATCGGAAAGCCCGCTCGAAGCCTCGATCCGGATCTTCTGTTCCTTTCCGGTTGCCTTGTCCTTGGCGGACACGTGCAGAATGCCGTTGGCATCGATGTCGAAGGTGACCTCGATCTGCGGCATGCCGCGCGGTGCAGGCGGGATTCCGGTCAGCTGGAACCGCCCGATGGTTCGGTTACTGATGGCCATCTCCCGCTCGCCCTGCAGCACGTGGATTTCGACCGTGGTCTGGTTGTCTTCCGCGGTGGAGAACACTTCGGCCTTCTTGGTTGGAATCGTCGTGTTGCGGGGGATGAGCACAGTGGTTACGCCACCCAGAGTCTCGATACCGAGCGACAACGGCGTCACGTCGAGCAGCAAGACGTCTTTCACTTCACCCGCCAGGACTCCGCCCTGGATTGCGGCGCCGATTGCGACCACCTCGTCCGGGTTCACACTTCTGTTGGGGTCCTTGCCGAAGAACTCCTTTACGATCTCCTGGACCTTCGGAATCCTGGTCGAGCCACCAACCAGGATCACCTCGTCTATCTCGCCGGGCTTTAGGTTGGCATCGGCCAGCGCCTTCTCCATTGGAGGCTTGACCCGTTGGATGAGATCGTCCACCAGTTGCTCGAACTTGGCTCTGCTGAGCGAGTAGTTCATGTGCTTGGGACCGGCCTGGTCGGCGGTAATAAACGGCAGGTTGATCTCCGTTTCGACCACCGTCGACAGCTCCATCTTGGCCTTCTCCGCTGCCTCCTTGAGGCGCTGCACCGCCATGGCGTCCTTTGAAAGGTCTATGCCCTGGTCCCGCTTGAATTCAGCCTCGAGCCACTCGATTATGCGCTGATCGAAATCGTCGCCACCCAGGTGGGTGTCGCCATTAGTGGATTTCACCTCAAACACGCCTTCAGCTAGCTCGAGTACCGAGATGTCATAGGTTCCGCCGCCCAAGTCGAAGACAGCGATCTTCTCCTCTTGCTTCCTCTCTAGTCCGTAAGCCAGAGAGGCCGCCGTGGGCTCGTTGATGATGCGCAGCACCTCGAGTCCGGCGATCTTCCCGGCGTCCTTGGTGGCCTGGCGCTGAGCGTCGTTGAAATACGCAGGGACCGTGACGACCGCTTTCTGCACCGAATAGCCGAGATAGTCCTCCGCAGTCTGCCGCATCTTCTGCAGTACCATCGCGGAGATCTCCGGAGGCGTGTACGATTTGCCCTGGATCTCGACGGAGGCGAGGCTGTTTTGACCGGCGCTGACCTTGTACGGCACCAGCCCGGTTTCGTGCGTCACCTCGTCCATGCGGCGTCCCATGAACCGCTTGATCGAGAAGACCGTGTTTCTCGGGTTGGTGACCGCCTGACGCTTGGCCACTTGCCCTACCAGTCGGTCGCCGTCCTTGGTGAACGCCACAACCGACGGCGTGGTGCGACCACCCTCGGAGTTGGGGATCACGACCGGGTCTCCCCCTTCCATCACCGCTACGACGGAGTTCGTGGTTCCCAAGTCGATCCCAATTACCTTCTCAGCCATTCGATAGCTCCTAGCCAAAGAACTCAGATGCACGTAGTGACCATAGGGTTGCGGAGGAGCAAGGCCTGTACCGGATATATCTGCCAAATTGGCATGCTTCGGGTGAGCCTCACGGGCACTCGGAGCCACGTACTTGTCTGATTGACTTGAACTTAGCTGAAGCCTAGCTTAGCGGCGCATGTTTCCCTACAAGGACGACAATCCGACCATTCTCACGCCATATGTCACGCTCGTGATAATCGCCATCACGAGCCTAGTATGGCTGTTGTACCAGGGAGCGGGCGTCGAGCCGGCAATCTCCAACTCGGTGTGCGATCTGGGAGCGATCCCCGGTCGGCTGTTCGGCGAACCCGTGCAGCCGGTAAGGACTCCAGATGGGCTGATCACGCTCTGTCCCGATGCCGCAGGCAACGCCTGGTACACGGTAGTCACATCGGTATTCCTGCACGGCGGCTGGTTCCACCTGATCGGCAACATGTGGTTCCTTTGGGTTTTCGGAAACAACGTGGAGGATGCGATGGGCCACGGCCGGTTCGTGGCTTTCTATCTGTTGTGCGGTATCCTCGCGGCCATGGCGCAGATACTAATGCAGCGCAGCTCGCCGGTGCCGATGGTTGGCGCCTCTGGAGCCATAAGCGGCATCATGGGGGCGTACCTGGTGTTGTATCCCAAGGTCAGGGTACATATGCTGATATTCCTCGGTTTCTTCATTACTACGGTGACTGTACCTGCATACTTGATGCTGTTGTACTGGGCGTTCCTTCAGGTCCTGGGTGGTGTGCCCACGGTGGCGGGCGCGGCGTCTGGTGGAGGCGTGGCTTACCTGGCTCACCTGGGTGGTTTTGTCGCCGGCGTTGCGCTGATAAAGCTGTTTGCCAATCCCGAATTCGTTGCGGCGCATCGTGCGAAGACCAGGGTCGAAGTTCACCGCCGTCCACCGTCTTGGCTACGCTGACTCATGTACCTGGCGCGGATCGTCGGTCGCGTGGTCGCCACCGTGAAACAGGAATGTCTCACGGGGCACCCACTCCAATGGATCCAGCCGATCGACGCCAAGGGAGCGGACAGGGGGAGTCCAGTGGTCGCAGTCGACCCAATTGGGTTGGGTCCGGGCGAAGTGTGCTACTACATCACAGCACGTGAGGCATCGCTCACTCTCTGGGACACGTTTGCGGCGGTGGATGCGGGGATAGTCGGCAAGGTAGATAGAATCGAGTTGGAGGGGAGCTGGGAACGGGGAACGGGGAACGGGGAACGGGAAACGGAGAAGGGGGAAATGGGAAAGGGGAAAGGGCAAGCGTGACGGTGAGGGATGCCGCCGTTCCGCCATTCCGCCGGGTGGGGTTGGGAAGGAGCGTGGTGGTGAAGGGTTCCGCCGTTCCGTCCTTCCGTCCTACCGCCCGGCTGGGTGGGGGGAGGTAGGGACAGTGTATCTCGCTCGTGTCGTGGGCGACGTGGTCTCGACCCACAAGAACGACCGGCTCGACGGCAAGAAGCTGCTGCTGGTGCAGCGACTCGACTTGGCTGGTGAAGATGACGGCTCGGTAGAGGTAATCGCGCTGGACGTGGTGGATGCGGGGATAGGAGACAAGGTGCTGGTTGTGCAGGAGGGCAGCTCGGCAAGAAAGATCTTCGATGATGAGAAGATCCCGGTGCAGGCGGTGATTGTGGGGATT
>JBDHHP010000058.1:0-23276 GCA_039589275.1 Gemmatimonadota bacterium | reverse complement strand
TGTGACGCGTGCCGTGCGCTACCGCTTGGATGGTCGCCAGATACAACAGGGCTAAGGAATCGACCGAATCTGAGAGCTTTAGTCCCGAGATCATGCCCCGCAGCCTAGGATTGGCGCGAGGACTGCGGTTGCCGTGGAAGTCGGGCTGGACGTGCAGCTCCCGCGTGAGTTCGGCGGGAAACGAGCAATCGGCCGCGAGCGCGTCGAGTCGCTCATTCAACAGCGCAAAGGCGGTGGTGCCCCGTCGTTCGGCCTGTTCGCATAGCTCGGCGCCGCGAGCGTGCGAGAAGACTACGTGATCGATGAGAGCACCGGTTGCAGACTGCCCTCCTTCAGTGAGCCAGTATTCCGGCACCATCGCCGAGTAGTAAGGTCCCCAGACTCCATCGATGAACTTAGGCTCGCGGGATACCGCCATGTGACAGCTCGATGTGCCGCCAATCAAGGCTAAGCACTTCTCGAGTTCCTTCTCGTTCGGGGCGTGACCGTCTACTGGGGTGCGAAGTAGACCTAGGCCACCTGCATGCGCATCGATGATTGATACAGCCACGGGAGTGCCCAGCTGTAGACCGAGTTCCGCTGCCGATCGCTCGCTGAGCCCACCGATTGGTTCCGCGATGGGCCGCACGCGGCATCCGATGCGCTCGAATCCTTCCTGCGCCAGGTCAGCTAGTCCAACCGCTTCGAAGAAGCTCGCATCCCAGCGTCCCACACTTTCGTCGAGACCGGACTCGTGACCTTGGTAGGTCCACTTGCACACCGTGGTGCACATGGATCGTATGTCGATACCGGTTGCGCGGTAGCTCAGGAAGTCCGGTAGGTCGAAGAACTTGGTCGCCCGATTCCACGTATCGGGCAGGTTCTCCTTGAGCCAGAGGAGCTTGGGCGGCTCCATTTCCGGTGACATCACATTGCCGACGTAACGCAGCACCTCATGCCGAGTAGCATTGATCCGCTCGACTTGTTCCACCGCCCGGTGATCCATCCACACTATGACGTTCTGCTCGGCTGCTCCGCTCGGGCTCACAGTGAGAGGCATATCACCCTCGCCGAGTACAACCAGTGAGCATGTGGCGTCGAACCCGATGCCGCGTATCTGTGCTCCATCCAGGTCGGCTTCCGTGAGTGCCGCACGCACCGCGCGGCCGCAAGCGTCCCAGATATCGTCGGAGGATTGCTCTACGAAGTCTTCCTCAGGGCGCCACATCTGGATCGGCTCGACCCCCATTCCGCGCATTGCACCAGATGGGTCGAAGATGCCAGCACGTGCGCTGCCGGTGCCGACGTCGATTCCGAGGTAGAACCGATTATACATGGCGGTCTTGCAGGATTCGGACACGGAAGCCCAACTCCTGCGACAGCGCTACCATCTCGCAGAAGATATCGCCGTAGGCCACTGCAGCGTGGTTTGACAAATAGTGAGCCATGAGTGTGTCGCGGCCGATGCCCATGTCGGTGGCCATGAACGGCCACTGCCGATTGGTGCTCTGCCACCAGGCATCACGTTTCTCCGCCGGCAGCTGCACCACCTCGCCGCGACCGATGTCCATCCAGAGCTCGCCGCCTCGGATGACGCAACGTGCCCAGGTGATCTCGCCGGGCAGGCTTTCGCCCGCAAAGGTGCCGCCGGGCACCGGGAAGTACTCTCTCGGCTGCCTGTAGCTGTGTACGCCCTCCAGAGTGCCGGGGTTCTTGTTGAACGGGTATGCGCCACTCGATCCGGAATTCAGCAGCAGCCATATGAAGCGCCCCTCATGTTCGCTGCCCCATCTCACGTCGTGGAACATGACCGCCTGGTGCAGGCCTTTAGCCTTGAGCAGGCGCTTCATCATCTCCATAGGAACCGCGTTCCCCTGGTCGGCCTCGGTGGCGCAAATAACTGTGTCTCCGTTCGACTCCGGCCGGCACACGGAGTTGAACAACCCTTCGGAGAAGTCCGACGGTGGCCGCAGATGCAGCAGTCCCAACTGGTACTGCCATCCCAGGCAGTCCGCGTTCTCTTCCTGAATGAGATCCAGCACGGTCAGGTAATCGCGCAGTTGCTCGCGCGTGGCGTCCTCGGTGAAGTCCTCCGCACCCTCCTCGCGCCAATGGAACGTCACGCCTTTCTCCTTCACGAACTGCAACGCGGCATCAATGCGAGCCTCCGCTATGTCGCGCCCGCGGTGAATGATCCAGGCTTGATCGATTTTGTGCTCGGTGAAACCGTGGCGATTGAGTAGCCGCGGTCCGAAGTAGCCGTTGATCATGCCCATTGACGTGTCGCCCAACATCAGGATCAACGCCTGGCGGTTGTGCAGCTCGCCCGCCACTCGGCGAGCCAGTTCAGCAGCTTGCGGTGACACCGGCGCGGTGAACGACACGCCTTCGTCTCCGTATTCGATGCGTCCAGTGGAGCACCATTCCTCCAGCCGTGTCATGAACGCGTCGTCGCTGGTCCAGTCATCTGCGTCGGTCCATACCCGCGAGAACTTCCTTCCCAGGCTCTCAAGACACGCCCCGGTATTGAGCAGACCGACCAGTCCGGGCCACTCGCCCGAGAAGTTGCTGGCGAGCAACAGCGGGTTCTCCTTGCCCACACAACCCTCGGTTGTATGCGGTCCGTAGAACCAATGCACACAGATGCCGATCATTGGGTCCTGAACCGGCTTCAGCTTCTCGATGGCGTGGTGGGGCTTCGAAAGAAAGCCCTCGATCAAGTACGGCTGCTTGCCGAGCTTCTCAAGGGCAGTCTCCATCTGTCGCGTAGACTCGGTCACATTGGGTAAAGCCAGCTGGTTGGGTAGCTGGCGCCCATCGCCGGGCCAGAACAGTGCGATGCGTTGCTTCACGGTTGTTTCTCCTCGCTCTGGTGTCGGTTCCAGAGTACTAGGTCGGCTCCGCAGTTCTATGTCAACTCGGCAATCGTCATGTTGGCTCTGCGCATCGGTCGGGCCCCGTAGCACACGTCAGTGAGCGGGTACCGCTAGGATGTCGCGGCGTAGCACGCCTGTAGGTACCGGAGCGCACGTCAGTGAGCGCTTGCCGGACTTGGGATACAAAGGCCCAATGCGAACTGCAGTGCGCGTGGGTAGCTACAGGCGTGCAGAGCACCAATCAAAGAAGTCACGGTTCTCTGTCCCGACCTACTGAATCGGGTCGCCCCCACGGTCCATGTTCTCGCGCGTGAACAGTCGGGTACCTAGAACGATGTGTTTCGGTGCCTCCTCGCCGCGCAGGATCGCGAGCGCAATGTCGATGGCCTCGGCACCCCCGGTTGGGTAGAGGAAGGTGGCATCGAGCATGTTCTGCCTAACATACTGCTGCCCTTCGTGCGGCAGGGCATCGATGCCCACGAAGATCATCTCGTCCTCTCTCCCCGCAGCGCGGGCCGCAAGCCAGGCTCCGTGCGCACCGGGATCGTTGTGCGCGTAGACCACATTGATATCGGGGTTGGTGGCGAGAGCGGATTCCATCTCTCGACGAGCATCGGGCTCGAGCCATTTCATTTCGCCGCTGAACACAATCTCTAGGCCGGGGTTGTTGTCGAGCTCCACTCCCTGGAGAAACCCCTGGTTTCGATCCTGTCCCGGGACGGAAGTCATTAGGCCCTTGAGCTCGACCATCTTGCCGTTTCCACCAAGTTTCTCTTTGATCCACCGCCCTGCCTCGCGACCGATTTGGACGTTGTCGGCGCCGATGAACGTCGTGTATTGATCGCCTTGCACCGCACGATCGAGCACGATGACCGGTATTCCCCGCTGATATGCTTCTGCCACGGGCCTGGTGAGCGGCGCCGCCTCCTTGGGACTGATGATGATCAAGTCAACGCCCTGCTCCACGAACTCCTCGACCTGCGCTCTCTGTAGCAGCGACTCGTTCTGTGCGTCCTTGAAGATCACCCTGAGGTTAGAGTGCCGATCCGCGGCGGCCCGCACGTCGGCGTCCATTTGCACCCGCCACGGTTCACCGAGGTTGCATTGACTCATCCCAATTACCCAAGGATCGTCGGGTGTACCGGCGTGTCTTGCCCGCGACTCGGAGTCACAGCCGAGAGCGGGAGAGAGACAGAAACACAGCAGGGCGGCAGAACGATACGACATCACGTTAGACTCCTTTGACGGGCCGCTTACTTCCTGCCGCGTTGGAACAGGACCGCACAGATGATGATCGCGCCCGTGAGCACCAAGCGTGTCGCCTCCGGGGCGGCATTCAGGGAGAGAATCTTCTGGAGATAGCCGATGGTCAGGACACCTATCAGTGTCAGGACGACGCTCCCCTTCCCTCCCGCAAGGGTGGTACCTCCTATCACCACCATCGCGATCGCATCGAGTTCGTAGGCCATCCCCGTCTCGGGGTCGCCGTGGGTCTCTTGCGCGGCCTGACATATCCCGGCGATTGCGGCGAAGAATCCGGACAGCGCGTAGGAGGTGATCAACGTTCGTCGTACCGGAACGCCTGAAAGTCGAGCCGCCTCCTGGTTGCCACCGACAGCATAGATGTACCGTCCCAGGCGCAGCCTCGCCAGTACGATCCACGTGACAAGTACACACAGCAGGAACACGATCGTCACGATTGAGAGATTCCCACCCAAGATCCTGCTGTCGATGAGATCGAAAATCGGCGGGTGATCCACTAAACGCATGCTGCCGTCGGCTTCGGCAACATAGTTGGTGATCTTCTGACCCCCGGAAACGACCTTGGCGAGTCCTCGTGCGAAGACCATCATCGCCAGCGTGACTATGAACGGCTGAATTCCCATTCGTGCAACCAGAGCACCAGAGACGGAGCCGAGTGCTGCACCAACCGCTACCACCACTGGGATAGCGATGATCGCCGGCCAGTCCAGCGGCAACGTGAACCATGCAAAGCAAACTGCCGCCAGAGCCAACACGCTGCTGACCGACAGATCGATGCCTGCCGTGATTATCACCACTGTCATGCCGCAGGCCAGAATGCCGAAGACGGACACCTGGCGTAGCATGTCGCGGTGTATACTCCATCGGAAGAACGCGCCATCGGCGTTAAATAGACCCCCGATGACAATCATGAGCAGAAGTGCCAACAACGCTCTCGTGACCGGCAACGCCCACCACTGCTTTAGCCGCACTTGCCAGTCCACACTCACTGCAATCCTCCAATCTCCTTCGCTGTCGACTGACCCATCGCTGCCGTGAGAACGCTGTCTTTGGTCGCAGTCCCTCGGCCAAACTCAGCGGCAATCCGGCCACGATGCATCACGAGGATTCGGTCACTGAGCAAGAGCAGTTCCTCCATCTCCGAGGTAATGAGCAGAATCGCAATATCCCGCTCCACCCAGCCGTGTATGAGTCTGTAGATATCAGCTTTTGCACCCACGTCTACACCGCGCGTTGGCTCATCGAGTAGCAACACGCGCGGCTCGGTCAGGATGCAGCGTGCCAGGTATGCCTTTTGTTGGTTTCCTCCGGACAGTGTGCGCACTGGTGAGTCGAGCGAAGGCGCACTGAGCTGGAATTCTCGCGAGAGTTTCTCGACGGCTCGCCTCTCCTGGTCCTGCCGCACCCATCCCATGGGACCGCAAAAACGCGACAGGCTTGCCAAGCTGGCGCTGTGAATCACCTGCATGTCGGGAGCAAGACCGAGCGTCTTGCGATCGTTGGTCAGCAGAACGAGGCCCTGCTCAACTGCGTCACGAGGACTCCCGATCTCGAACCACTCCCCTGCTAGGCGCACTTGCGCGGTCACCCGACCACCAAGCGCACCGAACAGCGCGTGCAACGCCTCACTGTTGCCCGATCCTCGCAGTCCCGCCAGACCGACTATCTCGCCGCGCCGCAGCGAGAGCGACACGCCGTCGACTAACAACCGATCGCCCAGTTCCGGTCGCGCCACGCAAAGGTCTTGCACTTCCAGCGCTGGCTCCTCGGATATCTCACGCTCTCTACGTCGCTCCGAGCCCAACTCCCTGCCAACCATCCACTGAACCAGTCTGTTCGACGGAAGTTCAGTGGGTGTGGCCGAGCCCACCAAGTCTCCGTCACGCAAAACGGTAATGCGGTCGGCCAGCTTGTATATCTCGTCCATCTTGTGCGTGATGTACACGATGCCCCGACCGCGCCGGCGCAAGTCGCGGATACGCTCGATGAGAAACTGCACTTCGTGCTCGTTGAGCGCGCTCGTAGGCTCGTCGAAGATCAAGACTTTGGCTTCACGCGCTAGTGCCCGGCCAATTTCCAAAAGCTGCTGGCTCGAGATGGGTAGTTGCTCCACCAACGCTTGCGGAGAGCAGTCGAGATGTAGTCGCTCGAGGACTTGAGTGGCTTCCGACTCCTCACGCTTGAATTCAACTGGCTGGAGCCAGCGACCCTCCGAACGTCCCAGAAACAAGTTGTCCGACACACTCATCGACCCTACCAACGAGAGTTCCTGGTGGATCGTGGCGATGCCCGCTCGCACTGCATCCACGGGATGGGTAAAGCGCTGTGACTGACCGTGCACCGTGAGTTCTCCGGAGAAATCGCTGTAGACGCCGGATAAGATGTTGATCAAAGTGCTCTTGCCCGCTCCGTTCTCACCGGCAAGCACGTGTACCTCGCCTGGAAGGATCTCGAAATCGACACCGTGCAGGACCTCCACCGGTCCAAAGGACTTGCGGATGTTGTGCATTCTCACGAGCGGAGTTGTTGGCATCAATAGAGTCTCAGTGGGCTTTCGCTGATGACGGATGACCTGTCGCCGCTCAAGTATAGGCATGGATGTGGGGCTTGGTCAGAGCGTCTGCTGCAATGTCCTAAGCATGAGCCCTTGACCAACAGGGTCAGCTGTGTTTAATTGGTAACCATATGGTTACCAATCGACGACTGAACCTGACATTCGGCGCGTTGGCTGATCCAATCCGTCGCGGAATTCTGGCACGACTTGCCAAGGGCGATGCCACAGTGGGAGAACTGGCACGGCCGTTCGAAGTTTCCCGACCGGCTGTCTCTAAGCACCTCAGGGTGTTGGAGCGCGCCGGCCTGGTGCAGACGACTCGGGACGGCCGGGTTAGTCACTGCGGCCTCGATGCGACTCCTCTGGAAGAGGCCGCTGAGTGGGTCGAACGATACCGTGAATTCTGGGAGAGCCAGCTGGACTCCCTGTCAAAATACCTGGAGCAAACCGCTGAGAAGGAGGGACCACATCGATGAGCACAAAAACCGGCACATCACTCACAGTATCCCGTGTCGTAAACGCGGATCCCGCGACCGTCTTTCGGGCGTGGACCGAACCCGAGCAACTGAAGCATTGGTCCGCGCCCGAGGGAGTAACCGTATCCGCCGCAGAGGTCGACCTCGCTGTGGGCGGGCGTTACAGGATCCAGATGACTGGTGAAGAGGGACAGGTGTACACCGCGGTCGGAGTGTACCAGATCATCGAGCCACGCAAGCGTTTGGCGTACACCTGGGGCTGGGAGCAAGAGGAGCACGATGTCGGCGAGACATTAGTGACTGTGGAGTTCAACGACCTGGGCGGTTCCACCGAGATTATTCTCACGCACGAGCGGTTCCCCAATACCGATGCGACGGCAAGCCACGAAAAAGGGTGGACCAGCTGTCTCAGTCGCCTCGAGGGGCTGTTCTCGAACTGAGCCGGAGTCAAGGAAGAGGCCCCACCGATGGGTGGGGCCCTTCGTTCGGACGCGTCGATGCTGTCTACTTCAAGTCCGCTGGAATAGCGAAACGACTGTCGTTGAGTGGCACGTTTACCTCAACCGATTGCACGGTCGCGGTCTCCACCTCGTCGGGTACCCAGGAGTAGGTGAAGGTGTGAGCGTACACGATGCCGCCTGCGTTCTTGTAGTCACTGAACTCGCGTATGGGGTGGTACTCGTTCCCATCGACAGTGATGTCTGCTACCACCTTGAGAGGTAGGAAGGTGTCCGCATCGATGAAATAGGTGAGCGGAACGCCTAGTGGCAGAATCACGCGCAGTCTGTGGCTCTCTACTCCGTCGACCGACTCGACCCCTAGATACTCAGTCGGATGATCGAAGAAGGCCGGAAACACGAACGCGATGTCGAGCTCGAAGTCCCTCAGGTATGCGGAGTCGATGAGTTCAGGTCCTTGCGGCGTGCCGTCTTCAGTCGGCGGACGTTGCAGAAACGCGGCCTCTTCCCCGTCAAACACAAGGACATAGTTGTCCTCGCCTTCCGTGCGCAGCCGGTCGGGGCGACTGAATTCGTTTATCACCGGGTAATCGTGGTCGGGAAAAATCGTCCTGATGCGCAGAGTCTCCAGGTCCTCTATCTCCACTGCACCCGACATGGCATCGGCCGCCTTCGCAACGACCCATTCGGCCGTGGGTTGTTGACAAGCGGCCATCGGTACGATCAGGATGACACCGACTGCGCGCGCAACGGCACTTTTCGGATGACCGTTCACCTCATGCCCTCCCAGGTCACTGTTCATCCTACCGCAGGTCTGGTCTGAGTGCGTCCTGGCCCTGGGAGAGTCCCGGCGGTGCAAACAGGACCGGGAGGGATAGTCCTAGAAATAGCTGCCTGAGGATCATTGGCCGATTCCTGTTGAAGAAGAACGAGATCTGTTGGATGTCGAGTGAAGGTCCAGGTAGAGACTCCCGACAACTCCGATGCTTATCACGTCCTACGAATGATCGCGCGTGAAGGTTCAATTGGCGAGGCAGAGGGCGGTATCCCTGCAGGACGGGTCCGGACGCCCATACGAGCCCGCTTGACTCGGCCACAACTCGCGGGCTACCTTCGCCCTCGGCGTAGACGGCTGGTTCGTCAATTCCACACACGGCTGCTCAACTCAGATGGCACGCCCATATGCAGACACAGGTTCCATCACTAGCAGTGCTGTTGCTGCTGTCGAGCGTTCTGATTCCCGGATGCGCGGAACAGGGGTCGGATAGGCCGATGACAGACGTGGCCGACCTACTCCCCGAACAGATCAGTAGTTGGAACCGCAGTAATGCCCCGGTTACCTACGACCGAGAGACGATCTTCGACTACATCAATGGTGCCGGCGAGGTCTATCGCTCCTATGAATTCAGTCAAGTAGCGGTAGCAACGTACAGTAGGCCTGACCGCCCCGAAATCACTGTTGAGTTGTTCGACATGGGCAACCCATCAGATGCTTTCGGCGTGTTCAGCTACGCCCGGGAGCAGGAGCAGACCGGCATCGGTGGCGGATACGAGCACAAGGGTCGAGTGCTGTGCTTCTGGCAAGACCGCTACTATGCCTGCCTCGCAGCCGAGGAGAGCGACAGCGACACTAGCTCCGTCTTGTTGGACGCGGCGAGAGCCATATCGCAGCAGCTGCCCCCCGAGTCAGTGCCTCCCGACTTGATGCGCAAGCTGCCGACCGAAGGACGCGTTGCCTACAGCGACAGGTTCTTCCACCTGCAACAGTCACTCAACTACCACTACTACCTGGCTCGTGAGAACGTTCTCAATCTCGGCCCTGAGACCGACGCCGTACTGGCGCGATATGAGCCCGGGACTACTTATCTCCTGGTCACGAGACATGAGAGTGAAGCTGATGCGGTGCAGGCCTTATCGTCGTTCAGGGAAGGATACCTGCCAGAGTCAGCTGGGATCGAGACCGTTGCGACGGAGAACGGTAGGTTCGTGTCGTCTCGACAGGTAGGCCAGTACGTTGTGGTGGTGTTGGATGCTGTCTCGGACACCACTGCAAACACACTGCTTCAGACAACCGTAGATGGACTGATTGAGCCCCCAAGCTGAGGATCGGAGCCATGAAGAAGGACAGTGCACGGCTTACCCGTCGAGATTTCATGAAGGGTGTTGGCAGCGCCGCGTTGGGCGTGGCGGCTGGAGTACCGTCGCTTGCCTGCGGTGAAGGCGAAAGCCAATCGCTTCGGCCAGCTCGGTCCAAGGTGATCTTGATCCGCAATGAGAACGTTGTCCTGCCTGACGGCGGCAGCGACGGCGCACTGATCCAGCAGATGTTGGATGAGGCCATGGTGAGTCTGTTTGATCGAGAGAGCGGCTTGGACTGCTGGCGGCAGATCGTCCAACCAGACGATATCGTCGGCATCAAAACCAACGTCTGGCAGTATCTGCCAACTCCGAACGAGTTGAATCAAGCCATACGCAGCAGTCTACTCCAAGTAGGCGTGCAGGAGGACAACATCGCCATTGCCGATCGCGGTCTGCTCCGAAACGACACGTTCCAGCGCAGCACGGCTCTGGTGAACACGCGACCGATGCGCACACATGCCTGGTCCGGCGTTGGGAGTCTGATCAAGAACTACATCACGTTCGTTCCGCGTCCGTCAGACTACCACTACGATGCGTGCGCTGACCTGGCTACACTGTGGGATCTCCCAATCACACGGGGCAAGACACGGTTGAACATCCTCGTGATGCTCACTCCTCAATTCCACAACGTGGGCCCGCACCATTTCGACGCCAGCTACACTTGGCCCTACGGGGGGTTGATTGTGAGCACTGATCCGGTTGCCGCCGACAGCGTCGGACTACGCATCATCCAGGCAAAGCGGCAGTTGACCTTCGGAGAGGATCGTCCGCTGCAACCGACCGCCCATCACATTGCGCTGGCCGACACAGTGCACAGTCTTGGCAACGCCGACCCAGGCAACATCGATCTCGTCAAGCTGGGTTGGGATGAAGACATCCTAGTCTAACAGACGGCTTATTCAACTCCGTCACCCGGCAAAATAGAGACCTCCCGGAGCCCTCGAGGCCCGGGAGGTTTCTGCAACAGTGATGACGGTTCTGCGACGAACAAGCTAGTCAGATTCGGGAGTTGGAACCGAGTAGTGGCCGAATAGCATCTTCCAGTTGCCGTCGCGACGCACCCACACGGTGGACTGGGTGAATCCCCGTTCCGGCCAGACGGTGCCGGTGGTGTCGGTCCAAGTGAATCGACCACGGTCCATGACATGCACGACGTTCGGAGCGAGCACCGTTGTCCTGGAATCCCCAATGCTGACTTGATGACTGCGCGTCGAGGGCCACGAAAGCAGTAGAGCCGTTTCGGGTCTTGCCGGGCGGTTGAAGATCCCGCTGGCATTCAAGAACATCTCATACGTGCTGTTGGAGGGCAATGCCATTCCGTCGACTATCGCAGTCGTCTCCCGCGCGTCGTGCCACAGAGCCATGAAGTCCTCAACGTCAACCCTCTGCACGGCATCCCACGCCTCGGCCTGCAGACCTTTCACCGTGTCGGCTATGGCGGCGATTTGGTTCTCGGTCAGTTCAGTCGTAGGGGGCTGACATGCGGTTACGATGACCAACGCAAGAGCGGTGGGAACGGCGCGGCGCATGGTGTCTCCTTGCAGGTGTTCCGGTACCTGGCAGGTCGACACAAAACTAGGGGCAGGTTTTCGACGTCGTAAGGGTCCGGGCTGACTAGACCCGTTGCCTCTCCAGTAGAATCTGGTTCGTCTCGGAGCGAGATTCGCCCACTGAAGTGATGTAGATGGCCTTTCTGTCGTACACGGGGCAAGCGTACTCGCATGCCCCACAGCCCGTGCAGAGAGCGGGGTCCACATGAGGTCGCATGACTCTCACTTCATTGCCCTCTGGATCGATGGCGGTCTCTTCCCGCAAGTAGATCGCCTTGGGTGACGTCGGGCACCATTCCTCACACACGATGCACGGTGTGGCCATCGCCCAAGGAAGGCACCGTCCACGATCCAGAAACGCCGTCCCGATCCGGTTGGGCGGCGTCTGTTCGTCACCGACTTTCTCACTGAACGTCAGCTCGTTTATCGCACCGGTGGGACACACCTGTCCGCACAGCGTGCAGGTCGGCTCACAGTAGCCGATCCTGGCAATCAAGAAGGGCGTCCACAGCCCCTCGAATCCGGATTCCAGCAGCGTCGGGTGTAGCGCGTTATTGGGACACACCCGCATGCACTGACCGCAGCGAATGCAGCGTCCCACGAAATCGTCCTCAGGCACGGAACCGGGTGGCCTGATCACATACGGCGAGCGTTTGACCTCGTGAGCATCACCGGAGCGGAACAGAGGTACCACCGCAATCCCACCAAGCAGCGATCCCAGCACCTTGCGGCGAGTGACGTCCACCTTGGCGGTGCCAGCCGGGTTCTCCTTAGTACTCTCCTTGCTGGGAAAGAACTTGAACTTGAGTGCTCCTTCCGGGCAGGCAGCTTGGCAGTTGAGGCACATATGGCATTCTGCCTGCCGCCACTTGCTACCAACGTCCGGGTTGTCCGCCCCCTGGCACGACAGAAGGCACCGGTTGCAGGCGTTGCAGTCATGTTCGTTCTTCTCCAAGCCGAATATGGCAAAGCGGGAGAAGACACCCAGCATGGCGCCCAGAGGACATATCCCCCTACACCAGAATCGCGTAAACACGCGGTTCAACAGGAGGATCACCGCAAAGACACTGCCCATTAGCACCACGCCATGAAAATGCGCCTGCCGGAACGGCAGCAGCGTCGCCGCGAGTAGGTCGTAGAATCCTTCTGCAACAAAGGCGAGCGGGCCGATTCCAGTCTCTCTCGCAGCTGAGGTCAGTGCGAGTGCACCGGTGTGCACTGTCGGCAGCACGGCGGTGCCAAGTGAGCGAGCCAACAGAGGCAGCGGGTCGAGCAGTCCCGCTTGAAGGCTGCCAAGCAGAGCCGCTCCCAAACAGAAGAAGAGGACGTAGTACTTGATTCGCTGGTACTTCTTGTATCGGTTGGAATCGAGTAGCCGTTTGCCGCGTCGCGACATCCGCTCGGAACGAAAGCCCGACAACCAGTGGTTCAGACTACCAAGCGGGCACATCCAGCCGCAGAAGAACCGGCCGATGAAAATGGTTGGAATCAGGATCGCCAGCGACCAAAGAAGGCCCTTGTACAAGGTGCCGCTGGCAAGCAAGGTCATGAGCGCAGCTAGCGGATCCAATTCTAAGGCAATGGAGACCGGGTATGGCAGCTCGATCTCGGAAGCTGCCGCCGGGCTGAAGTCCACCTCGAACGTAGTCTTGAGAACCAACCAGAAGAAGACAAGGAAGAAGACTACCTGAGAGGTGCGCCGCAGGTTCCTGACGGTCTGGCTGGTCATGCGGTCAGAGTCCGCATCAGACTATCTCTCGATATCCAACAGCCTGATAGTCCAGCGACCCTAATCCCGACGCGGCGGCCAAAGCTATGTGGCCCACCTGGTGTCCACTGAGACCCAGAAACTCTGCCGCTCTGGAGTCGGCGGCCACCTGGTCAGTGGAACACATGACCGTGTTCTCGATGGAGACATCGTCTAGCGACCCCCCCTGTGGGCCACCTCTTACGAGCACACGAGTGGCGTCAACTACAGTCAGGGTCGGTCGCACAAAAGCCGCGAGATCGACGATGGATTGATCGATCTCCTGATGCAGTCGGTTGCGACGGCCACCGAGTATGCCATACAGGTTCTTCATACCCACCGTACAACGGGTCAACGAGTGTTGCTTGACAATGGGCATGTTGATGAGCCGGTCGGTTTCCACGAAGTGTTTCAAGACAGGCCAGCTAGTGAGGACCTCACCGCCCAGATCTACTTCCGCAAAGTCCTCCTCAGTGGGAAGCCTGACGGTGGCGCCCGCTGATTCGCCGGCTTCCCTGATACCGGAGCGCAGGAAACTGCGGCGGGGGTCGTTGCAGCTGACATCCGCCACGACCACCTGAACCGCCCCCGCCGAGAGACAGAGCCGCACCATCTCACCAACGAGGTCCGGATGAGTGTTCGCTCCCTGTGCCGGAGTGCGGTCCCAACCGACATTCGGTTTCACCACGACCCTCTCGCCGGCCTGCACGAATCGTCCGATCCCGCCGATTCCGTCGAGCGCGGCGCCCAGTGCCGTAACCGGGTCCGTGTTCGTCGCTGAGGTGACCACGGGCAACGATGGATCTGGGGGAACCTCGAAACTGGCGGTCTTGGCGAGCATGCTTCGCCGCCGCGTAGTCTCACGATTGTGGAAGACCAGCGATGTAGAACCGGTCACCGCTGCCGCGGCTACTGCCGGACCGGTGCGCTTGAGAAAATCTCTGCGTTCCATGATCTCTTGACCACGTCCTGCGGATTTCCGTCAACATAAAGGTGCTGAAGAGCCCCTGCAAACTAGTTAAAGGAAATTTCACTTTGACGCATAATGTTCTTGTTTGGTCGCGGAGCGGCATAGGGGGCGCTGTTATGTGACTGACATTCCTAGACTCGATGAAGGAGAGGGCTACTCGCCGCAATGCGAGGATGGGAGTTATCTTCTCTACCATAGGGGAGTTCCGGACCACCGTCTCGTGCCAGCCGGCACCGGCCACGAAGACGGGCACTCTCCCCCCCCCTGACTTCAGCTGTTCCCGACAGGCTACATCGCGATGCCGAGTCACGCTGGCCCGATAGGAGCTGCATCATGAACAACGATTCCCAGTCCGACCATGAACCGAATGGCATCTCTCGTAGGACTTTTGTAAAGACAGGTGGCGCCGCTCTGGCCGGGGGTGCGGCACTGGCGGGCACAGCAGCATCCGCAACGGCAAGTGCCAGGCCGGGCATGTTCCCAGCTCCGGCCCAGCAAGGTGCGCGCATACAGGCCCATCGCACACTGGGCCGCACCGGATGGCGGGTTTCGGACATCGGCATGGGCAGCGTCCCACTACGAGAAACAGCGGTCGTTCGTTATGCGTACGACAAGGGAGTCAACTACTTCGACACGGCAGAGAGCTACGGCAATGGTGCCGCCGAACGCGCGATCGGTGAAGCCATGCAGCACATGGAACGCGACAAGATCTTCATCGCGACCAAGGGACGCGTCAACAACGACGATACCACAGCAACAATAGTAGATCGTGTTCGCCGCAGTCTCGAACGTCTACAGACCGACTACGTCGACGCCTACTCCATTCACTACGCCTCGACGATCGAGGCACTGAACCACACGGGCTACCACACGGCCATGAATCAGCTGAAAACCGAGGGCAGAGTTCGCTTCACCGGAGCGTCGTATCACGGCCCTCGCAGTGCACGGGAAGGAAGTATGGCCGATGTGCTGAGCGCCGCGGCGGAGGACGGACGCTTCGACATCCTTCTGTTGGTGTACA
Source organism: Gemmatimonadota bacterium (assembly GCA_039589275.1). Lineage (GTDB taxonomy): Bacteria > Gemmatimonadota > Gemmatimonadetes > Gemmatimonadales > GWC2-71-9. Next base: position 8,243 of record JBDHHP010000058.1, on the reverse strand, counting down.
ACTTCTTGAACTACGAGGACGGGGACCGAATCATCGCGGCATGCAAGGCCAACAACGTGGGGACCACGGCGATGAAGACGTCACCGGGCGTGCTGCACTATCAGCCTCTCGATCGCGACAACCTCACATCACAACAAGAGAGGTATGTGGAGAGGTTCACTGGCCGCGGTCAGACCAGGGAAGCGGCACTGGAACGACTCGAAGCCCAGATGCAGCGACAGAAGGAACTGTACGACCGGACTCAGCCGTTTGTGGATCGATTCCGCCTGCAGACAGACGAGCAGCTGCGGCTCGGTAGTATTCACTGGGTGCTGCAAAACCCAGAGATGCACACGGCATGCATCGCTTTCACGAATTTTGATTTGCTCGACAAGGTAGTTCCACTTTCCGGCACCGAACTCGGTACGGCTGAGTTACAGATGCTCAAGGAATGCAGGCTGGCTTTGCGCGGTCAGTACTGCCGTCACGGGTGCATGGAGTGCGGTGGGAGCTGTCCACATAACGTACCAGTAAGCACCATTATGCGCTACGCTTACTACTACGAGGGGCAAGGCTACGAGAAGTACGCGATGTCGTTGTACGCGGGATTGGATGGCAAGGACGCCTCGCCGTGCAGTGGTTGTGGCGGCGACTGCGCGGGCACCTGCCCGCACGGGATCGACATACTGGCCAACATGCTTCAAGTGCATGACTTGCTTACACTGGCGTAAACCCCGGATCAAGGGAGTGAAGAAGTGGGTGCACATACGATGAGGCAGTTCAGACTACTCACGGTACTCGTGATCGCGATTTCCCTCTTTTCTTGCTCCGGCCAGGAATCGGATTTTCCCCAGGTCGACGGCTGGAGCCGAGCGGGTGAGGTAATGGTCTACGACACCGACAATCTGTGGGAGTACATAAACGGCGCCGCCGAGCTATTCGTCGAGTATGATGTGCAGACCTGCCATGCCGCCGACCTTTCCTCAGGCGACTTGACCGTCACAGTCGATCTTTACGACATGGGAACCCCGCTCAACGCGTTCGGCGTGTACAACCGTGAAAGCTCAGGTGCAGGAGCACCGTTTCCGAATGCGGTCGAGGCGGTGGTCTCACCACCCTACCAGGCGCTGTTGTTAAAGGGCGCCACGTACGTCAAGGTGAATGCAATAGAGGGAGAGCTGACCGCGACCACCGGCCGCGAGTTGCTCGACGCCGTAGCCCGCGCCTTGCCCGGGCAGACGGATTATCCCAGCGAACTCCGGCTATTGCCAGCGAATGGAAAAGTCACCGGATCCGAGGGATACCAGAGCCTGGGGTTTCTCGGACTCACGGAACTCACACATTGTCTCTATGCCGAGTATACCGGTGACGGAGCAGAGACGTGGCAGGGATTCGTCATGCTTGCGGCAGCCGGGACCTCACCGACATCGGCGTGGGACAGGCTGGCGGGGGAGTGGGACTCCCTGGAGCACCGAGACCTCCAGGTTCTCTACAAGGAGATCCCCTATGTGGGTCTCGTAGGTGTGGTGCAGACGGAGGCCGGTACGCTTGGCGCATCCGGCGCTGCGGACCGCACGGAACTGTTGAGCAGGCTGGACGGTCTAATCCCCTAGTTAGAGCGCAACGCCCAGGCCTCGGTGCCGGCTGCATCTGACCTGCGCCCGGACTCAGGTCCCAGTGAGCTTTCTCACGTGCTCTAGGGTTTCTCTTGCAGTCGATTCCAGCTTGGCGTAACCAGGAGCAGCAGACGCGTGGTGACGGAGGCTCACCGAGTTCGCGTTGACTCAACGCTCGCGTACGCTGTACTGGTAGTTCCTCCACAGACGCATGCGGCCTTCAGCATCTTCCTCGAACACAAACGCTTCGCCCAAATCGTCGTTGTCGCGGATGCGACGGAATACATTGCCCTCCATGTGTTGCAGTTCGGTCAGGGACGCCAACGGATCCTCCGTAGGCAGGCCAACGACCGCAAGCTTGCCCTGCCACACGAGCACAACGCTCTCACCGCCCAAGGGACGCTTGTAGAGACCGGTGAAGCGATCGAGACCGGCCACGTCCGCGGCAGGTTCGTCCGCGACTTCCAGGTCTTCGAGCGCCGCGCGAATCGCCGGTGCCACGATGTCGTAGGTTCGCTGCGTGTACCGTCTGGCGTTCACTCCCTGGCCGTTGGTCATGAAGACGGTCGCTACCCTTTTTTGGGGCCGCAGCAGCAGCTGGCTGCGGTAGCCGGGGCATGAGCCCCCATGTCCTACGAACGTCTTGTCGTCGTCTTTCCAGACGGAGAAGCCGAGTCCGTAGGAGGACCACCCATCCGGCTCCAGCCAGTGCACTCGGTGCATCTCTCTAAGCGTGTTCCGATCGAGCACACTGTCGTCGTGTCCGTCGAGCGCGCGAAACTGCCATGAAGCGAAACGTCCTAGGTCTTCGACCGTTGAGATGAACCCTGCAGCTGGCGCAATGCCTCGCACCTGATAAGGTGGGACAACCTGGCGAGTGCCGTCGCGGCCTCGAATAGTGTATCCCGTAGCGAGTTGGTTGCCCCTGAACCGATCGATGTGATCGGTATGCGTGTTGGCCATGCCCAAAGGAGCGAGGATGTGGCCTTTCACGTATTCGTCGTATGATTGACCAGACAGTGTGGACACGATCTCTCCAGCCAGGGTCAGTCCCAGATTGGAGTACTGGTAATACGTCCGCGTCGGATAGAGCATGGACTGCTCTGCGATATGCTCGACGATCTCATCATGAGTGGGGAACGGATAGTCGGGCCCAGTCCAATAGGGAAATGCGGCCTCACGTGGTAGGCCCGCGGAATGTGTCAGGATTCCCTCGACGGTCACGGGACCCGCGTCAGAGAAGTCACTCTCGAGCTGAAACCAGTCGAGGTGCTTCCCGGCGGGATCATCTAATCCCAAGTGCCCGCGGTCGCGCAGCTGCATTACGCTCACGGCGGTAAAGAGCTTGGAGATGGAGCAGATCGAGTACATGGTGCTGGGTGTCGCCGGTGCCTGCTGCTCGACATGAGCGTACCCGAAGCCCTTGGCCCAAACCAGCTCCTGGTCGTGTACCACGGCGGCCGACATTCCCGGTAGACCTCGATAGGCCTGTTCGGCATCCATCCACACATCGAGCAGGTGTAACGCCTCGGCGACGCGCGGGTGATCGGCCAGTGCTGTCTGACCAGCCGTAGGCTGCACCATCGCACCGCTTAGCAGCAGCAACGTGAACCCGAAGAAGGGGCTTAGATACGCTTGTCTCTTCATAGGGCCTCCTATGTAAACGTCCAGCAGGTCGTCCGCTTCGTAGCGAAATGCTTCTTGCTCCTCCCGATTATTCCCGAGTGGATCCGCGCGGTCAAGCGATTGGGATTCGCAGCTGCTTCCTCGGCGGCGGTAGTGCTTTGTCAAACCCGACATCGTCGTAATGAACCAGATTAACAATCCTGCCGGTTGCAGATTCCTTGCGTTCGCCTGTACCGCTCCCAATAATGCTTGTCCGCAAACATGGTTGGTAGATGGTAGGCGGCTAGAGGGACCACACCGCCAGCATGCGCGCCTCCCAGTCCCACCATCGCCAGGACCGCGGTTCGTGGCGGGCCGTATTTGGGACCGTTCCCGAAGAAATCAGCAATAGAGGTGTTCGCGCCTCTCCCGTAACAGGGGGACAGCATCAGTCGTGACTAACGAGCCCAGTCGACCCGCAACACCGGACCGCACCCGCCTCGACGACGTGCCCGAAAAGACGATCGCCATCGCGAAGGCCAGCTACGACCGCTGCTGTGAAAGGGCGGACTTCTTTGTCTGCTTCTACCGCAATTTCTTCCAGAACTGCCCCGGTGTGGAGCCCATGTTCGCGCAGACCGACTTCGAGCGGCAGAACAAGCTGTTGCGGCACGCCATCGGTCTACTGCTCATCTTTCCGAATCAACCCGCCGATGAACCGACGATCCTCTCCCGTGTGGCCGAGCGGCATGGTCCGACTGACCTGAACATCGACCCAGAGCTGTATCCGGGCTTCGTGGAATCGCTAGTGCAGACTGTAGCAGAGCACGATGCCGAGTTCGACACAGCGGTCGAAGATGCGTGGCGCCGCACGATCGCTCCCGGAATCGCCTACATGTTGGAGCGACGTTAGTGTGATGGCGACGACTTCCTTGCACGCGGGTGGGGCGGGCTGATGGCATTCTGCAGCCATTGCGGGACCGCAGTCACCGCGGGCTCGCAGTACTGTGCCCAGTGCGGCTCGGCGGTCGGCGACGACAGCGACGCCCCCACGCAGCAAATCCGCAGGCCGAGCGACGAATCAATCGCCGTCGGCGAGCGGCGGCTCCTGACCACTCTGCGGCAGGTTACCCTGGGCGAGTATGAGGTGCTGGGGGAGATCGGCCGCGGCGGGATGGCCGTCGTCTATGCTGCGCACGACATCGCCCTCGATCGCAAGGTGGCTATAAAGGTAATGTCGCCGGCTCTCACACTCATGGACGCCGGTGTGCAGAGCCGTTTCAAGCGGGAAGCACGCACCGCCGCGTCACTGAGCCACCCGCACGTCATTCCCGTGTACGCAGTGCGCGAGAGTGACGACATCGTGTACTTCGTCATGAAGTACGTCGCGGGCCGTACGCTCGAGTCGGTCATCAGCGACGTGGGACAAATGCCCATCGTGATGGTCCAGACGATCCTAAGGCAGGCAGGAGGGGCGCTGGGATACGCGCACCGGAAAGGGGTCGTGCACCGCGACGTCAAGCCGGCCAACATCATGCTCGACGAAGAGGGATGGGTTGTGGTGACCGACTTCGGGATTGCCAAGGTCTCCGAAGCCCAGGCGCTGACGGTGACGGGCGGCGTCGTTGGCACCCCGGCCTACATGAGTCCCGAGCAGTGCGCTGGCCGCGACATCACGGGCGCGGCCGACCAGTACTCGCTGGGTGTTGTCGCATTCGAGATGCTGACGGGTCAGCAACCATTCCGCGGCAGCACGATGGTCAATCTACTGTACGATCACTGCCACACCCCACCGCCGTCCATCCTCGATCTACGGCAGGACTGCCCACCAGAGCTTGCCGACGCCGCGATGCGCATGCTAGACAAGAACCCTGCGAATCGGTTCCCGACGGTTGAAGACGCTGTTGCCGCGATCGGGACCGTAAGCGACAGCCAGTCCGGAACAGCACGCACGGAGATGCTGACGTTGGCGCAAGCGGGCACGCCAGCGCGACTACTGGATCAACATCGCACGCCGGGCAGCCCGGTCCCACAGGACGCGCCGACCACGAACTACGGAGCTGTAGCGGAATGGCTCGCGGGCGAATCGAAGAGACCGCGTCCCGCCGGCCCGGGTTCACCCGCGCCAGCCGCTCCGGCTGCGACACCGCCTAGCCGCCGCCGGTTGCGGTCGGCGCTCCTCGCTCTCCTAGTTCTCGGGATTCCGTCCGTAGTCATAGGGTGGGCGGTCTTGGGGAGCTCCGGAGATCCTGAGGGTGCGGCCGCCGCGGTCGTACCGCCTTTGGAGACCACCGCCACCCCACCAATACAAGTCCCAACGCCAGCGATCGCTACGCTCACAGTTGCCCCAGGCGAACTGTCGCTACGAGTCGGCGACACGGAGTCCATCGCGGCCGCAGCATACGATCGTGACGGCAGCCCTATCGATTCGGCCAAGATCAACTGGGAATCGGCCGACGCCGGAATCGCCATGGTCAGCGAGTCCGGAATCGTGACAGCGACCGGTGCCGGTGTGACACGAATCAGAGCCCGCGCAGATACGCGCGCTGCCGACGTGCAGGTCCGCGTCTTGGCTCCAACAGCGCGGAACTCTCCAGCGCCAGTCCCTGTATCCGTCGATACGGTAACGCTCGCTCCGGCTAACGCGAACCTGATACCAGGACAGACGCTGAGGCTGCAGGCGGCGGTGCTCGACGGCCGCGCCAGAACGCTAACTGGACGTCCGATCAACTGGGTGTCCGACAATCCCGGCGTTGCGACGGTGGACGCTAGCGGCCTGGTGACGGGGCGCGCAGAGGGTGCAACCAGGATCAGCGCTACCAGCGAGGGAAGAACGAGCGTGACGACCTTGACGGTGTCGCCGGAACCGGTTGCGAGGGTCACAGTCGATCCGGACCGCTGGACCATGGCAGTCGGTGACACTGCCCAACTGTCAGTGCATGTCGTCGGCAGCGGGGGAGCGGCGCTCGACCGCCCTATCGAATGGGAATCGAGCAATCCAAGTATCGCGTCGGTGTCGTCGGACGGCGTGGTGCGTGCCGTCACACCGGGTAGCGCCACGGTGACGGCCAGAGCCGGCGAGCGCATGGGGCGGACATCGATAACAGTGGGGTCCGCTGCGGAGCCGTCGCCACTCGAGCCGACTTCTGAGGAGATCGCACTACAGATCGAAACTCGGCTTGACGCATACCGACAGGCGCTCGAGTCAGAGGACATAGCCGCCGTTCAGCGCGCCTATCCGGGGCTGACAGCAGAACAGGAACGATCGTGGCGCGACTTCTTCGGTACGGCCGAGGACGTGCGCGTGACGTTCACCATCCAGAACCGCACGCTCGGCGACTCGGTCGCCACGGTGCTGGTTCAGGCGCGGCTCATGTTCCGCGCCGCCGGACAGCAAGACCAGGCGTCGGATTTCACCGCGACCTTCGAACGAAACGGACAAGACTGGATACTGATTCGCATCGAGTGACGGCACACGAAGACTCGCGGCGGAGGTCGATCACACTATGGAGGGATGCATGAAGCGAAGCGCCATTGTCGTTCTCGCCTGTTGCCTGTGCGCAGGCGCGGCTCGCGCCCAGGGACTACGGGACCAGATCAACCAACTGTTCATTTTTGGCGAGGGCGAGAGCCCGCTGTTCCTCGCAGGATCGGCGGACCCGGCCAACCCACAGAACGTCCAGGTGCACGGCGATCACTTCGTGCCCGCCGCGGTCGAAAGCAACGGATCGATCATAACGTTCTTGGAGAATTCGATCGCGAGTCAGCTCGCCAATCTGCCGTTCAGTTCGACTAGCGGTGGCCGCTCCTTCCGTTTTGAGGGCGGAGTACCGGTCGCCACGTCGTCATCGCCTGGGCCCATCTTCGCGGAGCGCGCTCTGACGCTGGGACGTGGCCGGCTTCTGGTCGGAGCCAACATGAGTCGATTCAACTTTCGCGCCGTGCGTGGAGTGCCACTAGACGCTATCCGCCTTACCTTCACCCACCAGAACACAGATTTTCCGAACTGCGATCAGATCTTCGGCGGTGACTGCACTGAGATGGGAGTGCCCGCCTTCGAGAACGACGTCATCGGACTCGACCTCACACTGGATCTGGATGTGACGTCCACGTTGTTCACTCTCAGCTACGGCTTACTGGACTGGATCGACATAGGTGTCGCGGTGCCCATCATCTCCAGTTCCTTGCGAGGCACCTCCAGAGCGCAGGTCCAACCCTTTGGCCCAGACGTGAACCACTACTTCTCGGGCAGCCTCGGGAATCCCGGCCTCTCGGCCGAGCGCCTCGTCCAGGGCTCGGCCAGTGGACTCGGCGACGTCGCCGCCCGCGCCAAGATCCGGGTGGGGCGGAATGAAAACACGGCCTTCGCCATTCTGGGCGACGCGCGATTCGCCACCGGAAGTGTGGAAGATCTACTCGGATCCGGTGAATTCGCCGTGCGCGGATTGGGCATTGTCTCAGCCCAATTCGGTGCGTTCGCGCCGCACGCGAATGTGGGGTATCTCTACCGCGACGGCGAGTTGCAGAACGATTCCTTCCTCGCGACACTGGGATTCGATCACCTGCTGGCGGATTGGGCGGCGCTCGCCGTCGACGTGATCTCGGAGTTCCAAGTCGGCGAGAGCAAGATTGCGACACCGCAGCCCGTTGATATCGAGGTGCCGTTCGCACGCAGCGTGAGCACGTCCAACATCCCAGAGATGCGTGACGACATCATCGCGGGCTCGTTCGGGTTCAAGTTCTTGACTCCCTCCGGCATCACCATTGTAACGAACTCGCTGTGGCCGCTGAACGACGGAGGCCTCCGGGCGTCCGTGGCTTGGACGCTGGGGTTGGAGTACAACTTCTAGGAGGATAGGTAGTGCCGCAGTCGCTCGAGCAGGCCGAGGTGGTGCTGACACCTCAGGCTGTTCGAGCGCCTACTAACGAGGTCCGCCCGCCGTGCCAACCCAACGCGGGTCAGCCACTCCCACGTATTCCCCGGTTTCTGCGTCCCAGGCAATCCCGTGTATTCGCGCGAAGTACGAGGCGCTCACACGGGGA
>JBDHHP010000057.1:0-23288 GCA_039589275.1 Gemmatimonadota bacterium | reverse complement strand
ACGAGCATAGCGCCGACTCTCGTGTTCCGTGGAACCGGTGACGAACAGCGTCCGGTGATTGCGCTGGGTGCGGCTGGCAACGCCTGGATCACATCCGCCGTCTACCAGATGACGGTTGCAATGATTGATGCGGGTATCGGGCCACAAGAGGCGCTGGAGTTGCCACGCTTCCTGGTTGGCGGGAGGCGTGGTGGAGAACTCACCGAGCCAGTCGTTCAAATCGAAGATGCGTTTGCTCCGGGAGTGCTCTGGCGTTTAGAGCAACTGAATCACAACCTGCAGCGCATCTCGCTGCGTGGGGAGCTGCGGATGGGCTACGGTGCGGCGGTGTTGATCGACCAAGAGCGTGTGAGGGCAGGGGGTGATCCGAGGAGGTCTGGCACTGCGGGAGCTGTACCCTAGAGAAGCCTACTCCATTATCTGCGTCTCTTCAGGGCCGCCCTCGTTTGCTATTTGGTGTAATCGATGCTCGAGGAAGTCGGCTAGTTCCTGGGCCTCGTCTCCGTGCTTCTTCTTGAAACGCAGGATGACCTGACCCAGCTTCGAGCCCGGTACGTCACCGAACTTCTTCATGGTCTTGGCGCGGATCGTGAGTTCAGTCTTGAAGATGCTCCGTTTGAACGTGATCGAAGAGACATCGTCTGGCGGGATTTCCAGTTCCTTTACATCGGAACGAAACGTTCCAAAGAACGCGTCCTTGGTCTGATACTCTAGAACCAGGCGACCTTCCTCGAACTTGATCAGGCCCTCACTCTCTGTCACCACTGCATCGGGAGTGTGGAGCTTAACCGGGATGCTAATTGACATTCGAACCTGCCCTGTGTCTCGACATCGAGACTAATAATAATGTGGCTGGGTGAAAGGCGGTGAAAGAGGTGAAAGAAGTGAAGGAGGGTGAAGGAGGTCTGTCGCCCCCACCGTCTCTTACCGTCTCTCACCGCCCCTTCTATCTTCCACCCAGACTCTGGAGGCAGGCCTATGTCCCACCACGTCTACAAAAAGACCGAAGTAGTGGGCACATCACCCACGAGTATCGATGATGCCGTGAACACCGCGGTGAATCGTGCGGCCAAGACCATTCGCAATATGCGCTGGCTCGAGGTGAAGGAGATTCGCGGTCATCTCGAGGATCAGAAGCTGAACCACTGGCAGGTGGTGATTCAGATTGGGTTCACTTTGGAGGATTGACGGACGAGGCAGTGAGCAGTGAGCCCAGTGGCTCACTGCTCACGCGACACGTCATCGTAACTCGGCCTGCATCACCCTCGCCACCCTTGGCTCCAACCGGCGCACCCAGCCTTCGAAATATTCCAACTGTGAACGCTGGTCGGCGGTAAGCGAGGCGGGCGATTGGCTGACCTGACCATAGAGCCGGGACAGCCTTGACTGCAGTTCGGTCACCAGCGGGAAGATCTCCTCCAGTTCCGCGATCTCGCTGGCTTGGCTGGCTCGCAGTTGCTCGGTTGCCCCATCCAGGGCTTCCTTGATCTTGGTCACGGTGTCAGCGGTGATCAAGAACAAGCGCAGCGTTTCGCTGAGCGACGTCACTGCTTGATGCCATACCCGATGGTCTGCAGCTGAGATATCGATGCGGGGATCCTGTTCTACGGTGACCCGTTGGGCCAACCGCTGATCGCCGACTTGTAGCACCACCGAGTATTCCCCTGGCATTACCCACGGCCCGGCCGGCGCTCGATTCACCCCGTCGTCTCCGGGCAATCCTATGTTCGCATGGTGGAGATTCCACACAACTCGGTTGACGCCGACTCGGTTCGAGGTCCTGAGGCGATTCACCTCCTTGCGCGATTGGTCGTAGACCGTCAGCGTGACTTCAGCTGCGTTCGGCCTGTCCTTCAGGTAGTAGTCGATGATGGCGCCAGCTGGCGGGTTCTGTCCGCGGAAGATCATATCTCCCGTGTGGCCCGCGGCACCACGGTAGCGGATCATCTGAATTGGCTCGATGCTGAAGAGGTGGGCGTCGCTGCTCAACACATCCGCCGTGAGTTCCTGTAGCGCGTTGGCGTTGTCCAATATCCAGATACCTCGGCTGTGCGTTCCGAGTATCAAGTCGTTGTCGCGCGGGTGAACCATCAGATCGTTGAATGCCATGGTTGGCATGTTGCCCTTGAGTTCCACCCAGTGCTCCCCATCGTCATTGGAGTAGAACAACCCCAACTCTGCACCGACGTAGAGAACCGTAGGGTTGCGCGGGTCCTCCCGCACAGTGCGTAACACTCGTTCACTCGGGAGGTCTCCTACGATGCTGGTCCACGTCTGTCCATAGTCACGCGACCGGTACAGGTAGTTGGCGAGGTCGTTGTTACGGTAGTTGTTGACCACGAGGTAGACCGTACCTTCGTCGAATCGAGATGCCTCGAGTCCCGAGATCCAGCTCGAGGTGGGTAGGCCCGGGACTCTGCTGACCACGTTCTCCCAATTGGCACCGTCGTCCAGCGACACTTGCAGATTGCCGTCATCGGTGCCGATGTAGAGCAATCCCTGACGCATGGGTGACTCGGCTACTACGCTCAAAGTCGGGTAGTAGGGAATCCCGTCGTCCAGTGACAACGTGCTGTCATGGGGGCGTTGGCCCATGATCAGCAGTTCGCGCCGATTGACGCCAGTGGTGAGGTCGCCGAGTGACTTCCAGGAGTCACCGCGGTCAGTGCTTTTCCATAGCTGATTGGTGCCAGCGTAGAGCGTGTTGTTGTCGTGTGCTGAGATGATGAAAGGGCCGTCCCAGTTGGCCGGCGCCATGGCGTTGCCCAGCTCGGGCTCCGGCAGCCCGGGGCCCCACGCATCCCAATTGCGCCGAGCGCCGATGGCGCCCCTCGGGCTGTCTGGACGGATCCACTGACGTGCGCCCGACTGCAAGTCGATACGTGACAGGCCGAGGTACTGTGATTCCGTGTACAGCGTGGCGTTGTCAGTAGTGTCTACTAGGTTGACGAACCCATCGCCGCCACCCGTTCTGAACCAGTCTTCCAGGCGAATCCCGTCGCTGAAATAGGTTGCGCTCGGTCCCATCCAGCTGCCGTTGTCTTGCAGGCCGCCGTAAACCCAATACGGTTCCCGCATGTCGGCGGACACGCGATAGAACTGACTGACTGGTAGGTTGGTGGCATAGAGCCACGTCAACCCGCGGTCGTAAGAGATGCCCAGGCCGCCGTCGTCGGCTTTCATGACGTGGCGGGAGTCATGTGGGTCCACCCAGACGAGACGATCGTCGCCGTGCAGCGATTGTCGCGGCCGCTCGAACGTCTTGCCACCGTCGTCCGAAAAGCTGTACGAGTTCAGCATGTAGATGCGCTGATCGTCGTTGGGATCCACAAGGGGCTGGCTGGCATACATCGGTCGCGGGTTCCAGTCGCTCATGTGCATCCACGACTCGCCCTTGTCTTCGGAGCGGTAGATGCCAGCGCGACGCTCGCCGTATGCTGTCGAGGCGTTGTAACGCCAACCCTGTTCGAGGGAGATGTACACGATGTTGGGGTTGCTGCGATACACCGAGATACCGATGCGGCCGCAGTCACCGGCTGGAAGGCCGTTTGTCAGCTCTCTCCATGTGCGGCCACCATCCGTCGATTTAAACAAGCCGCTGCCCGGCCCACCCCCATGGAAGCCATACGGTCTGCGGCGTCGTTGGTACTTGGCCGCGTACATGACGTTCGGATCCGACGGATCGATCGCAGCATCAACAACGCCAGTGTTGTCGTCTCCCTCCAACACCCTTGTCCAGTTGGCGCCACCATCAGCGGACATGTAAAGCCCGCGCTGTTCGTTTGGCCCCCATAGGTGGCCCATTGCCGCCACGAACACGATATTGGGGTTGGTGGGATGCAGCGCGATCCGCCCAATGTGATGCGAATCGCGCAGTCCCATGTTGGTCCAGGTTGTACCGCCGTCAGTCGACTTGTAGACGCCGTCACCCCAGGACGAGCTCTGTCGGTTGGCGCGTTCGCCGGTTCCCACCCATACCAGGTTGGTATCGACCTGGTGCACCGCGATCGCGCCAACCGAGTGTGTCCCTTCCCGCGCGAACACCGGATCGAACGTTATGCCGTTGTCCGTTGTCTTCCACACGCCGCCTGTGGCTGAGGCGACGTAGAAGGTGTACGTGTTCGCTTCGACAACAGCGAGATCGACGATTCGGCCGCTCATGGTTGCCGGACCGATGTTGCGAAACCGGAGACCGGCAAGTGTCTGATCTGTAACGGACTGCGCGGACAGATCGTGTAATGTGGTGAACAGCATCGTGAGCGAAATCGCTACACTCAGAATTGACTTCAGTGCGTGACTTTGGCGCATGGGATGGTCCTTGCGGTGGTGGCCGTTGATTGGTTCGCGAGGGAGACTCCACTCAAGGTCTGAGGCCCAACTGCTTGAGAATATCCGGTTCACTCTCCCGAAATGCGAGAATGCGATGACAGGCGTTGCAGTCCCCTACGATTGTGTTGCCATTGGGGTCACGTAAGGAGTTGTCGTGGCAACGAAAGCAACCGCTGACATCGGTATGCCCGCTGTGGTCGGGATAGGTTCCCCAGCCTATTCCCATTGCCGGAAATACATTCCTGCCGTAGATGGCTGCTAGAGCGCGACCTGATTTCTCAATCTTCTCTTTGTATGACTGATACTCGTCCGGATGCTGGGTGCGGTAGTAGCGATGGAGAGCCTGCGGAATCTCTTGCTCAGCCTCACGCGAGCTGGCATAATCAGCTTGGAGGATCTCGAGGCCCTTCTTTCTCACCCATGGTAGCGAGGCATCGATGTCGCCAAGAGCCAATGCGGCATCGAGTGCCCTGGCTGGCATCTCGAAGCCGTGTGAAGGTCTCGTGTGACAGTCGAGGCAATCCATGGTGCGCGCCGCTGCGCCGGCTTTCTGATGCGCTGTCCATGGCGCACGTGAAAACTCTCTGACGGTGCCATCAGGGCTCGTGTACTTGACCCAGCCTACCTCCTGCCTGTCCTGATTTGCTTCGAACTCGATCACGACATCTGGCGCAACGTGGAAACCATGCACGCCTTTGCTGACAGGGCCGCCGCCGACCGTCAGTGCCAAGACGGTTGTGGTTTGCGTATTTGCCGAATCTTCCGCAAAGTGATCAAACACCCGGATCTGTACGCCGCTGAACTTACTGGGCCAGTGACACGACTCACAGATTTCTCTGGCCGGCCGGAGATTCTCGAGCGGCGTTGGTATTGGGCGCGGGTACAGTTCCAGAATCGTGGATGCGACCTGCCAGATGCCGTTGAGCTTTGCTCGCGCGTAGGCCCTGCGGCCGGATCCGATGTGGCACTCCACGCATGCGATGTTCAGATGTGGCGATCGTCGGTAGGCTGCGTACTCGGGGCTCATCGCATGGCATGTGGTGCTGCAAAAGCCGGCCGAGTCCATGTAGTGCACGGTGGATTGGCTGACGTACCCACCGACCAGCACGTTGCAGCCGGTCACCACCACGGCGAACACAGACATGTGTCGGAACTCTCTATTATCCCAGCCCAATGGCTTGAACTCGCGGGCCCGCACACCTTGCTTCGTCTGCTGCCTGTAGCGGAGGTACGCACCGAGTGGTGTGAGAGCAAGTCCGAGCAGAAAGGCTATGGGAATGAGCCCGAAGAAGACAATCATCAGATAGGGGTGCCGGTCACCTTGCTGCGTCGCCACCGGCAGCACAAAGAACCAGAAGACAGCCGCGGCGTTCAGAAAGAACAATCCAACTAAAGTGAGTGGGTTGTGAGCAAGGTAGACGAGAGGAGGCAACCAGCTCCGCTTCTCCTCTACAGCGGCATTCATGGCACTCAGGCTCATGCGAACACTGGAGCGTCGAGGCCGCGTGTACTCCGAACGTTCGTCCATGGGGAGGTGCCTCTCTGGTCGTCAGATATGTAGAACGCCAACTGAATATACGGATCTTGATTGTGCGTGACAGGTGTGTGGTTTGCTGTCTGGCGCCTGCCGCGCCCGGTCAACATTATAGTCTCGCTTGGTTCGCATTCGGCGTTTCAGGAGCCCGGTAACCGTTTCTCAATCGGAGATCCGACATGGCTAACGAATTTCTCTTGCGGCGATTCCTTGGTGTTGCGGCGTCGGCAACTCTGTTGCTAGCAGAATCGCCTGAAGCTGTCGCACAAAACCCACCCCCGGAGCTCTACATCATCAACGCCAACGTATTGGACGGAGTGACTGAGGAGGTCATAACCGGTGCTATGTTGACGATTGTTGAAGGCCTGATCCAGAGCATTGAGACGGGACCCGCGAATGCACCATCCGGTGTGGAGGTAATTGACCTGCAAGGCCGATTCCTGGTGCCCGGTCTGATCGACGCTCACAGTCACGTGAACGATCTGGCTGGCGTGCGTAGGGCGCTCGAGTCAGGTGTCACCACGATTCGCACGGCCGGTGTCGGCGGCTTCGCCGATGTTGGCCTACGTAATCTCGTGCAGCTAGGAATGCTCCCCGGGCCCGACATCGTGACCACGGGTGTCTTTGTGACACCGAACATATCCAATGCAGTTCTGTGGGATGAAAGACTGTACGATCTGCACGTGACGGGTGTTGAGACTGATGATGAGCTACGGGCGCTGGTCCGGATCAACATCGATCACGGAGTTGACTGGATCAAGACGCGCACTACCGACAGAGCCGGGTTGGCAGAGCGGGATCCGCGCACCCAGATCTACACAGAGCGTCAGCTACGCATCGTCGTAGAGGAGGCGGCCAAAGCCGGCGTGTCCGTTATGGTACATGCTCACGGAGACGCAGGCATTCGCGCCGCAGTCCTGGCAGGCGCGAGGAGCATCGAGCACGGTACGTACGCGTCTGAAGAGACGCTACAGCTCATGAAGGAGCGGGGCACTTATTTGGTGCCCACCCTCAGCTCCATCTCATCGTTTGGTGCGGCAGGGGACTATTCGGACCCCGCCTTGTACTTGCGGGGGCTGCACATGGCACCGCGCCGCCGTGGCGCTGTGCGACGCGCCCAGGAGTTAGGCATCCCACTCGTCACGGGTGTCGACACGTATTATGGGGAAGACAGCTACTCGCGGGTATCTCGCGAAGTGGGCTTCCTCGTTGAGCAAGGTGTTTCCCCGTTCGACGCGATCCGCGGTGCAACAAGTCTCGCCGCTGAGTTGCTCGGCATCGGTGACGAGACGGGCTCAATCCAGCCGGGCCTCGACGCCGATCTGCTGGTCGTGGATCTCAATCCGCTGGAAGACATCCGTTCGCTGCAGGACGTGTTGGTAGTCATCAGTAATGGACACGTCGTACTGAAACGAATTCCGTTTGAGAAAGAGGAGACCTAACGGATACCACCAAAGCATGAGGAGCCGTATCTCACGGTAACAGAACCCTTGAGGTTCAGCGCCAGACCCGATCGAAAACCCGCAGGAAGTTCTCTCCCAGCATCTTGCGAACATCCTGTTCGGAGTACCCTCGCGATAACAGTCGGTCGGCGACAGAAACGACCTCCGCGAAGTCCGAGAACCCATCCACGTTTCTGAGTGGCGATCGAATGTCATCCGTGACGTGGCGATTGTACTCCTCTGTAAAGTCAGGGTAGTCGGGAGTGCCCCAAGGGTCACTCTCGTGATCAGGATATGTGCCCAACGACATGTCGGTGCTGATTCCAATGTGGTCAGTACTACCGTCGAGTTGGGCCACATAGTCTATCAGATCGATGAACTCATTCAGCGTGGGTCTGTGTGTCGTGCCAGGTCGCATTACCAGGGGGCCCCAAGAGACAAGGCCAATCACACCACCGCGGGATGTACAGGCCCTGATCTGTTCGTCATCGATGTTCCTCAAGCTGGGAACGATCGCGCTGGGGTTGGAGTGACTGTAGATGCACGGATGCTCGCTGCGGTCGATGATCTCGAGCGTGGCGCGCCGACCAGTGTGAGTACAGTCGAGCACGATGCCCACGCGGTTGCACTCGTCGACAACCAGCTGTCCCAAGCGAGTCAGGCCTCCGTCGGTCCGATCCAGGCAGCCGTCACATAGCTGATTGGTCGCGTTGTATGCGAGTAGCATGAAGCGGAGTCCGAGTTGCTGGAAGGCCTCCACGCGGTGTAGGTCGCGTCCGATCCAGTCGCCTCCCTGTGCCGCGAGCAACAGCCCAGCCTTGCCGTCACGCTTTGCCTGGCGAATGTCTGCAGTGGTCTCCACCAGCACCAGGTCCGGGTATTCGCGGGCTGCCCAGTGCCAGTACATCAATCCCTCGAGGGCAGCGGTCGCGTCGTCATGGGGATTCCACGCGGTAACGCCGTAGGCGGTGACGCCGTGCCGGTGCGCGACCCCGAGCCGTGCGTCGGGCCAGATCTGCATGCAGGAGTCTATGTAGATGTAGGGGTGGTCCTGCTCTAGCAGCGAGTGGGTGCCGCCGCCAGACCCCTGCTCGTGTTGTCGTCTCAGGGGTTGGCCAGCCCTAGATCCCGTTGTGAAGATGCTGCTGCCAGCAACGGCCGGTGCGCCAACCCCGGCCATCGTGAGCTTGGTGAGGAAGTCCCTACGATCGGTGTTCATGGAGTTACCTCGGGTATGCAGGAAGTTGTGGTCGCTAGGTGAAGATGCAGCGACCCGACAGCGGCGGCCAGTCAACGGCCGCTGCCCGCCTCCGCGATGGCGAACTGTATGTAGGCAGCAAACTCTGGGTACGAGCGGTAGCCGCGGAATCGCCTCCCGTTGATAAAGAACGTGGGAGTTCCGGTCACTCCGTAATTCCAGGCATCGAGAATGTCGCGCTCGACGGTCTGGCGGATAACAGCGTCCTGGACGCATTGCTCGAAGGCATCGAGTTGCAGCCCAGTTGCAGTAGCATGTTCTCGTAGCTGCTCCTCAGATAGCTTAGACGGCCCTCGCATGAGGATATCGCGGTAATCCCAAAAATACCCCTGCTTATATGCACACTCGGCGGCCTGGGCTGCCATCAAACCGTTTGGCGTTAGTGCCGGAATGGGGAAATGCCGAGCCACATGGCGCATCTCTTCTCCATATTGACGCAGGATCTCGGGCAGAACTTCGGCCGCAAATCTACGGCAGTGAGGGCAGCCATAGTCCGTGAACTCGACCAGAGTAACCGCTGCATCCTCGTTGCCACGGGCTGGCCTACCTTCAACGGCTATCTCGAAGCGCGGGGCCTGCTCCCATGCCAGCGCTGTCGCCTCCGCGTCAAGCTGCTCGCTATCACTCCGGGCAGGCAGGAGGCCACGCGCAGCGAGGAACAGCACCAAGCCGGCGACCACACCCACAGCCACGACGGCGGTGGTGCGGACGTGGCTCCTGCGAACCACCAGCAACACTTTGTCCTGCTCTTGTCCAACATTCATCGCGGATCTCGCCCTCAGGCCATGTCCGCTCCCGTGTTCAGACAGCGGATTCGACTTATATTGAAAGTGTCCCTTTAAGTTCCTTTCGCTAGTACCAGATCCCGCCGTCAGCAAAGGAAATACGTTATGAAAAGGTCGTCTCTTTTCTTCGTTGCCCTGGTGCTCGCCTTCTGTACCGCTTGGGGTATTACCGCGTGTGGTGGTGAGCTCGACTCCTGTCCGGGAATCGTCTGCACGGATTGCGGTGGATTCGGTGACTGCGATGTCTCCTGTGCAGCTAACGAATTCTCGTATTGTGGAGCCTTCGGGTTCTTTGATGATCCAGGTTTGAGGTGCGCGTGGTGCTCCGATGACCCCGATCCATTCGGCTCTCGCGTCAGCGGCCGTTCGCCCACGGAGCCGTAGCGCCGGTTGATTTCGTTGGGCGGCAGGCGGGCTGATCACTCGCCGGCCGCCTGTTTCTTTTCCGTCCATCACAGACTTGCTATCCCGACGTCGGGAACATCGATCGGCCCGGCAAGCAACTGCGACCAAGGGCTTACACTGAGCATCGTGATTGGCAGGTTGATTGGCTGTTAGTTCTGTCTCCCGCTCGAGGGTTTCAAACAGCGAGGTGAGCATGATCTCTGCCGTCGTTATTAGGCCGTTGAGGTGTTTGCTCAGTGGCACGGCGCTGCTGTCGTTGGCCGGATGCGCCGGATCGGAATCGGGAGCCACAGGAGATGATAGGTCAGCTCGAGCCACGCTGAAGGAGCCCGAGGCAACGTTCCCGGAGGCTTTCAGCTCAGTCGGGGGTGTAAGAGAGCTCTCTAACGGTCGAGTGATGGTGGCGGACCGGTTGGGCCAGGCACTCGTGATTGTCGATCTGGCCGCCGGAACGGCAGATACCATTGGCCGGCAAGGGGGAGGTCCCGGCGAGTACAACAGCCCCTCCCGTCTGTTTTCCTGGCTTGGCGACTCCACAATCATGGTCGACCTGGGCAACACGCGTTTCACTCCTGTCGGCGCGGACGGAGGGTTCGGAACCAGCCAGCCTCTCATGCGGCAGGATGGAGAGACGATGAGTCTCATCATGCCTGAAGGCACCGACCGACACGGCAATGTCTACTACCAGGCAAGGGCTTTTGCGGTGAATCCGGGAAGCTTGGGTGCTGACCGACCTGACTCCGCTCGGATTGTCCGATGGAATCCCGATACCGGCGTGGTTGACACGGTTGCCTCCGTTGGTCTGCCTGAGAATAGAGTCGAGCGGAGCGGCAACAACGTGTCAATGATGACCATTCCTTTCAGTCCATCGGATGATTGGGGAGTGACTTGGGATGGCAGGGTCGCCGTTGCACGCGCAGTCGGATTCCGCGTCGAATGGCATGCTTACGACGGTCGACGGACGGTTGGACCTCAGGTCACAGACGCCCCAGTCACGATCACACAGGCGGACAGGGAATCTTGGCTAGAGGCTCGAGCCAATCCTCCGGGCGGCGCCATGTTCATCACCGTTGAAGCCGGCGGGGGCGGGCGCAGTATGCGAGCCGGTGCGCCACCACGAGGCGGCACGTTTGTAGGCCCACAGGTGGACGACGGCGACTGGCCCGATGTGAAGCCGCCGTTTCCACCCAGCGGTCTGAGCGTGACACCGGAGGGCCAGGCGTGGGTGAGACGACACACGGTCGCGGACGCGCCACCCGAATACGACGTGTTCGACCATGACGGAAACCGCGTGCGGACTGTGTTGCTACCGGACAACACCCGAGTCGTCGGGTTCGGTGCGGGAGTGGTCTATGTGAGTCGGACAGATGAGTATGACTTGCAGTGGCTGGAGAAGTATCGGAGGTGAGAGACGGTGAAACATGGTGAAAGACGGTGGGAGGTATCTTCACCGTCATTCACCGTACCACACCACCATCAGCGTCCCAAGCTCCCGTGTTTCAGGTCGACGAGAGCGACGGAGGGAAGAGGAACCCCGATTGGCTGCGAGACGAACTGTGGGAGAAGGAAATCCCGCGCGTCGTGCGCAGTTTCGCCGAGAAGGACGTGTTGATGAGCGGCATGCTCCGGGGTGAGAGTGAACTGGCTGGCGCGCCGGCGATCGTGGATGTTCCCGTTGGCGACGGACACGTGATCCTGTTTGCGATTCGTCCGTTCTGGCGCATGGAGACCTACGGTAGCCACGCGTTTGTCTTCAATACGATGCTGCACTGGAATCACCTACGGGTGGGTTGGCCCACTCGACCTGAGGAACAATAGGCCCGACATCATCGCGTATCCCCCTTTGCCACCGGCGGCGGAGGGGGAAGCGACGGCCGACTATCCGGTGCTGCCTGCCATGCGAAGCTTGGTCAGTCCGACGGCCTCGTGCGATTTCAAGTACGCGTTGGGATCGTGGTGGATCGCGCCTTTCGGCAGCCAATCCCACAACGGGCCAAGATCGGCCCTGATTCGATCCAAGAAGAACCGCGGAAGCTCCGTAGTCTCTCGCTCGAAGTACCGGCGGAACGGGAGATCGCTATCGAGCCGTCTTCGCACCTCGCTGTAGAATCTGATCCTGCCGAAACCTTCGGAGGATACTGCCCGCACGAAGTTCATCCAGCGAGGAATCCGGGCCTTGACCGCGCCGTGCCTGCGGAATATCGAGCGCCACGAGAATGAGTACTTGCTGACGTCAATCACGTGATCGTAGAACTCCGACCATCCGTAGTGTCGGGGCTGCACATTCATCGCGTGGTTGTTGTTGAGGAAATGGAACGGGAACGGCAGCACGCGGTTGGCACGCTGCAACTCCAGATTCAGCGGCGCCGCCTGTCCAAAGCCCGACAGCAACGAGTATGCGGGAAACGCACCCGGGGATTCATCGAGAAAGCGCTTGGTCAGTTCGAACGGCTCGGGGCCGTGGTCACTGTCGAGCCCAAGAACGAAGTTGGTCTGCACGTAGGGCACGTACCGTAGAACGGTATTCACCTGATCGGAGACCCGTCGGACTTTGTCAATCCCGGTTGTCTTGCCCGATTTCGACTTGTTTCCGAGCTCATACCAGGACTCGATTCCCGGCAGCAGCGCCTTGAAGCCGTTGCGCTTGAGAACCTTGAGTTTTGGCTCGGACAGCAAGGAGAGACTACTCTCAGCTATGAAGTCGATACGGTCTCGCGGTACGGCCTCCTCAATCGCTGTCATGAAGTCGCCGAACCGGACACCGAAGTTCGGGTCATGCCACGCAACGCGTGGCCTGCGGAATTTCCCAAGCAGAAATCTCAGATCTTCCCTCAATACCTCGAAGTCGAGGGGCTGGAACGGGACCTGCGAATCGATGCAGAAGCTGCACGCGTAAGGGCAGCCCGTGCTGGCTAGCATCGGGACGATCTTGATTACGGGGGCCTTCTTCAGGGTCGGCTCCACAAACTTCCAACGCTCGCGGACTCCCGGCAGATGAGCGGGCTGCGCGTCTGCTGAGAGACACAAGCCCGGCGCATTTCTGCTGGCGTCTGCCAGGATGTCGCGGATTAGCGCTCTATCTGTGAATCCGACCACGTAATCGAAGTACTGCTGCGCGTCCTGAGGATAGCATCGGGCGTGGGGACCACCCAGAATCGTGACGGCACCTGCAGCCCGGAAGCGGTTGCTGAGGGCGTAGGCCAACTGACCGGCCTGAGTGAAAGCACCAATGAAAACCACGTCGACGTCTTGTGGTAGCTCGGCAGCGAGGTCCTCGAGGCCCGTGTAACAGACCAACGTGACGTCGTGGCCTTCCTGTTCGCACCAAGTGGCAACAACCTGAGGCATGATGCTCGCCAGGTTCGCGTGCATCACTCGAGCATAAAGGGACCGGGTCGGTGCTTTTGTGACCAAGTCGATGATACCTACGCGTAGCTTACGCAAATGACTCCAGTCGTGAGTGATCGACAAAAGTCCACTTTAGTCCCCGGATGCGCAAGAGCCGGAGAGGACGGACGAGGGCGGACCTCCTTCCGCCCTTTGCCACCCTCTGCCACCCTCTGCCACCCTCTGCCGCCCGCCACCGCCCTCTGAGCCCGCTATTTGACGGCAGCCAGGACCTGCTCCAAGCCCCCTCGCGCGTCCGCTCCGAGATCGACCCGCAACACCCTCCGCCCCCTTTGCACCAGCGCCTGGTGATCGCCGCGGGACTGCGCCTCTATCAGCGCGCCAAATGTGAAATCGGTCTCCGGTACCGGCAGGTTCTGCCCGCGGGAATCCACAAACTGAAGGAACAGGCCGCTGTTTGGCCCGCCCTTATGCAGTTGCCCAGTAGAATGCAGGAAGCGGGGGCCGTAACCCAAGGTGGTCGCGATGCCCAGCTTCGCGCCGATCCTGCTTCTTATCTGCTGCAGCAGATCTGTGGTGCCTGAATCCGGTGCCAGATAGGCATTGACTGCTAGATAATCGCCGGAGTTGGCCACGCACAATTGCTCGATTCCCGCGCTCAGGTCCTGACGATCGGTTACGTGAATCGTTGATCCCGCTTCGCCTCCCATGTCTTCCCCTGCCATGGCCCGCTTCGCAAGGTCTTTTGCCAGCTGTACGTCGGGTTGATCGAATGGGTTGATCTTGAGCACTGATGCGGCAACCGCAGTGGCGAATTCCCAGCGGAACATCTCGGCTCCCAGATCAATGGGGTCGGCCAAGTCGATCTGGATTACAGGGTGGCCGACAGTGGCCAGTGAGGTCGCCAAGTTGGATACCTCCTCTGCTCTGTCGCCTCTCACGGAGATCGCCACAAATAGCCGGTCATTGGAGTAGCGGTCGATCTTGAGGATCGGCTCTCCGACTATGGGAATGATGCCTTTGCCGTCCTTGCCGGTGCTTTCAGCTACCAGCTGCTCGATCCAGTCGGGGAACGACGCCAGGGATGGAGACGTGATGAAGGTCAGCTTGTCACGACCCTCGGCTGCGAGCGCCCCGAGCGCCGCACCGAGGACCATCCCAGGATTGCCGTCTCCGGTCATCCGGTCTGTGCTTCGGGCCATGAGGTCAGCCCGGGCCAGCAACCTCCGAACGTCCACGCCAATCAACGCGGCCGGCACGATTCCGAAGACGGATAGTGCCGAGTATCTGCCGCCGACGTCCGATGGTGCGAGGAAGACGTGTCTGAAGCCCCGATCCTCGGCCAGCTGCTCCAACGAGCTGCCGGGATCCGTGATCGCGATGAAATGACGACCCGGCTCCGCGGTAGCGCGGGTCACCTGATCCCAGAACGTGCGGCATAGTGACAGCGTCTCCAGAGTTGTTCCCGATTTGCTGGACACCACGAACAACCTCTTGGACAGATCTACCGACTCGGCGGTCTTCGAGACGGCGTCAGGATGGGTACTGTCCAGAACCTGTAGTGTCGGATATCCGTCTTTGCTCCCGAAAACGCGGGAGAACACCTCAGGTGCAAGGCTCGACCCTCCCATCCCAAGTAGCAGGACCTTCTGGATCCCGTCTTTTCTGATACCTGCCGTAACCGCGGAGATCCCGTCGAGGTATTGCGCTGTGGCGCCCGGCAGATTGAGCCAGCCGAGACGATTGGTCAGCTCCGCGCGCGGCTCTTCACACCAAACGGTGTGGTCCCGATCCGCAATCCGGCGAGGTATCGCGGCATCAGAAAGCGAGTGGATGAGTGCGGTGACTTGTTCCTCGTACTCGCCCAGGTGGAGTCCCATTTGTGCCTCTTTGGCCGTGGGATCTGGGTTTGTGGTTCTCATTGGTAATTCCCTTGGTGTCGCGGAACTCGTGGGTTGGGCGCACGCATTCACGTGGGTCCATCCTCTTCAGAGAAGAAGAGCCATGAGCGGGCATTGTTCAAGTGCGTCGCTCTCACTGGTTCCGGGGTCGGACCGTAGGTAGATTGCGGCGCAGATGTCTGTGGGATGCGGGACTACAAACCACGAGAATCGAGTCCATTGGGAGAAACGATGCTCAAGAAAGCTGTCGAAGCGGCGTTGAACGATCAGATCCAGATGGAGCTAGAGTCTGCCTACATCTATCTGGGCATGGCGGCCTACGCAGAACAGAAGAACCTGCCCGGGTTTGCCCACTGGATGAGAATGCAGTGGCAGGAAGAGATTGCTCACGCTATGAAGATGTTCGACTTCATTCACGACCGCGGCGGAAAGGTCGCGCTGAAGTCACTCAGTAAGCCTCCGGCGTCCTACTCAGGGCCGCTGGACGTCATGAAAAAGACCCTGAAGCATGAGCAGAAGGTTACAGCGTCGATAACCAAGCTCTACGAGCTGGCACTCAAGGAAAAGGACTACCCCTCACAGATCCTGCTGCAGTGGTTCATCGACGAGCAGACTGAGGAGGAGAAGGCAGCATCCGACATCATCGCCCAACTCGAGATGGCGGGCGACAGCGGTGCAGGGCTTGTGATGGTGGATCGCGAGCTAGCGGGTCGAGCCGCAGGCGCGGAAGAGTAGCCGGCGACCCAGTCCGCAGCTTGTCCGCCGCGATCGGCGGGAACGTTCAACGCACGTTGAAGATGTAGCTGTTGAGATGCTGTATGGTAGCTTCCTGGTCCTCTACCTGGTGGGCCAGGATGTCACCACTCGTGACTATCCCCGACAGTCCACTCTCGTCCAAGACAGGAAGGTGACGGACTCGTCTCCCGGTCATTGCGGCACTGCACTCTTCAAGCGGGGTATCGGGTCGACAGCTGACGACCGGCGACGTCATGACGTCGCGAATGAGTGTCTCGCTCGGGTCCCGATTCTCAGCCACTACCCGTCGTAGCACGTCTCGCTCTGTGAAGATCCCGACCATCTCCCCGTCATCGGTGACCACAACGCCACCGATGCCCCGCTCGTTCATGATTGTTGCTGCGTTCAAAACGGATTCCGACGCCGCTACGCAAACGACGTCACGGCCCTTACGGCCGAGGATGGATTCCACGGTTGCCATGGACTACTCCTATGAGGGCGACCACCCATAGTACGTAACAACCGTGGAATTAGCTACAGTATCAGCCCATACTAGCCACTACTTCGAGAACCCGGTTGACGTCTTCCATGGTGTTGTAAACGTGTGGTGAGAGGCGCACTCCGGCGAACGCCCCGCCCATGGCTGCGCCGGCAACGTCATGCTCTGCGTACATTCGCGAGAACAGGTCGCGCGGGTCGGTCCCGGGCACGGTGAACACGACTACTCCCGCACTCTGTTCGGCTGGCATGGGAGTGTGAAAGCGGACCCGAGGAACTCGATCGCGGAGACCAGCCTTGATGCTTGCAGCAAGCGAGCGAACGCGTTGCTCGACGCGATCCGGGCCGATTGTGTGATGGAACGTGACCGCTGTCCCCATGGCCGCCACCGCGGCGTCATCGCGCTGCCCTAGGTTCTCGAACTTCTGCGCACCGTTTTCCAGGGCGCCCGCCCACCCAACTCCCACATCGCTTGGCCACAGACTGTCGATCATCTCGCTCCGCACGTATAGGATGCCGGCTTCCTTCGGGCCCAGGAGCCACTTGTGGGAGCTGCCGGTGTAGAAGTCGCATCCCATGTCGTGTAGATCGACCTGCAGCACGCCGAAAGTCTGGGCTCCGTCTACTAGGGTCATGATGCCGCGTTCACGAGCGAGGGTGCAAAGCTGTTTTGCTGGCACTCCGATCCCGGAGATATTGGACACGTGACTGAACGCGAGAACCCTGGTATTGCCGGTCATCGCGCTTAGAAACGGTTCCACCAGGTCTTCGGCCGTCTTGGGATCCACTGGAGTGGACACACGTCGTACCGAGTAGCCGTAGCGCTTTGCTCTCACGTCCCACGCTATGTTGTTGGTGGGGTGGTTCTGGTCCCAAATGACGACCTGGTCGCCCGTTCCCAGTTCCAGGCCGTTGATCACGGCGTTGTTGCCCTCGCTCGTGTTGCGCGTGATCGCTATCTCTTCCCGGTCGGCCCCTAGGTAGGCTGCGAGAAGGCCGCGCGCCCTTTCACGCAGCTCCGCGAACTTCGCCCGGTTCTGGAAAGACGCATCGGAGTCGACGTCTCGGGTCAGGCCGGTGACAGCGTCGATCACCGGGTAGGGTGACGGGCAGAGGTTCGCCGCGTTCATGATGGTCAGGCCGGAGCGGAGCGGGAACTGTTCCTTGACTAGCTGCCAGAATGCTTCGTCGGCCGCCTGATGCGATGGCAACGGCTGCAAAGGCGATCGCAGGGGCCGGTCGTTGGCGGAGCCGTAGAGCCGAGCTGGCGATGCCGCAGCGGCGGCGGCGACCGCTCCCAGTCGCCTGAAGAATGTCCGTCGATTCTGGAAAGCCATTTGTCTCCTCCGGTAGAGGTCCTTAACCAGGTTGCGATTAAGATAGGAGTGCTCTAATCCGGCGGAAGGGCCGCGGGCTAACTGCCGGGCATATCAGACCTTGGAACCTCGGGTTAAGCTTTCTTCACAGAGTCTTCCCTGTCCCATCTCGGGCCCTGAGGTAGTTACTTTACAATGTTTTCAGAACTAGGCGCCGAAGGCCAACACCGCCGCTAGAGTAAAGGAGTCTGGAGTCACACGACTGGACCAAAGTAGTGGGGGAACGGCTCGGGATGGGCGCTTGTCATGGGGCGAAGACTGCGTCGCAACGGTGCGCAACCAAGTTGCGCATGATTCTGGATAAAGGCACACAATGACGACAACAAAACCTGCTCCAACCGCGGAAGCGGTATCCAATAAAGGCACGAGAAAGAAGCGCAAGATCAAGACGATCAAGGTCCCTGAGCACACGGTGGAGGTGGTATCAGACTCTGGCGAGGGGGCTCAGAAGTGCGGACAGATATTTGGTGCTGTCTCAGCCAAGATGGGCAACGGTACCTGGACCGTCGAGATCATTCCTGCGGAGATTCAACCTCCACCGAGGACTCCGCCCAGCGCGAGCGGTAACAGGATTCGAATCGGCACCAAGCCGGTGACCAACTGGGGCGACGGAGCGGATCTGGTCGTCGCCTTCAATGAACAGGTTCTGTTACACAGACACCGGCTAGACGGGCTTCAGGAAGGCTGCGTCATCCTGCTCGACAGCCAGTGGCAGAATCACGAGGACGAGGCTATTCGCAAGGAGTACGCGGCGGCGATGGAGGAGATGTCGGGCCGCGGTTACAACGTCATCCTGTTCCCGCTCGAGGAGGCGTCGGCCAAGATCGTGGAGAATCCCAAGAAGGGCAAGAATATGTTTGCCCTCGGGGTGCTCGCCTGGATCTACTCGCGCGACCTCGAGAGAATCCGCGAGATGATCGCGTTGGCTTTCAAGAAGAAGAAGAAGGAGATCACCGAGTCCAACATCGCGCTGCTCGACGCCGGTTTCCAGTGGGCGAACGAGAACCTCGACTTCAGGGTGGAGGTGCCAACGACGGAGTCCAAGGTCGACCGGGTCGTGATGAACGGGAACCAGGCGATAGGATTTGGGGCGATCGCAGCGGGGATGGAGCTCTGCGCTATGTATCCGATCACTCCGGCCACTTCGGCTTCACATCATCTCGGTGACATCTTCGAGAAGATGGGTGGCATCGTCCATCAGGCGGAAGATGAGATCGCCGCAATCGGAGTTGCGATCGGGTCGTCTTTCGCGGGGAAGACGGCGTTCACTATTACGTCGGGTCCCGGATTGGCCCTCAAGACCGAGTTCATCGGCCTCGCCGTCATGACCGAGGTGCCGTTGGTGGTTGTGGACGTACAGCGTGGCGGCCCGAGCACCGGGCTTCCCACCAAGATCGAACAGGGCGATCTCCTTGCTTCGATCTACGGTCAGCCGGGTGACGCGCCGCACGTGGTGATGGCCCCGGCTACCATGGAGGAGTGTTTCCTCTGTATGACAACGGCGCGGAAGGTCGCCGAAACGTTCCGGGTTCCTGTGATTGTTCTGACGGACGCTAACCTGGCGACCGGCGTACAGCCGTTCGCGCGGCCAGACATGAAGGTGGAGTGGCACGCTGCGCCACCTGACCTGAGTGCGGTGCCGGCGGGAACCCGCCCGTATGAATGGGACCCGCAGCTTGGCCTTTCTCAACGACTCATACCGGGCACTCCTGGGGGCGAGCACATCTTGACGGGCCTGTCTCACGACGAGAACAGCAAGATCGGTTATAGCCCCGACGTGCACGAGCGTGGCTGCCAGATGCGAGCCCGCAAGATGGCCGTGTTTCAGCAGACGCTGAAACGGCCGGAGATCCACGGGGATGAATCAGGGGATCTGCTGATAGTCGGCTGGGGCAGCACTTGGGGCGCGATTGAAGAGGCGGTTGACCGTGCTAGGGCAGAGGGGCTGGAGGTGTCGTCGCTGCAGCTGCGGTTCCTCTCGCCGTTTGAGCCGGGTCTGAAGGACATCTTCAGCAAGTTCAAGAAGGTGATAACGGTTGAGATCAACTACAGCGACGATCCCTCTGATCCGTTCATTACCGACGAGAACCGCCGGCGCGGACAACTCTGCCTGCTGCTGCGCGCGCACACCCTGGTGGACGTGGATTGTTGGACCCGGGTCCCGGGTGAGCCGCTCAAGCCCGGCCAGATTCACCAGGCCATTCGTGACCACATGCCGAATGGAGACAAAACATGATCGATACTTCTTGCTCGCTGCTCGGCAGCAGCGCAGATATGGACGATCGCTACCTCACGATGGCGGATTACGAGGGGGCGGTCGCTAGATGGTGTACGGGCTGCGGCGATCACGCCGTTCTCACCGCCGTCGAGAGGTTGCTGGAGGCTGAACAGCTCGCTCCAGAGAGCACTGTGTTCGTATCCGGGATCGGCTGCTCGAGCCGGTTCCCCCATTATCTCAAGACCTACGGTTTCCATGGTCTGCATGGGCGCGCCCTACCGGTGGCAACTGGAGTCAAGCTACGACGCCACGACCTCAACGTATTCGCCGTGATGGGCGATGGTGACTGCACTTCCATCGGTGCTGCTCACTGGATTCATACAACGCGGTACAATCCCAACATCGTTGCCTTGATGCTCGACAACGGTGTGTACGGTTTGACGAAGAACCAGACATCACCTACCAGCCCCCAGGGGTACCCCAGCAACACTCAGCCGTTCGGCGCTCACCTGATTCCGATGAACCCGATCTCGACGACGCTTGGGATAACGAACGCCTCATTCGTCGCGCAGACGGGGGACTGGGTACCGGATCACCTGTATGAGACGATCTCGAAGGGATTCCGACACAAAGGCTTCGCGTTCATCCGCGTGCTGCAGCGCTGTCCGCAGTACACATCCTCCGTGTACGAGGAGGCGGTGAGGAATCCGGACATGATCGAGTTGATGTTGCACCCTGACGGAATCAACGTGCCGGATCTGGAACAGATCTACAAGAACCACACGTACCACGATCCGTCAGACATCGACGGTGGACGACGCTTGGCGGAGCCCGATGGGAGAATCCGCTTGGGCCTGTTTTACCAGAATGAGAACGCGCCTCGCTATGAGGAGGTACGCAGCGTACCGTCCCGTACCGCTGAGGAAAAGATAGAGCTCTTGAATGCGGAGTTAGACCGCTATGCAGTCTGACGAACGGATTGACCAGGTACTGAAATCACTTACTGGCCAGACGCAGGCGTTTCGCTCGTCGCTGGCCACGACGATAGATCAGATAAGGAACTTTCAAGTTGCGCACGGCTCTGCGGCAGACAGCAAGATCGACCGCCTTGCAGCGGAACTCGGGCCGTTTGCAGCAGGGAGGATCGACCTCGAGCGCTATTCGTCGTTGCACACCAATAACCTGAAGCTCGATCGACCGACGCTCGAGACCATCGACAAGGCGCTCCAGACGCTCACGGAGTTGGCGTCGCGGGGGGACGATTTGTTCGTGGTGGATGTTGAGAGCGGTGGCGACGTGCATGATACCGTCCAGGCTGCGCTCGCCGATGTAGGGCGGGCGTTCGGGGCCGCCCGTGTGTTCGAGGTGTCCAAGTTCGGTCGGTTCCCCGACGCCGAGCATGCAAGGTCGCTGGGTTCGTTCCCGTTCCATAAGTGGAGCAGTGGTGAACGTCGACTGGCGCCACCATTGGTAGTCTCGGTTGATGGTAGCGACCTGAGAGCTTCGGGCTTGGCCGAGTTCATGGATGGCACCGAGAAGATCGTTGTCGTGATTCGAGGTGAGTGTACTCCGGTTCCGCTGGTCCGTCTGATCACCCCGGGAACCTTCGTGCTTCAGTCCAGCGACGCGGCCAGCGTGGATCAGTTGGCGCGGTGGAAGGGTGCCGGCGTGGTGGCGATTGTGCCCGATTCCGCTGCGCAGTTCGTGCACGATCCCGGTTCTGGAGTGCTGACGTCGGAGCGCGTCAAGATCTTGAGCCTCCCGGAGGATCGGCGTCGCAAACCTGTTGGTGGAGTCAGCGTCAAGCAGCAGTCGGAAGAGCTGCTGCAGCTCACGTCGCTCGCGGGTCCGGCGGGCGCAGCGGTTGCCTCGCCGGAGGGTGAAGTGGCAGTGGCCACTGCGCCGATATCTTCAGACCCCGTCGACAAGCTGGCCGCTTGGCTGCTCACGCAGGCGGATCTAAAGGACCTAGAGTAGCGGCGCCGGCATGGATGTTACGACCATTGCCGTATCGGTCCTGATCCTTGGCGGCGTCGGGCTGGCGTTTGGAATCCTCATCGCGCTGGCAAACGCAAAGCTAAAGGTCTGGGAGGATCCGCGGATCGACGCCGTGACCGACATGCTCCCGGGCAACAACTGCGGTGCATGTGGCGAAGCGGGCTGCCGTGCGTTCGCGGAATCCCTGATTGAAGGCAAGATCCAACCTGCCACTTGCACGGTACTGGGATCCGATGACGTGATTGATCTCGCCGAGTTCCTCGGGGTCGAGGCCGGAGAGGCCAACAAACGTGTTGCCCGCTTGCTGTGCGCCGGTGGGACAGATGTCGCGATTCAGCACGCGGAATACCGCGGTCTCCAGACGTGTAAGGCTGCCGTTGCCGTGTCGGGAGGCGGCAAGGGGTGTAAGTGGGGATGTCTGGGACTGGCGGACTGCGAAGTCGTCTGTGACTTCGATGCAATAATCATGAATGACGTGGGATTGCCCGTCGTCATTCCGGACAAGTGTACCGCATGCGGTGACTGTGTGGAAGCATGCCCGCTGGATCTCTTCACGATCATGCCGCTCGAGTACAATCTGATCGTGCAGTGCAAGAATCTGCTGGAGGGTGATGAGGCCGAAGAGGCATGTCAGGTAGCATGTACGGCGTGCGGTAGGTGCGCAGCCGATGCAGCACCCGGCTTGATTGAAATGGTGAATGGACTTGCAGTGATTGACTATAGCAAGAACGAACTGGCCAGCCCGGATGCCACCTCACGGTGTCCAACCGATGCGATCGTCTGGGTTGAGGGACCACAGTTCGCGGACAGGCCCAAGCTGGCAAGGAGCGCTACGGTATGAAACCGAAACAGATCGACAACGTGCCTGCGGAACCGAAATACCCAGGTATTCGCACCGCAGTAGACGGTTCTGAGGCCGTCGTCGCAATGGAAACGGCCGCGAGTGAGGCGGCCGGTGCATATCCGATCACTCCATCTACGCAGATGGGTGAGGGTTGGGCGGCCGCCGTTGCGGCCGGCAAGCGGAACGTAAATGGGCGTAAGCTCATCTTCTTCGAGCCAGAAGGAGAGCATGCTGCAGCAGCCGTGACAGCGGGCATGTCGATGACCGGTCTCCGGTCCGCCAACTTCTCGAGCGGACAGGGCATCGCGTACATGCATGAGTCGCTGTACCCTGCGGTCGGGAAAAGGCTCACCTACGTGCTCAACGTGGCGGCGCGTGCCATGACCAAGCATGCGTTGAACGTCCACGCTGGGCACGATGACTACCATGCGGTCGACGACACCGGGTTCTTCCAGCTATTCGCCAAGAACCCGCAAGAGATAGCCGACCTGAATCTGATCGCGCACCGGATCGCCGAACTGTCGCTCAATCCCGGACTCTGTGCCCAGGACGGATTCCTCACGAGTCACGTCATCGAATCGGTGGTGTTGCCAGAGCGCGAGCTCGTGAAGGAGTAT
>JBDHHP010000056.1:0-30983 GCA_039589275.1 Gemmatimonadota bacterium | reverse complement strand
AGGGGCCTGGAACGCCAGCCCGCGGATCGGCAGGCTTCGACCCGTGAGTTCGCGGATGAGTTCACTCGCGGAGTGGAAGGCCAAGACGTAGAAGAGGAACGGCCCAAAGCAGGATTCTTGGGAACACTGAAGTCGTTTGTTCGAAGCAAGAAGAAGGAGTAGTAGTAGATACTACTACAAGAATAACGCTGCCCGTTTCGTGCGATGGATGCACTTTGACCGATGCTTGACCGTCTCATTGCACTACTCAAAGGAATCCTCCTACTACATCGATGCCCGTCGCACGACCATGTCCGCCGATGGCCTACAACTCATTGGTTCACTTGGACTTGCGGCAATCCGAGAGGCTGGGTGGGCCCCTGAGCTGGTGGGTGGCCTGACCCTCGGGGCTGACCCGATCTCGTACGCCATCGCTCTGGCGAGCTGGTCGGACCCGCCGTCTATCGACGCGTACACGGTCCGCAAAGAAGTGAAGGGCCACGGAACAGGACGCCGAATCGAAGGCTGTTTCCGGCCAGGCGCCCGCGTAGTCATAACCGAGGACGTGATTACGACCGGGGGTTCTGCTCTCCAGGCAATCAGCCAGCTACATGAAGCCGGTGCCCAGGTTGTCGGGGTCCTCGCCTTGGTGGACCGGCTGGAGGGAGGGAGAGGCGTTATCGAAGAGGCGGGGCACCCGGTCAGGGTCCTCATTACAATCGAGGACCTCGGGATTCAGCCCCCCGACGAGAGGTGAGATGACCGAGGATAGGCGCTCCAGAGGGTTGGGACGCGCCGACTCCGCGCTCCACCCACGCTGGTTTTTCCTGTCCGGTGGTGCACTCCTGATCGCAATCGGGTACTTCGCCGGTCTCGTCTCGGCCTCTCCGACACTCCTGGTTGCCCTCGTAGTTCCGCTAGCAGCGGCTCACCTGCTGGTGCACGGCCTCGCAAAGTCCTCTGCACGGCCGGAACTCACCCGTCACGCAGGTGCTGGGCTCGACTTGGTTACGGCAGCCACCGTAGTGTTCTTCTTCGGCGACGGCGCTTCAGTGCTGTTCGTCTTGCTGGCCGCGTTGCCTCACTCGCTGTCCAGCGCCGGCTTAATCCGGCCGTTAGCGGTGATAGCGGCTCCGACTGTCTACATCCTGGGTACAGAGCTCAATCGCCTGACATTCAACGCACCGGAGGCAACCTGGTGGACCCCTCGACTGGGAGCCTACTTGGGCGCAGCCCTCCTCGTGACCGTCCTCGCGCTCCTTGCACGCCGCCAGGCCAGTGTTCTGAATCGGCTGCGGTCTATTGATAGCATTCTGAGGAGGCACGCGAACGGCGACCTGCAACCCGAGGTTGCTGCTGGACATCAACCTGAAACCGAGCGACTGGAGCGGTCCATCAACCGTACGCTCGAGGTTCAAGCGGAGCGCACGAAAGAGCTACCGCCGATCATTCAGGAGATCTCCGCTCTGGCCGGCAGGTTGCTCGACCAGGCCGCCGGCATGCAAAACGCCCTGAACCTTGCACGCTCCATTCCCGAAGCTCTTCAGCCCATCTCGGAGTCCGATCGAGAAGAAAGTACCAGCAACGGTACCGAGGACCCAGTCGACCTGGAACAAATACGTGTACGGGCTGCAGAGACGGAGGCCGAAGCACGAGAACTGGCCGAGTTGCTGGCTGACGAACTCAGCGGCATACGCAAGACGGCAAACTATCTTCGCGAACTCCAGCGACAACTTGAGCACGCCGTGACTCTGGCCGCGAAGCTGTGCGAGACGTCCGGCGGCATTGACGCTCTGACCCAGACGATTCTCAAGATCGGCCGACACACCCAGGTTCTGGCCCTGAACGCCGCGATTGAAGCAGCACACGCGGGGGATCACGGCCAGGGGTTCTCGATCGTGGCAGGGAGGGTGCGTCAGCTAGCCACCGAGGCTAGTCAGGCAGCTCGTGCAGTGGCCGACCGCTCGGCGGGGGTTCAGACCGAGACAGAGGCAATCGTCCACGAGCTTCAGGACGGGGCCGAAACGTTGGCTAAGCTCCTATCGGACAGCGAGGAGAACGTTGCGGCCGTAGAGCAACTGGAGCGGAAATCCGGTCGGACCCTGCAAACAGCGACTCAGCTCCACACGGTATCGAAGGCCCAGCTGACGCAACGGGATCGGTTGGTCGAGGAGCTAACCCAGGTCAAAGCCGCCAGAACGCGCTGGCTCGCACTGGAGGGACCCATCGTCGCATTGCTGGAGACGCAGCGTGAGGCCGCCGCTGACACTGACCGCGCCGCTCACGACCTCAGCCTGTTGGCAGCCGCACTACAATCCGCCATGGGTCAGCCATCCTCTAGCGGCTCGGTGCAACGGAACAACGGCGGCTGACCGCCCCACAACGAGGTTTCCTCACCAGGTTCGTCCTGGGAAACCCACCCCTTGTTCAAGTGGATGAAAGGAGGGAAACCTGCTTCTATAGGGAACGATCAGCCGCGCAACGAAGTCGTCCAGCGCCACATTGAAGCGAGCGCGAACCCTGAACTCACTCGCGGTCATCCCAAGCACCGTGCGCAGGTGACGACCAAAACTCTGCGGCGACGAGTACTGCAGACGGTAGGAGACGTCTGCAATCGAGAGGCCCGGCACCTCCAGCAGCGCAGTTGCATATAGTAGGCGAATGCTGGTCAGATATCGCTTCGGCGACGGTAGACCCGCTCGATAGAACCGCGACATGAAAGTGCTGGGAGCGACCTGGAGGAACCTTGCCAGAGCCCTCACGGTGCAAATGGTCGGAGCAACCCTCACCATTACCTCGAACACGCCGCGGCAGTCGCCGCTGGCGCTGCACAGAGCTGGCAACAGCTTCGCCGAAATCCGGGCCGCCGTCGGAGATGCAGGGTGCGAAACGAAATCCCTCAGGTACCGCCACCCGCGTCTGCCACTGAGGTCTACGAGCCTGCGTACACCATGCGCGCCGAGATCCAGCAGCTTACAGCTCGATACCGCGTCGTGTCGTGACACGACGGCAACCGTCGATACTCCAGGGAAACCTTCGACCAAGTCCGCCACGCGCGGTAGCTCTCGGCTTGCGATGTAGCTCGGCGAGACGAACACGGCGTGCACCGGGCGTTCTCGCACGGCGCGGATGGCTTCACCCACACTGTTCGCATGGATGGCGGAGAAGCAACCCTGCCCCGCAGCCTCCAGTTGAGACCTGACCCCCGGCTCTACAACGGTCGCCACCGTTGAGCTCTCTCGCGCTGACACCCGGTTCTCCCTTCGCTGAACCTCCCTCAGGTTACGAGGAGCCCCTCAACAGCACCTCAACACAATGGCCCGACCAGACAACTCCCCCGGCGTCTACCGCACGTCCCTGCTTCACGACCAGGTATGAGGACTATATCTTGTTCAAGTGTGGTGGGGCGGGACGGTCGCGGTCCACTGAGACAGTGGGCCGAGGAAAGTCCGAGCTCCCAAGGGCAGACTGCCAGGTAACGCCTGGGCGCCGTGAGGCGACGGATAGGGCCACAGAAAACAAACCGCCCACCCTAGGTGGGTAAGGGTGAAAAGGTGGGGTAAGAGCCCACCGCACGTCCTGGTAACAGGCGTGGCTCGGTAACCCCCAGTCGGAGCAAGGCCAAATAGACGGCGAGGTCTGGCCCTGACCGCTTGAGCCGCGGGTAGGCCGCATGAGGTGTCGGGCGACCGCCATCCCAGATAGATGACCGTCCGGACGCGCGCGTCCGAACAGAACTCGGCTTACGGCCCCACCACAGCCCCCTGGCCCGCATGCCGTGCCGCGTTAAGTTCCCAATTCAATACGCCAGAGCAACCGCAGGGAAGCTAGTGAAGTCCAAGTGAAGTCCAATCGAAAGCCAACCGATCGTTATCCAGCCGAATGGGAACGTGTGGCCGAGTTGCGGGTCTTCCATACCACGGCAGCCAAGTGGGAGAAGCTCATTAGCTGGCGCAGTGACATGCAGCGCAAAGGCTGGCGTTTACTGCAGGTTTCGTCTGCGACCGACGAGATGATCGCAGTCTTCGGACGGACCAAGACCGAGTTACTCAACAGAAAGGTCGAAGAATGAGCGCGTCAGGCCGCCGCCGACACCTTAATCGGCTAGCCACGAGTGCGGTCGCGGCGTTGGTGTCAGGTCTCGTCGCTTGCACCAAGGCCGAACCCGGTAGCCCTCCTGATCCGATTGCCGACCTGACTTATCAGCCGTTCGCAGCAGCTTTCGTCGGCAGCACTCATCGGATTGTAGAACAGGAGTTCGACGGTCAGGTGGTGACGACAAAAAGAGGCATACGCCTCTTCGTACGGGCAGAACTCGCGCCGGTGGGCACTCGGCGAATCGTGTCGTTCACCATGGACTCGGTTGTCCCGGTGGATGAAACCGCGGGGAGCCTAATGAGCGATCAGTTTGCCTCTGCTCGAGGCGCGACCTTTACGGCAACGGTGGCCCCCAACGGTGAATTGGATGATTGGTCGAGCGGCGAGTCTGTAGGGGAGTCCGCCCGACAGCTTGCCGATCAGTTCCTGCGCCGGTTCTTTCCTCGCCTGCCTGACGCCGGCGTGAGAGAGGGGATGAGCTGGGGCGACTCGGTGCAGACCACCGAGCTCCTTGGCGGAGCCGAGACGTTGATCACTTCCCTGAGAACACACAACGCGGTTGGGTGGACGGAAATCCAAGGAGAGCGAGCGCTCCAGATCTCTACCGAGTCACACTACACGTTTAGCGGCTCCGGGATGCAGGTTGGCCAGGTGTTCGCTGTAGACGGGCGGGGTCGACGGCACTCGAGCCACTACGTGTCGGCAGTAGGTCATTATCTTGGTTCGATCTCGGCCGACACGTCCGAGGCCCAGGCCGAAGTGGCTTCCGCCGGGATCGTAATACCTGTGCGACAAACAAGGACCGACTCTTTGCTCAAGACACCCTAGGTGCGGCGTCCGACCCTGCTGGCACTCGGCTTCCTCATAGCCGCCTCGGTAGACAGCGCAGGACAGGCAGTTCGGTCTCGGTCGGCTGACTACCTGTTCACGGCCACCGTCGATGACGTCCGCTCACTCTGGGTGAACCCGGCCGGACTAGGAATCGTGCCTGAGACTTCTATCCTGGCCGAACTCGTCTTCGCCATGCCTGAAGGGTCAGATACCAGGGTTTCTCAGTGGACCGTGGGCTTCAACGCCAGGGGCATCTCTGTAGGGTTCCAGCGGGATCGGCTCTTGAGCGACTCGGCCAATCAAGCCCTGCGGCTGGGATTCAGCCGGCCATTCCGGGGCGGAGCAATCGGCGTCGCAATGACGAGTCACGGCAGCGGTATCTCGGACCAAGGATGGGACGGAGGCGTGAGGCTCTCTATCCTGAGGCCTGTCGCGATGGCACTAGTGGTTCGAAACATCGGCCGCCCACGGGTACGGGCTCAGGTCACACCCATATCGGGAGTGGTGGGGGTGGCGTGGAACGGCATCGGCGGCCTGGTGCAGCTGTCTACCGAGGCCCTGATCACGGAGCGGATTGCCACGCACGGCTACGATACTTCCTACCGGACCGGGATCCAGCTTTCGACTCCGATCCCACTGCCAATCCGTGGCTTCGCAGTCGCTACAACCGACGGAAGCCTGAGTGTCGCGCGGTGGACGTTTGGCCTAGCGGTCGGGGGTCTCAGAAGAGCAGGTATAGTGGCAACCCTACCCAATGAAACTGAGTCTGATGTAGACCTCCTAAGTGTGCATGGTCTCGCGACAAACAGGGGTTCTCTCCTACTGCGACCCTAGAAACTACCCTCTGTTTCAGTCCAATAGCCGCAGCGGCATCACGAGGCACAAATAGTCTGCGGGATCATCCCAAGCGGAGGGCTCGATAGTGGCTGCCCTTTCGGGTGCCCTGAACGTCAGTTTCACATCATCCGTTGGCATGAACTTCAGTATGTCAAGCAGGTAATTGGCATTGAAGCCAATCTCAAGTCCCTCTCCACCGTACGAGATCGTGATTTCATCCTGAGCCTCGCCCAGGTCTGGAGTATTCACAGCGAAGCCCAACACATCGGCGCCGAAGGTCAGGCGCACCCTATGTGTCTGGTCACTGGCTACGACACCCATCCGCCGCAAGGCTGACGTGAGCGCGTTCTTGTCGACGGTTGCCTCTTTGTCGTTCTCTCGTGGAATGACCTGCTCGTAGTTAGGATACGGACCCTCGATCAAACGAGTGAACACCAGAGTCGCACCACACTTGAACCCGAGATGGTTATCACTGCGCGCGGTCTCTATCTCGTCCGACGGCCCGAATAGCCGAC
This sequence comes from Gemmatimonadota bacterium, assembly GCA_039589275.1. Classification (GTDB taxonomy): domain Bacteria; phylum Gemmatimonadota; class Gemmatimonadetes; order Gemmatimonadales; family GWC2-71-9. The sequence continues at coordinate 24,723 of JBDHHP010000056.1, read as the reverse complement.
GCACCTGTTCCAGGGCTTTCGGTGGTATGATCAGGTCAGTCGATGCACTTCCGCCGGATATGGGCACGTCCATCCGCGCCAGCCTGTGACCGTTGGTTGCCACCATCCGCATGCGCTCCGGACGAAGCTCCCAAAGCACCCCGTTCAGAATAGGCCGGCTCTCCTCCGTGGACGCGGCAAATGCAACATGATTGATGAGCTTCTGTAAATCACTGGAAGTGAAGGTCCAACTGTCAGTGAAGTCCACCGGAGGGAAGCTAGGAAACTCCTCACGTGGGATACCAAGCAGTTTGAACCTGGATCTGCCACACTCCAAGACGACCCGCTGCTCTCCAGCTGCAGTCATTCGTATCGCAGCGCTCGGGAGCTCTCGTACTATCTCAACTAGCTTCTTTGCGGGAAGCGTGACGGCACCTTCCTGATCTACTTCGGCAGGGACCACCTTGCTCACGGCAATGTCGAGATCCGTTCCTGAAAGCCTGACTCCGTCTTCAGAGGCCTCGACCAAGATATTTGCGAGCACAGGGAGGGTGGTCTTCGTAGGCACGCTCGCGGCAACAGCGACGAGACCCTGGTGCAGGCTCTCCCGTGTAATGGTGAACTTCATTTGGCTCTCCAACTCTCGGAGTAACAGACTGATACTACGATATTAGATATATAAATAGTAGTTCTAGTAGGGCGTCTTGATATCTGGAGAAACGACGCAAGAGCTTGAACGGAATTCAGTTGCATCAAAACCACGCTGTGACTTCAGTGTTTACGTTGTAGACAAGCTGTGGGAGGTGGAGTGGCTAGACACATATGCTGCGGCCCTCCACATGACTCGTTCCACAATTGTCAGGGCGCTACGAGCTCTTGTCGTGCGAATTCTACTCTCTCGCGGAATTTTCGGTCCGCTTTCATGTTCTTATCCACCTTATCCAGACTGTGGATTACTGTGGAATGATCCCGACCCCCGAAGGCCTGGCCGATCTCAACCAACTGCATACTGAGTAGGTCGCGGGCTAAGTACATCGCCACTTGGCGCGGTACGGTCAGCGACTTCGTACGAGCCTTTGAGCGAAGGCCTTCAGGCGTCACCCCCCATCTGCGGGCAACTACCTCTTGAACTCTGTCGATACTCGGCGTGGCCGCAGCAGGCTCCAGCTCGCCGGCAGAGTGCCTGATTTTATCGGCAAGCGCGTCTCGGGCCAGGTCGATCGACACCTCACGGTGTTTCAACGAAGCGAACAGGAGCAGCTTTATGATGCAGCCTTCCAATTCGCGGACCGAACTCCTGACATGCTCCGCTATGAAACGGAGCACATCGTCCGGAATTGTGAGTTCGAGGTGATCTTGCTCCGCCTTCTTCCGCAAGATCGCGATTCGGTGCTCCAAATCGGGTTGTCCAATGTCCGCGACCATACCCCACTCGAACCTGCTCACCAGCCGGGACTCTAGGCCGGGGATCTCCTTGGGTGGTCGGTCGGAAGTGAGTACTATCTGCTTTCCAGCCTCATGCAGGGCGTTAAAAGTGTGAAAGAACTCCTCTTGGGTCATTTCCTTGCCCTCGAGGAAATGCACGTCGTCCACCAAGAAAATGTCCATGTCCTCACGATACCGTTTCCGGAATTCAGGCATCTTGCGGCCATGGATGCTCTCTATCACATCGTTGATGAACTGCTCCGCTCCCATGTACGTCACATGGCTCTCGTGTTTGCGCTCGAGCACGGCATGGGCCACAGCCTGCATCAAGTGAGTCTTCCCTAAACCGGTGGCTCCGTAGATGAATAAGGGGTTATAGGTCCTACCCGGTGCCGCTGCAACCGCGTGAGCGGCGGCGGCGGCCAGTTCGTTGGACTTACCGATCACGAAGGTGCGGAACGTGTACCGTTCATTGAGCGGCCGGGTGGCGTCTGGTCCAGACGCTGCGTCACCAGCTGAAGGTGGGGCGACGAAGAAGTCCATCTGCGGGCGCTGAGTCCGCTCCTCCTGTACCTGAAATACCACGTCCAGAGGTGTACCGAGGACTTCGCCCGAAAGCCGGGACAGCATGGCGGCATGCTTTGACTCGTTCCACTCGGCCGCAAACTGGTCCGGCGTACCCATGAGCAGACGGCCTTCGTTAAGTGCCACTGGCTCCGCGGGCTCTAGCCACGTCCTTATGGTTGCGTCGGGAAGCAGCCGCTGCGCCTCGTCGAGCAGGCGCCTCCAGGCCTCTTTGGCTGATAGCTCCATCGAATGCGTATAGAAATGAGGGTAGGTGGTCAAAAAGGGCGACCGATTGTATCCCTCCGATGTGGAAAAGTCAACCTTGACCCCGAGCGCCGGGTGCCGCTAGCTTACACCGCCCAACTAGGGGAGCAGAATGAAACCGACGTACAAGCCGCGCAACCGCCGGCGCATCAACAAACATGGATTCCGCGCCCGTATGAAAACGCGGTGGGGAAGGGCCGTATTGAATCGGCGGAGGAAGCGGGGTCGCAAGCGGCTGGCTGTGCGTCTGCCGTCCAAGCACGCGCACGTTTGATATCGGAAGAGCTCCCTCGGAGCTGGCGGCTCACGAGTGGCCTGGAGGTGAGGGCCGTCATGCGCAAAGGACGCCGGGTCCGGGCTCGGGAGCTCGAGTTCTTCTGGCGCCCCAACGACCTTGGCCACCCACGAGTGGGGTTGGTGGTGCCGCGTCACAACGCCACTGCAGTTGCCCGCAACCGACTTAGGCGCAGGCTAAGAGAGATCCTGCGCCGCCGTATTGTTACCAGAATGCCACCGGTGGACCTGGTCCTCAAAACCCGCGCTCACGCATATCAATCTCGCTTTGGCGAGTTGGCCTCCGATCTGGACCAGTGGCTGGTCTCCGTATCCGAGTGACACACTGGCCACGTCAAGCCGTAAGGCTGGTCATCAGGGCATACCAGCTACTGGCGTCACCGTTCCCGTCGCCGTGCCGGTATTTTCCGACGTGCTCCTCGTACACCCTCGAGGCGGTAGGTCGCTACGGGGCCTTGAAGGGGTCTTGGATGGGTGCACGACGGATACTGCGGTGCCATCCTTTCAGGGAGGGCGGCTGTGATCCAGTACCCTAGGAAATAGCAGATGGACCGCCGCTTGATCTTGGCGATCGGCTTGATGCTGATCGTAGCCATAATCCCATCGCTGATCTTCCCGCCAAAACGGAGGGAGGTGACGGGCCCCCCGGCTGCCGCCGAGTCTGTCCAAACCGTCACGCCGGACACCATCGCACCTAGCGCATTACCGATTCCGGCTGTACCAGCGCCGGACCCGGTTAGGGACACCGTGGTTCAGGTGTCGGTCGAAGACTCGGTTGTCGTCGAATCACGCCTCTATCGCTATGTGTTCTCGACACGAGGCGCGCGCATACGATCTGCCACGCTCAAGTCCTATGAGTCCTTTGCTGCGGGAGATTCCGGGCTGGTTCAGCTCGTGCCGGAGGATTCCCGATTTCTGTCGTACGAGTTGGTGTTGGGAAGCGACACGCTCTCGCTGGCAGACTGGACCTTTGAACCTTCAACCGCGGTTCTCGAAGTGGTCGAACCGGAAGCGCGACTCGAATGGGTGGCACGCCGCGGAGCCGCGGAGGTCCGCTTAGTACAACTGTTTGATCCGGAGGAATACCTGTTCGACGTGGAGGGAGAGTTTTCTGGGGGCACGGCCGACGCCGGTCTGGTTCTACTGTCCATGGGGCCGCGGCTCAGGCTGGTGGAGGCCGACAGCACCTGGGATTTCCGCAGCTACGCCATCGTCACCAAGGGTCGCTCTGCTGAGCGAACCAATTTCAGGTCATTGGATCCGGGCGAGAGAGTTGCTCTGGAGGGGCCTTTCGAGTGGGTGGCAGTCAAGTCCCGTTACTTCTTGAGCGCAGTACTAACCATCAAGGAGGCTGAATCCCGCATAGGCGGAGCGATAGCCACGGGGGGACCTAAGCTGGACCGCCATTCTAAGGAGGCCGAAGTCCTCGTCTCGCTTCCGGCTCCAGGAGGTCACTTCAGCCACTCAGTCTATCTAGGGCCCCAGGAGTATCGCAGGCTGGCGGCGGTGGGCCACGACCTCAAAGATGTGAATCCGTACGGTTGGGTCCTCAAGCCGGTGATCCAGCCAATAGCCAATTTTGTGGCGCTGGTCCTAGTCTGGATGCACGAGGCGTTCAACATGGCCTACGGGTGGGTGCTGGTGCTGTTTGGGATTGCCGTACGCATTGTGCTGTGGCCGTTGAACCAGAAGGCGATGCGATCTAGCATGGCCATGCAGGCCATTCAACCGGAAATCAAGTCGGTCCAGGAAAGGTACAAACAGGAACCACAGCAGCTTCAGAAGGAGATGATGAAGTTGTACAAGGAGCACGGAGTGAACCCGCTTGGCGGCTGCCTGCCCCTGCTGTTGCCGATGCCGGTGTTGTTCGCTCTCTTCTTCGTGTTTCGCGAGACGATCGAGTTCCGCGGGGTCCCATGGCTGTGGATTCCCGACCTGTCTCGAGCGGACCCGCTGTACGTGATACCGATAGTGATGGGCCTGTCGATGTTCGCTGTGACGAAGCTCGGACAGCGGGGCGTTCCGCCCAACCCGCAGACCAAGATGATGCTCTATTTCATGCCAGGCATGCTTACGTTCTTGTTCCTCAAGTTCTCGGCAGGCCTGAACCTGTACTATGCCGTGAGCAACATCGCAAGCATCCCACAGCAGTGGCTCATATCTCAGGAGCGCATGAGGCGAATCGGTAAGGTGCCGCCCAAGTGACGGGGCGATCCACCTGACCCGAGCTCGATCGCCGCTCGGTCCTCCCTCGTTAGGGCCACGTGGCGTACTTTTTTCCGATGCTCACCGATGTCATCGCAGCGCTGGCCACGCCGCCAGGCCGGTCAGCCGTTGCGCTGCTGAGAGTCTCCGGACGGGGCTCGCACGCTGTGGTCGCTACAGTGTTGCACGCATTCAGGGGCGAGCCCGCGCGCGCAGCACGCCTCACCAAGGCCATCCACCCAGGTACGTCGGAGGTGTTAGACGAGGTTCTCTACACCACGTTTTTGGCACCGTCTTCATACACAGGCGAGGACATGGTGGAGATCTCCACTCACGGAGGTCTGCTGGCTCCGGCCGAGGTGCTAGGCGCCCTTTTAGTCGCAGGAGCCCGGCAGGCGGAGCCTGGTGAATTCACCAGACGGGCAATGGAGCACGGCAAGCTGGATCTGCTGCAGGCCGAAGCGGTTGCAGACCTGACCGCTGCCACTGCACCAGCCCAGCGTCGCGCAGCCATTAACCAACTGGACCAGGGCCTCTCCCGGACGATAGGTGACTTGAGGACTCAGGTTTTGGATTTAGAGGCTCTCTGCGGCTATGCAATAGACTTTCCCGAAGAGGACGACGGGCCGGTGCCGCCGGCGCAGATCGACCAGGCGTTGGACCGGGTAGAAGAGACCTTGACACGTCTGCTGAAGACGGCGGGAGAGGGGGAAAGACTGCAGGAGGGGGCAGTGTGTGTGATCGCAGGCCGCCCCAACGCCGGGAAGTCGTCGTTGTTCAATTCACTCCTCGGGCGGGAGCGGGCGATCGTAACCGAAACCCCCGGGACCACGCGCGATGCCATCGAGGCCTCCGTAACGTGTGCCGATTTTCCTTTTCGCCTCATCGATACGGCGGGTCTAAGGGAGAGCACAGACGTCGTTGAGCGCCTCGGCGTGGAAGTGAGCCATCGTTATCTCGCGGCAGCCGACGTGGTGCTGATGTGCGTTGAGTCTGGTCGTGGGATGCGGCAAGAAGAGAAGATGTTCTTGGATCAGCTCGCAGCGCCGACGATTCTAGTCAGGACCAAGTCGGACGTCAAAGATGTAGAGGGCTCAGGTTCCGAGTCGGATGGGGAGGTGGCGGTGTCTGCGCTGACTGGGCGAGGCCTTGCCAGCTTGCGGCAGCGGCTCGCCTCGGTGGCTTTTTCGCAGTTGGGCTCCAGCGCCGAGATCGACTCGATCGTGACACGGGAGCGGCACCGAATTGCCCTCGGGGCGGCGTTGTGTGAGCTGAGAGACTTCCGCACCGCTCGTGAGAAATCCGTCGACGTGGTGGTTGCCACCACTCATCTTAGGGCGGCCGTGTCAGCGCTCGATGACGTAATCGGGGTCGTCACGCCGGAAGAAGTCCTCGGGAGGGTCTTTACTACCTTCTGTGTGGGTAAATAGCCAGCGGGTGTGTGCTACGAGTCGCGCTCACGACCTACCGCAAGTCGCCAGGCTTCGTCAGCTAGCCACTCGAGCCGCTGTTGTGCGTATTCGATCTCGTGAGGCGGCATTTCCGACCTCATTCGCGCGATTTCGCGAACGTGGCAGATTAGGTCGTCCAACACCTCACGTAGTTCGTGATTGCTGCGGCGGTTGCCGGGTGACGGTTCTTGCTCCATCAACTCAGGCCGTTTGGTCCGCCGCCCGCTCCGCGACGGAAGCGCACTCATCCGCGCTGGCTCGAAGGGCCTGCGAAATCCCGGATTCCGCCACCATGGCCTCGACCATTCGCTGGCCTATATAATAACCCGCGCGCTCAGGAATGACCTTTCCATTGACCAGGCGTTGAGCTGCACTCATTCCGCCAGACAGGTATCGAAGGCGGTACCCTAGGCCTGAGCAGTCCATCTCCGGTTGCAGGTACCGCGTGAGGAAAGCCTCGAGTTCCCGCAGCCTTCGGTACTGCCTGCGCCCGTAACCGAAATACTCCCACGGTTCGAAACCCAGCGCTGCCTTTCTTGAGGCAGCAACTGCGAGACCCTCGTTTACGAGCAACTCTCGCAGCGAGGCCCTGCTGCCCGTCTCCCAGAAGTCGTAGTGACCATTGGACTCCTGAACGATCCGACGCATTTCGCTCCGGCTCTGCGGGGACCCATATCGGACGACGTGTGCGATTTCGTGTGCGATCCACAGCTGCAGTTGCCGCGGTGGCAGGCCAAGGCCCATGGTTTCCGGGTTGGGACGTCCTGTGAAATGCTCCAGACAGACAAACGCAATGCCCCGTCCACCGACCACCAACTCACCCGCATTCGCGCCTCCCACTCCCACCATCAGATAGACGTCCAAAGGACAATCAATCTCATAGAGGTCCTCGCAGCGTTGCAGCGTCTCCTCTGCCGCGCTGCTGATGTCGAATACGTCAAGTAGACGGCGGAGATCGCGTCGGTCGGCCTCCAAGGCCCGCCGCATCACTTCTTCGGCATGAGGGCTGTCGAGTTCGAGAATGTAGTTGTGCCAGTAGGAATTTAGGACCGGGAGATGGTCGTCGAGGTACCGATGGTACGCCTCCAGGGGATCCGGTGCCTTGAGGGCGGCGAGGAAGTCCGGGACGAGGTTGATAAGCATGAAGAGCGCAGACAATATTGCGCTCCCCTGTCGGCTAAGACAAGTCCTCTAGTGTCTTCGCAGGTCGCGGCTTGCCCGGTCGAGGACGTGTCGCTCTTCAGGACTCAGACTGTCCAATCCCGATTCCGAGATCTTGTCAAGCACTCGGTCTACTTCGTCGTACTCGGCGTGCTTGTTTTCTTTCCTTGCGCGAGAAACTGTGCCGACACTGGCGGCATGCAAGGGATTCCTGACCCGGGCAGACCGGCCCTCCCCCGGTTGTGCACGGGTGCGCACAACACGCCGTTGCCTCTGCACAATGTGCGCCTCGCTCTTCAGATATATGAAACCGAAGAGAAGGCCTCCCAAGTGAGCGAGGTAGGCAATGCCGGTATCCGCACCCACCATGCCGGCCCAGAGGTTGACAACGATTAGGAAACCGACGAGCCACTTCACCTTGATTGGCACGGGAAGTGGAAAGACATAAACCGGCGCATCGGGCCAATTCATTGCGAAAGCCAGCGCAACACCGAGCACAGCTGCCGATGCGCCAACAAAAGGCGCCACTGGTGTGAGCAAGGAGATCGCCAGAGAAAACAGGGCCCCGCCAATACCGCAGGTGAAGTAGTACAGGGCGAAGGAGCGAGCCCCCATGCGTTCTTCAACGGCAGGACCGAAAAAGAACAACACGAGCATGTTGAACAGCAGGTGGAGGAAGCCTCCGTGTACGAACATGTAGGTCAGAAAGGTCCACCAACCCGCCGCGAAGGATTGTGGGTTGAACGCGCTGAACTCGTAAATCCAAGGTCCTGTGAATACGGTGATCGTCAGCAGATAGACCGCAGCGTTGGCCATTATCAGGCCGCGCACCCATGGGGTGAGTGAGAACGGCGACCGGCGCCTCGGCGAGTCGTAGGGCATGCTGTAGCGCATCTGAGTCAATCTACTCGTCCACGGGTATGCTTTGTTCCCGATCGACAGCCCGCCGTAGGGCCGCCTCACAGATCGCCTCGCACAGATCTCCGAACGGTATTCCGGCCGCTGCCGCCGATTGTGGAAGCAGACTGGTCGCCGTGAGGCCTGGCAGTGTGTTGACTTCAAGGCACTGAGGTGCTCCCCTCGCGTCGAGCTTGAAGTCTGCCCGGCTGAAATCACGGAGCTTGAGGGTCTTGTGGGCCCTCAGCGCCAGTTCCTGCATTTCGCCAGCGAGGGTGTCCGCAATCTCCGCGGGAAAGACCTCACTTGTCATGCCGGGGGTGTACTTGCACTCGTAGTCAAAGGTCTCATGGCTCGGAATGATCTCGCCCACGGCCAGCGCCCTATCGTCCAGCACTCCTACCGTGAACTCGCGACCCTCCAGATACCGCTCCAACATCACGTCATCATCGTACAGCCGCGCCGTGCTCACGGCCTCGTCGACGTCCGCACGCGTGTGCACGACGGCCAAGCCGACAGAGGATCCGACGTTGGAAGGCTTGACTACTATCGGATACCCGAGACCCACACCGTCGTAATCAGAGGGCCACATGAGCCAGTCCGGGGTGGGTATTCCGGCCGCGCGAAACAGGCGTTTGGAGATGTCCTTGTCCATGGCAAGAGCGCTGCCGAGCGTCCCGGATCCTGTGTAGTCCATACGGGCCAAGTCAAGCAGGGCCTGAATTCCCCCGCCCTCACCCTGTCTGCCGTGTAGAACCAGAAAGACAAGATCGGCTTCACGTAGCTCAGTCAAGGCCACGAGTTCGTGCGGCCGCTCCAACTGTTCCAGCGCGGCGATCTCTTCCAACGTCGGCGGACGACGCCCAACGCCAGGGCCGAAGGCTCTATCTTCGTCGGAGGCGCTGATAGGGCCGTGCACGGTGTCCACTGCGGTGACGTGGTGTCCGCGTTCACGGAGGGCGTGGACGACCTGTCCCGCCCCGGCGAAAGCGACGTCGCGCTCGGGAGTGGATCCGCCTGTCAGCACCGCGACCTTGGTCATTCCGGCCGATACACCACTCTGTACTGGGGCGTTTCCCACGCTTCCACCTGGTCCACGCGAGCGGCAGGAGCCAACTCCGACAAACGCGCAGCCGCCCGTTCATAGACGATTCGGGCAAGCCGCTCCGCTGTGGGGGCCGCTCCGCAGAAGGCCTCAAGGTCGTTCAGGTAGGCATGGTCGAAATCAGCCACGACGGACGAAGCGGTTTGCTCGATGTCCCGAAAATCCACGCCCATTCCTTCGGGTCCGATCGCCGCCTCCGCTACTCTGACCGTGAGACGGATCCGCCAATTGTGTCCGTGGAGCTGATCGCATTTATCGACGCCCAGAAGCCTGTGGGCCGCCGAGAAGTCTGCCTCTGCCGACAAGAGATAGTGACCCATCATGCGGTCTGCATCGAGGTCTCGGGAATCACGGCCTCTCTCCTTGTGCGACGCGCGCTGGGTGCCTGAAGTGGACTGGCTGCAGGAACAGCGTTGCCACCGGAGTGCCGTCTCGGCGAGCCGGTGCGAACCTCATTTCGAGCACACCCCAGACCGCGGCAGAATCCAGTGCGGGGTATCCGCTACTCTCTGCCACTTGCGTCGATTCGGGCTCGATCAAGCCCTCGGCGGACGAATAAAGGCGCAGCACCACTGATGCCTCGACCTCGCGCTCGAAGAGGTCTACCGGATAGACGACGGGTGATTCGGCGTTGATGAGTACGGGTGGCTCGAAGCCACGTTCCGATTCGCCTGTCTGCCCATCGCCAACTGGTCGCGGCTCCGCGCTGCACGCTGCCAGCGCCGTTAGGCACAAGGCCATAATGGGTCTCAATTCTCCTCCGTTCGCCGTTTGATCTCAGCAAGTCGTGTGAGGGCCTCGATTGGTGTCATGCTGTCCGGGTCGAGTTGGCGGATCTCCTGCAGCACGGGATGCTCGCCTGCGCCGAAAAGGCCCAACTGCCTGGCGTCCGGCGGTGGAGGCGTTGTTCTGCCCGCAACATGATGACCAGACTCCAGCAGAGACAGGATCTGTTGGGCGCGGCCGACGACGCGCGGCGGCAACCCAGCTAGGCGGCCGACGTGCACGCCATAAGATCGGTCCGTGCCGCCTGGTTCTAGCCGATGCAGAAAAACGATGTCGTCGCCCACCTCTCTCACCAGAACATTGTAGTTCCGCGCGTGCTGTAGCGTTTCCGTCAGCTGTGTGAGCTCGTGGTAGTGTGTGGCGAAAACCGTCTTGCATCCGACGTGATCATGCAGGTGCTCCGTGACCGCCCACGCAATGGCAACACCATCGAAGGTGGACGTTCCCCGCCCAATCTCGTCGAGCAGGACTAGGCTGCGTGCCGTTGCGCTGTGTAGGATGGCGCTTGTCTCGCTCATCTCCACCATGAACGTCGATTGTCCGCGGCCGAGGATGTCGCTAGCTCCGACTCGAGTGAAAACACGGTCCACGAGACCGACGGTGGCCTGACTCGCTGGCACATAAGAGCCCATTTGGGCCATTAGCACCGTCAGCCCGACCTGACGCAAAATCGTGGACTTCCCGGCCATGTTTGGGCCGGTTAGCAGAATCACACGGCCAGAATCCTGCAGTAGGATGTCGTTGGGTACGAACTTGCCAGGTGGGAGGGTCTTCTCCACCACCGGATGCCTGCAGCCACGTAGCTCGAGGCGATATTCGTCGGTGACTTGGGGTCGAGCATAACGCTCGCGCACCGCGACCTCCGCCAGCCCTGCCACCACGTCCAACTCTGCGAGGATCCTTGCCGTGGCCTGCAATTCCGGTAACGTCTGCTTCACCGCCTCACACAGCGAGCCCAACAACTCCGACTGCCGGGCGGCAACCTGTTCTTCTGCTTCCAGGACTCGTGCTTCGTATTCCTTGAGCTCTCCAGTGACGTAGCGTTCTGCGTTTGTTAACGTCTGTCGCCGCTCGTAGTTGTCTGGAACCGCATGCTGCCTCGCCTTAGACACTTCGATGTAGTAGCCGAAGACCTTGTTGTACCCCACCTTGAGCGAAGCAATCCCGGTCCGTTCACGCTCCTGGCTCTGAAGCGAAGCGATGAAGCGCTTGCCTCCATCGCGCAGGTCCCGAGCCTCGTCTAGCACACCGTCAGCGCCAGGACGGATGCAATCGCCATCCGCCGCATTGGGTGGAGGTCGTTCGACCAATAGCTCGGCGAACCGCCTCGTTAGCACGTCATGGAGGTCGAACGAGCTGGCAATTCGGGTCAGGTTGGAGCTCACGTCCCGATTGCTTAGGCCGTCCAGGGCGCCCTCAACGTCCGGCAGAAGTGCTAGGGAGTCTCGCAGTCCGCCCAGGTCTCTCGGCGTCGCGCGGTGGGCGGACGCTCTCCCTACAAGTCGTTCCACGTCGCGCACTCCGTCCAATGCGTCTCTCAACCTCTCGCGGCCTCGTGTGTCGGTAACCAGGACTTCAACTGAGTCAAGGCGATCCTCTATGGCGGAGCGCGTTCTGAGTGGAGCCAACAACCACTGACGGAGCAGCCGCGACCCCATGGGTGTAACGGTGTGATCCAGTACTTCGACCAGAGTACCGCCCGGGGCGTCGCGTCTGAGCGGCTCCTCGATCTCGAGGTTCCTTCTGGTCATCGGGTCGAGCGGGATCGTTGACCCGGAGCGGCGTATGGTCGGTCGTGATATGTGCGGCAAACCGCTCGGTTGGAGCTGGCCAGCGTACCTCAGCGCTGCGCCCGCCGCTTCTACAGATGCTCGGTCTTCCGGGAGTACGCCCAGGCCGTCGAGGCTGTGTAGCCCGAACTGTCGCTCAATGTCCTCCGTAGCCATGGTGCCGTCGAATTCCCAACCCTCTCGCTCGGTCACCATGACGCTGTCGGGAATAGGCAGTGAAGCGGACCCCTCTGGGACGACCACTTCTCTGGGATCGTACCGACCGAGGGCGGCATCGAGGTCTCTCAGGTGCGCCGTCTCGAGGATGAATTCGCCGGTGGAGAGATCCAGCGCTGCCAATCCGGCCGGGTCGGAGGGCTGTATCGCGACGAGGAAGTTGTTTCTATCCCCCTCAAGCCAGTCCTGTGCCAACACGGCGCCAGGGGTGAGGGTCTCTACCACTTCACGACGAACGATTCCCTTGGCGAGCTTCGGATCTTCGACCTGTTCGCATATCGCCACCCGGTGACCCAACGCAACCAAGCGTTGCAGGTACTCCCCGGCGGCCTTAACCGGTACACCCGCCAACGGGACGTTCGCTGCTCCGCCGTTGTTTCTCGAGGTCAAGGTGAGGCCAAGATCCCGAGCGGCGCGCTTTGCGTCGTCGAAGAACATCTCATAGAAGTCACCCATGCGGAAGAACAGAATCGCGTCTGCGTGACGTGCCTTGATCTCGCGATACTGCTGCATGAGTGGGGTGTCGGCCTCAGCGCCAACACCCTTGGCTGAGCTCACCTATTCTCCTCCACCACGAAAGGCCTGCCGTCGACAACCCGCTGCAGCCGGCCGACCGTTTGCTGCGCCTCGGCCCGGCTCGAGAACCGGCCCACGCGGACCTTCAACAGTCCATCGTTGTCTCTCACGACGTGTGCCTCGAAACCGTGTTGGTTCAAGCTCTGCATTATCTCGTCGGCAGCGGCAGCACTCTGCACGGCGGCCACCTGAACCGAGTACACCGTCCCACCGCCTCTGGTCGGGGGCGCATCTCTGGCTGAGTCAGATTCGGCGACCGAGTCTGCACAGCGCTGAAGATAGTAGGCCGCACGGTTCCCGAGTTCCACGTCGTTTGCGGCGCTTTCCGCTGCGCGGCGCAGATTCATGCACCCCTGCTCAGAGTCGCCCAGCTCGAGTCGCGAACGTCCCGCCCAGTAAGCGGCCCGGGCAAGTTTGTCGCTGAACGGGTAGTCCAGAAGAATCCGCTCCGAGAAGCGGGCAGCCGCGCTGAGTTCGCCGGCCGCATACGCCAACTCAGACATCCGCAATAGGGATTCATCGGCCCAATCCGACCGCGAGTGTTCAATGCTCACCCGACGGAAGTATGACGTAGCACTGTCGCGATTGTCGGCCACCAACCCTGCGGCGAACAGAGCCGCAGGGTAGAGCGAGTCGCTCGGCGATAACTCACTGATGCGTCGACGGACCAACGATCTGGCGGAGTCGCCCTGACCTTCCGTTGCCAATCGCACGGCCTCTCGGAGCAATGTGTCCGGGAGCAGGGAGTCTTGTTCTCCTCGGGCGGGCGAAGCGGTCTGCTGCCCCGACAGAGGTGACACCCAGCCAAAGAGAACCGCCATCACGAATAGAATCCGTCTCATGCTGCCGCCTCGGCGGGGATGAGCTGCAATAGCATTCCCGCCAGTATTGCACGTTCGTCACTGAGTGTGGTGGACTTGAGTCTACGGTCACATTCGTATGCTGCAACGAGGGCCTCGCTGATCTCCGTGGAAGACCAGAAGCCAGCCGCCTCGGTCCAGAGTGCCGCTTGATCTCCCCAGTCACCTATGCCGAAAGGTCGGCTGCTGCGGATTGCGTTGAATACGCCGCGATGGACCTGGCTGCGGGAGCCATCTGCATCGGTGAGTGCCCGAGCTAACATCAGGCCAATCAGCCCGGCTCCTAACGAGCTTACCATCCGCACCCCGTTCGTTCCAGAACCAGCCAGCACGATCGGCAACATCTCGATGGCCCGAGGGAGCTGGCGTAGCAGAGCCGCTTCAACCCAGTCCTGCAGCGTCTCACCCCTTCTTACGCCGACCAGGGCGGCCACGGTGTCTGCGTCGACGGCCTCTCCGTTAACGGTGGCTGCTACGGACAGCTTCTCTATCTCCATAGCCAGCTGCGAAAGGCTCGCACCCACGGCCTTTAGGAGGTGTTCTGCCGCTTCGTCGGTGAACGAGACACCCGCTCGATCGGAGCGCATTGTGACCCAGCGTCGCAGCCGATCGGGGTTGAGCGGCTCAACTCGCACATGGACGGCGGCCTGCGCCACCTTGTTGTTAGGCTTCTGTTTCGGCCCGTGAGTCAACACCAAAACCGTGCTCGGCGAGGGCTGTTCCAGGTATCTATGCACGACTATCCATACCTTGGCATTGCTACGCCATTGCTCGAGGTTCTTGACCACGACGACGCGTCTGTCCGCGAGCATAGGGGGGGTCTCCACCAGGGCGTGGAAGTCTTCTCCTGTCAGGTCCCCTGCATTGCGTAGATCGAGGTTGAAGTCGCGGCTCGCCGCATCGACGGTGCGGTCGACAATCCACTGCACAACCTCCTCCTTCAACATGTCCTCGTCGCCAGTCAAGTAGTAGACCGGGGCTGGCGGGTCACGCTTTAGGAGACGGTAGACGGAGTCAAACGAGAGAGGAGCCGCCATACAGCGCGGAAGTTAGTGGACGAGATGAGCCTTAGAAAGAGTGACGCCTCGTTACCTCGGGAGGGTGACCCAGGTCTCGAAAGACACAGCCCGATTGGGTGATGTTTGCACCTGGTCGACGTAGGCGGGTACGCTCCAATCATCGAGATTGACGCGGATCTCTACTAGCGGCTGAGGCGCTTGGCGCACGGGGACTGACTCCACAACAACGCTGGGCTCACTTGCCAATGTCGAGGTTTGCTTTCGTTCGGCTCCAGCCCAAAACGCGGTAGCCACTGCGGTCAGCAGCATGAGCGCGACCATCAGGCCCGCATGGGCCGGATTCACGTCTTCACCTGCCTCAGGGGCCTTGAAGCCCAGCCCAAACCTAGTGGCCGGCTCGAGATCGCTTGTGGATCTGAGAGCCATAACGCCGCGCGCGACCAGCGCGTCGTAGTTCATGCAGCGGGGACAGTGCCGTAGGTGGCGTCGGACGTCCCGGCGCAGAGCCGGGTCGGAGATCAGCCCATCGCGGTAGTCCGAATAGATTGCTAGGAACCCAGAACATTGCATGGTTAGAAACCCTCAACGCGCAGTACTACCTCCGTGCTGCCCGTAGGTTCCATGCAAGAGGGGTCGGCACCACCTGGTACCGCCCCCTCAATCACTCAGTCCGTCTGCGACCGGTTTGGCTAGTCCAGCTGTGGTGCGATTACCTGGGCAAAGCGGTTTCGCGCGCGGTTGAGACGACTCTTGACCGTACCTAGATTGCACCCCGTGATTTCGGCGATCTCTTCGTAGGTCTTGCCTTCCAGTTCTCTCAGGACGAAAACCACTCTATGGTGCTCCGGTAGCTGGCGCACCGCCCACTGAACCAGGTCACGCAGGTGGCGCTTGCGATACAAGTCGTCCGGACGCTGGTGTTTGTCTTCGAACTGGAGAGGCCGGTGGTCAGCTTCCCAGTTCTTCTTGATGGTCTGGAACAAGACCAGAGGACTGCGGCTACGGTTGCGCAACTCGTTCTTGGCCAAGTTCGAGGCGATCGTGTAGATCCAGGTCGAGAACTTTTTCGACTGGTCGAACCTGTGTAGGTGGCGGTGTACCCGTATGAAGACCTCCTGAACCAGGTCTTCGGCCCGTTCCCGGTCGCCGATCGTCCGGTAGATGAAGTTGAGCAGGCGCTTCTGGTAGCGGTCCACGAGTTCATCGAAGGCTCTTTTTGTCCCCGCTAGAAACGCTGCGACCACTTGAGAGTCGTCCCAGCTTCGGAGCGCGGAACGTCCCTCCTCGCGGGCGGCTTCGACTGCTACTTGCCGCGGACTGTGGAGTACTGCTGTCATTGGTCGCTCCCCGGATCTCGGGATCTGACCCGAAGATCCTACATCAGACGATATACGGTTCTTTGGATAACCCTCCACGCGATGCCAGAGTTCTTTGGAGACGATCTTGTCACCCGACGTTGTCGAGGGAAGCAGAAAGCGTACCGACCTTGACAAACCGGTCTAAGCTGTTGTCTTGAAGGGGTTTACAAAGCAGCGACAGGTAGCCGCCCTATGTCCTACTCGGTGTTCACATGTCCTTAGTAGAGGACGCAGGTCAGAGGCCCAGTCGGAAGCCAGCCACGTAGAGCAGTGCCGCGATTGACTTGGCGTCCACTATCTCTGAGTCGCGGATCATGCCGAGGACCTTGGAAAACGGGCGAGGATCAACCTCGATGAACTCGTCTGGCTCATGCCTAGTCGAGTCGACATCCAGTTCACTGGCAAGGAACAAGTGGATTAGCTCATCAGTGAACCCCGGGGTCGTGTATATGGACGTTAGGTGGGAGAATTCCCGGGCTGTCGCGCCGACCTCTTCGAGAAGCTCCCTGCGAGCGCACTCCTCCGGCGACTCGCCCGGCTCAAGAACACCGGCCGGTATCTCCCAGATGGTGCCTCCGGTGGCGTAACGGAACTGCCTTATTAGAAGCACCGTGGGGTCCTCTGCGTCGGCCTGCGATAAGATCGGCACCACGGCCGCGGCCCCGGGGTGACGGACCATCTCCAGGCTCAGCTCTGAACCATCAGGCGCCTCCACGCGGTCGACGTCTAGTTTCACGATTCGACCATCGTATACGCGCTCGAAGCCGCGGCGGAGAAAACGGAGATCGTCCATCAAGGTCTAGACAATCAGGCTTGCCGTTGGAACACTACAGCCACGCGCCCGGCATCGATTTCCGTCAGCGAGCTGTACTCCCATCCCATTCGAGTGCGTTCGTTGAGCAGGTCTGTCAGGATCTCTTCGTCCTCGCGAGTCTTGTGCTGGAGCCGCACGATGGCGACCTGATACTGTTTCATCCTGGCACTCCGTTGGAGGATCAGCGGATCTGGATGGTAGGGTTCAATCTCGTGAGGGGTGGGCCCTAACGGAAGGGAAGTACGAGCTTCGCGTGGTTACGCGGTTCGGTTGACTCTCGGGCACATTTCGCGGAGGACTTGGAGCACGCGGTCGAACTGCGTCGACTTGTCGAAGAAATGGTCAGCACCCAGGCTGATGCATCGCCGACGGTACGCGATGTAGGGGTAGTTGGTGAGGACGATGACAGTCGGCTTTCGCTCGAGCGCCTTCAAGTCCTCCAACATTCCGGTGCCGCTTCGCTCTGTCAACTCGAGCCCTTCGAGGGCATCGCCGGCTTCGGCAACCACCTGAACACCGACCTGTTCAGCAATCATTGCCACAAGGCGTCGACGTATCGCGGGCGAATCATCGACGATTATCACGCTGAGTGAGTCCGCGGACATGTTCTCTCTTGAGCCTCTCATCCGTTGAGCCGGCCAAGGACTCCACGTCGCGGCGGCTCATCAAGCACCTGACGCACGCGGGAGGCAAGCTCTGCTATGAGATATGGTTTGTTGAGGAATGGGATCTTGTCGGGTAGATCGGCGGCACCGCGGAAATCCCGTTCTGAGTAGCCGCTTGCGAGAATGAACTTGGGCCGGTCCTCCAGCGTCCCAAGCGCGTAGTACAGATCTTTGCCCCCGAGCACCTCGGCCACATCCAAATAGCGTTCGGTATCGGCCTGAGTCTGGCTCGGTGTCAGCCGACGCGAGCCAGATCCTGACGTTTGCCTGTGAGGAGTTCCGCCGGTGAACCAGGCAGATGCGCTTCGGAACACAGCGGCTGGCACCTTGAGCAAATCTGTAAGTTGCGGGAAGCTACCCATTGCGGATTCCAGCCATAGGCCCGGCGACTCTATCCAGCCGCGATTTCGTTGAGGACGTCCGATACGCGGTTGAACTGAGAGGATTTGTCAAAGAAATACTGGGCACCCAAGTCCATGCACCTGCGTCGGTAGGCCACGTATGGATAGTTGGTTAGCACAATCACAGCGGGACGGGGGTCGACCCGCAGCATGTCCTCGAGCAGACCGATGCCGCTGCGTCCGGGCATCCGAACGTCGAGGATGACCACATCCGGCTGCAGGCTGGTCAGTAGCTCGAGTCCCTCGTCGGCGCTGCGCGCTTCACCGACCAACACAACGTTCTCCAGTTCGTCGAGTAGGTCGGCCAGCCTTCGGCGCACCGAGACTGAATCATCGATCAGGACCACCTGTACGGGTTGTCTGTCCGCCATCTTTATGTTTCACCGTTGTTGTCGAAGACGGCGACGCCGACGCCTTGCGGAACAGGAGGAAGGGCGCAGGGTCACACGCACAAAAATGACGCAGGCGCGAAGACGGGACCATCGGACTGCAGTTGAGGGTGGTGTAGGGTCTCAGGTAGTCCCCCGTAGGATGTTCCCTACAGAAGGGCGGACGGCTAGGTTTGGGTCAAGTCGTTTTCGACGGCATACCTTATCAACTCAGCCGTGGTTTTCAAGTGCAGTTTCTGGAGTACCCGTGCACGGTATGTGCTCACCGTTTTGGGACTCAGGGACAACTCTGCCGCTATCTCCTTGATGGCCTTGCCAGCAGCCAACCGGCATAGCACCCGGTGTTCGCGGCTCGACAACAGATCGTGTGATGGCTGTTCGTACTCCGGGTCGAGTTGCGAGGCGAGCGTTTAGACGCGGCGAACGGCCGCGGCAAGCTCATCCGGCGAGCGCTGCTTGGTTAAGTAGCCGGCTGCGCCGGCCCGCAACGCTCGGACTGCATATTGATCCTCGGAATATGTGCTTACTATGAGCGTGCGTAAGCGGGGCCACCGCTCACGCAACAACTTCAGCAAATCGAGAAACGGCAGTCCCGGCATGGCGATGTCGAGGAGTACAATGTCGGCGTCTGTCGCTTCCAGCACATCCAACAGGGTGTTCCCGTCGTCAGTCTCTCCGACCACCTCCATGTCTGGGCAGTCGGCGACGATGCGGTGCAGACCCGCGCGTACTATTGGGTGATCGTCTGCGACTACTAGTCGTATCATCCCTGACCCTGTCTACTTCTGGACCCGAAGCGAGGGATTACAGCCTCGACAACCGTCCCGCCTCCGGGGGGTCTACGAAACGTAACCTCCCCGTTCAACATTGCGGCTCGCTCACGGATACCAAGCAGACCCCAGGACTTGGGGCTATCGATGGCAGCATCTGTAATACCATCTCCGTCGTCGGCGATGGCCAAGACCACGTCTTGCTCGCCCGAGTCAAGCGTGGTCTTAACGTGGGTCGCGTTGGCATGTCGCACGACGTTGGTGAGCGACTCCTGTAAGATCCTAAACAATGCGGTCGCGTGATCGCCGTCCAAGTCGAGGCTGTCATAATGGCAGACAAATTCCACATTGAGGCCCGTCCGCCGTGCCAATTCCCTGGTTTGCCATTCTATCGCCGCGTCGAGGCCAATATCATCGAGCACCGCGGGCCGGAGCCGTGCAGACAGGTCGCGGACCGATGGGATAGCGGTCGAGGAGCCAGCACAGATCCATCTTGAGAACTGTGAGGGTCTGGCCAAGCTCGTCGTGTATCTCGCGGGCCATGGAGGTTCGTTCCTCTTCACGCACGTCCTGCAGTCGGGCCGCGAACAGGCGCAACTGTTCTCGTGACAGCCTGAGCTCTTGCTCAGTCAACTTGAGTTCTGTGATATCGGTTGCGACACCTATCAGTCCGTTCACTTCGCCGTTCTCGCCGCGTACGGGCGTCACCCTCGTGTCGAAGAACGTTCCCGCGACCTCAGCGACCCATTGTGATTCCTCTCCGCGGAGGGCTCGTCGGTTGTTCTCCACGATGGTTGGGTTGTCGGCGTAAACGTCGAACACAGACGCGCCGACTACCGCGCCAGGTTCGAGGCCGAGCACCGAGAGGCCGCGTCCCTCAGACAGTGTGAAGATTCCGTCCTCGTCGAGAGCCCATAGAATGACGGGCGCGCTTCGCACCACACTCGCGAGCTGTTCCTGGCTTTGACGGAGCGCCTCATGCGTCATCTTGCTATCCGTAATGTCTAGCGCGAGGCCTTCAATCGCAGAGAGGTTCCCTTCGTCGTCAAACAGGGGCACGTGCCTGTCCTCGGTCCATACGATTGAGCCGTCCTTGTGCACCCAACGCACCTCGTGTGGTCGCCGAGGAAGCTTGCCTTGATAGAGGGCCTCAAGGTCCGGCCGATCTTCGGGGTGCACTGTTCTGAAGCACAGCTCGGGATCGGCGTAAAACTCCTCAGGCTTGTATCCCGTGACGGCCGTGACCGCAGGACTGATGTAGTCGAATCCCGGATCGTCACCCAGACGGAATCGATAGACGATCGCGGGCGCGTTCTCGGCCAACCTTCGGAAGCGCGCTTCGCTCTCTTCCAGCGCCTTCTGCACGCGCCTCCGATTAGACACGTCACGGACAAAGGCGGCTACCAGTGGACTATGGTCACCGTGCATTATTGCCACGCTCACGTCGAGATCGATCTCACGCCCGTCTTTGCAGCGGTGCCTTGTCTCGAACCTGTCGGCCCCCTGACGCACCATCGCCTCGATGCGCCGCTCGATCTCCTCCGGCCCCATTTCCACCTCCAGCTGCCTGATGTTCATTCCGAGCAGCTCTTCTCGACGGTAGCCCGACATCGCGCTGTAGGACGGGTTCACGTCAAGTAGTCTCCCGTCAGTGTCCGCTAGTATGTAGCCGTCCATGGTGGTTGTTAGGATCTGTTCGTTGCGCCGCACCTGTTCTTCTAGCTGTTGCCGGGCAGCCCTGCGTTCGGTTATGTCATCGAAACTCGTGTACACCTGATAAGGGACGTCGCTGCCCGGCCCGAACTGTGGAACCGCGTTGACGTTGATCCAGCGGTGCTGGCCCTCCTCGGGGTGGAATACGCCCATCACTGTGTCTTCTACCGGTTTGCCCGTCCGCAACGCTACCATGGCCGGGTGTGTCTCGCCGGGGAAAGGGGAACCATCCTCGTGTATCGCTCTCCAGCGGGGGTCGACAGATGTCCTTCCCTGCATCTGGTCGAGTGATAGGCCGAGTATACGCTCGGCGGCCGGGTTCGCGTTGGTGATCTGCCCGTCGGTGCTCTGGTATACCACGCCTTGAGCCATGGTCTCGAACAGGGTGCGATAGCGCTCCTCGCTCTCGCTCAACGCTCTTTCGGCGCGAACTCGCTCGGTCGTATCGCGCATGAACCCGGCCATGGCCGGCCCTTCATCAGTTTCCATCCCGACCAGGCTCAGGTCGGCGTCGAAGACCACTCCGTCTTTGCGCCTGACCCGGGTCTCAATAAGGCGTCCACCCTCTTCGGCTATGCGCGGAGCAAGCTTGGCTATCTCCTCGGGGCTGAACTTCTGATCCAGTTGATGGATCGTCATGCCACGGAGCTCATCAATACTGTACTGGGTCAGTCTGGCAAAGGCGGGGTTCACGTCGATGATCTTGCCGCCAAACTCGGCAAATACGAAGCCGTCCATCATAGAGTCCAACATGCTTCTGTTGCGCTCGACTTGCCTGCGCAGCTCGATTTCAGACTCCTTTCGCTCCGTTACGTCCGCGAAAGTCCCAACGAGGCCAGAGGGTCGACCGGAGATGTCGTTGGTCGCTTCGCCCATGCCGAGCACCCAACGGATGGAGTCGTCCGATGTGCGGACGCGGTGTTCAAATCGGTACGGCTCGCCGGTTTCCAGGGTCTGTTCCAGGGACGCCTTGATCACAGTGAGGTCGTCCTCGTGCACCAGCTCCAGGTAGTCCGCATAACGCCCCGTGAAGCTCCCCCGGCACTGTCCGAAAACGGCCTCTATGTTGTCCGACCACGATACAGACCCCGACGAGACATCCCACCTCCAAGTACCCAGGCTGGCCGCGTCGAGGGCCAACCGGAGCTGTCTACCAGCGTCAAGACCCCGGCTCAGGACGCCAAGGCCGTAGTATATGACTGCCGTCGCGCCTCCCAAGACTCCAACGAAACCGTACCAGTACTCGATTGGCCGAGGCGCCGCAGTGGCTATGAAGCCAGCGTCTGTGGCCCAGGCGATGCCCAGCCCGGCGACGAGGCTGAGTACTGTGCACGCCACGGCCGCGCTGCGGTTCCAGAACAAACCGGCGATCAGGACGACCACGGGGTAGGCCCATATTGCCGGTGATAGGAAACCGCCCAAGAACCAGGCTCCGGCCGTTACAGCAAGCCACGTGGCGGTCGTGAACCATATGCTTACCGTCCGGATTCGGCGGTGGCGCAGGAGGACTATCGACGCCACCATGGAACCGAGCAAGAACAGCTCCACGGTCCATATCAGCGGGTCGCTCGGGAGTACCATGGGTGCAGCGGCAATCAAAGCCACCATGATCGCGCCGAAGACCAGAAGGACGCGATACAGCATGGCGGCCTTGAGGCTCAGCTCGGGATCGCTGAATTCGGGCGGGCCGATCACCGCACGCAACAACTGGGAAAAGCTCATAGCGGTCCCCAACGAGGGAGTAACGGGCAACTAGCGACTGGTCTCGAGCGCGCCGCAGCGAGGCTGCCCGGAGGATGTCATCGCGACCTTTCGATAGTATTGTGCAGTCATGGGCAAGGGGCAAATCTCAGTGAGCCGTGTGGTGAGGGGTGTCTTCGGGACCGCCACCGCGGTCTCGCTGGCAATCGGGTTGTTGGGGAGTGAGCCGCGTTGGTTTGCGTTCGCCGGTGCGACAGGGCTGATCTGGTGGGGTTGGGACCTGATGTTGGAGCACGTTTTCCTGCCTGTCGGGCCCCCGAGACTCGCCTCACACTGGAAGACAACATCCGGCTCCTTGAGCGCCACCTGGAGCACAGGACGTCGCAGAAGGTCGATATCAACTCGGCCATCAGGCTGGAGGAGATCTACCGAACCGTGAAGAAGGACCCTAACCGGGCGAGCCGAGTGATCCAAACAGTGCTGGACCGGTATCCGGACGCGCCGGAGCTCGAGAGGTTCAAGAAGGCGGACGAGGGCGAGCAACGGCGGTAGCGGTAGAGAGCGTCTGCCGCCCTTGTGTGGGGTTGGGCGGCGGGGCGATTCGGTGGTATTTTTCTCCCCCCCCAAGGCCAGGTAGCTCAGTTGGTAGAGCAGGGGACTGAAAATCCTCGTGTCGGCGGTTCAATTCCGTCCCTGGCCATCCCAGAAGCCCCGTTCTGACGGGGCTTTCGAGTTTGTGTGCGTTGGCGGCATTCCCCGACAACCTTCCGAATGTGCGTTGATGTGCGTTGGAAGCATCACGGGGCATCTCACATCTCTAGGAGTGTTGCCAGACGGGAGACCGCCGCAGCCGCCACACTGACACCTTCTTCGGTTCGGCAGTCCTCAGCTCGCCGCAGTGCGGCAGCGGCTAGTTCGAGGGCGTCCTCGATGTCCGCTTCGTGCTGAATCCGGTCGTCGTCCGGCTCACTGATCGGCTCGCAACCGCCAAGCCATTTACGAACGGAGTCGACTGCAGACCCATCGCCCCCGGAACCGCGTCCCGACGGGGCTTCCCAGCCGGTCCGAGGACTCCGAGTCCTCAGTACACCCCGGCACGGCCAGAGAGTTAGCAGTGGCGGGGGCGCGTATCCTGCCCTTCTGAGCGGGTCCTACTAGTGTGAGCCAGGAGACAGGAAAACATCCGCCATAACGTTTGACTATGGCAGACATATAGTTGATATTAGTCAACAAATTGAAGAGGGACATCATGGCCGGTGCAGACCTTAACCAACGCATCGAAGCGGTACGTCGCTTCAGCCGCTTCTACACCCGGAAGATCGGCGTTCTACAGGAAGGGCTCTTGAACACCCCGTTTTCTCTAACGGAGGCACGCGTCCTCTATGAGCTCGCCCACCATGAGCAGACGACGGCAACACACCTGAGTAAGGAGTTGGGGTTAGATGCGGCCTATCTGAGCCGCATCCTGCGCGGCCTCCGGAAGCGCGGACTACTCGATAGGGTGGCTTCCAAGAGCGATGGTAGGCGATACATGTTGTCGCTGACCGAAGGCGGACAGGAGGCATTCGACACGCTCAACGCGGCTTCTCGCAGCGAGGTCGAGGGCATGCTGAGCGAACTGTCGGAGGAAGAGCAGCACCGGCAGGTCGGTGCAATGCAAACTGTGGAGGCGCTACTTGGCGCCCAACCTGAGCACAAAGTGCCTTACATCCTCCGTCCCCACCAGCCCGGCGATATGGGCTGGGTCGTCCAACGCCATGGGGTGCTCTACAATCAGGAATACGGCTGGGATGAAGAGTTTGAAGCCCTGGTAGCGGAGATCGTCGCCAAGTTCATTCGGGATTACGATTCCAAGCGGGAGCGCTGCTGGATCGCCGAGAAGAATGGAGAAAACGTCGGTTCGGTCTTCCTCGTAAAGAAGTCGGAAGCGGCGGCCCAGTTGCGCCTGCTGCTGGTCGAACCGAGGGCACGGGGGCTTGGCATCGGCAAGCGCTTGGTACACGAATGCACGCGTTTTGCCCGACAAAGGGGCTACGGCAAGATTGTGTTGTGGACGAACAGCGTGCTCGATGCGGCGCGACACATCTATGAACTGGAAGGCTACCGTTTGGTCGAGGAAGAGTCGCACCACAGCTTTGGCCACGATTTGGTGGGGCAAAACTGGGAGCTAGAACCACTACCACCCGGCTGATCTCTTTCGCCCTTCATTGGCAGGACTTTGCCGACCTTCTTCAGACCCTCCCTTATCGTCAGGGATTCCTGCAGCCGCCGGATGGGGTCCTTCTTTCAGGTCCGATGGGCCTTTGCGTCGACGACC
>JBDHHP010000055.1:0-29178 GCA_039589275.1 Gemmatimonadota bacterium | reverse complement strand
TCCCGCCCAACTCGCTGCCGTAAACAGGTCCTTCGAGCGCATAGGTCCCCCAGGAGTCAAATTCTACCTTTGTTGTCAGTCTAATCACCCGTTTGACGTTCGACGTTCTCTGTTCGATGTTCTCTGTTCGATGTTCGCTGTTCGCTGTTCGATGTTCTGCTCGTCGTTCGCCGTTCGCCGTTCGATGTTCGATGTTCGACGTTCGCTGTTCTGCTCGACGTTCGACGTTCTCTGTTCGATGTTCTCTGTTCGATGTTCGCTGTTCGCTGTTCGCTGTTCGACGTTCGTTACTCCATCTTGTTCGCTGTTCGCTGTTCGACGTTCGTTACTCCATCTGCCGCACGCGAACCTCGATATCCGCATCCGCCTCCAGCAACCGCACCAGCTCAGCGGTGTCGGTTCTCCCATAGTGGTAGGGGTAGAGGATCCTCGGTCTGAACGCCTTTGCCGCCTCAGCCACCATCTCCGGCGTCATCGTATACGGCAGGTTCATTGGTAAGAACGCCACATCGATTTCCCGCAACGCCTGCATCTCCGGCACGTTCTCCGTGTCTCCCGCCACATACACGCGCACGTCCCCGAAGGTGATCACATATCCGTTCCCGTCACCTTTGGGATGATATGGGCTTCCGTTGTCTCGTTTGTGAACGATGTTGTAGGCGGGGACGGCAGCGATCTCGAGTCCAGCGATCACTTGCTCATCGCCGTTCATCATGACAGTAGCCGACTCGATTCGATCGCGGCAATCCGACGACACTATAAGAGGGACACCTTCTCCCCTAACGTGACCAATAGCCTCGGCATCAAGGTGATCCCCGTGACGGTGCGTCACGAGTATCAGATCGGCCTGCGGCAATTTGGAGTAGTCGGTCTCGCGCATTACAGGATCTACGTGGATCACCTTACCACCGTGGGCAAACATCAGCGTGCCATGTCCAACAAAGCTGATGGTGAGTTCCCCGGACGACGTGCTGATCACATCTTCCCGGAACTGAACCTGAGCGCAAACACCCGGCGCTGACAGCACCAGCAAGGCCGCGGCGAGTGTACCACCTAGTTTCATGGACCTACCTCGGCTGGAATTGGGAGGAGCAGGGACCCCGTGTCCGTCGCCATCGTGAAAGCTAGAGCGCTGCTCAGTCACGTGCCAGTGAGAAATCCAGTTGGACACTTACCATGTGGACCCCTAGCGGAAAACGACTTCGCACAACTCCACAAGCTGTGGAAAACACCTGACACAGTGCGACAGCCCTAGGTAATCGGGTTCCACAGAGTGTGCAAATCCACAGTCCGACCGAAGAAACTGCGGCGCTTGCTAGAGATGGTCCACGCATTACCTTGCACGGTCACATCGCTCACAAGAAACAGTTTGGTGGGCTCTTAATCACCCAATTCCGTGAAGTTTCCTCGATCTCTCCCCTGGACTCGAGGACCGGCTTCACGACGGGACATGGACGACTACTCACTGGTTGGCAGGCAGAAACTCGAGCAGCAAGCCAAGGGAGATCTGGAAAGCATCCGCTGTCCACTCGACAGCGCGATCATGATGATCACAGGGGGCCTGGCCAGTCGCGTCGAGGACCGCGAGCACACCTACCGCGGATTCGAGAGATACCCCATCAGCCCCAAGTGGACAGTCGTGTCCGTCAACCTCACGTGTTCGGCATGTCGGCGCAGAAGCAGTGATGTCCCGGTGGTCGAAACGCCGCTCAGGCCCGTTTCAGCGAGCTCTTCACCAATCTGAATCTCAGCGCCGCATGAAGCTGTAGGCGTTCATGATATCCAGGATGTTGTCCGCCTCGAACGTCAACTGCCAGTCTCCAGTTCTCTCAGCACCCGGATAGAATGAGCCTCTGTAGACTACGGTCTCGTCCTTCATAGTGAGTACAAGCTCATATGGCGCGCCGAGGTCGAAAGGCTGGTAGCTGCCAACGTCGCGTAGTGCTCTCTCCACACCCGACCGAATCTGCTCGCGCGTGACCTCGGGATGAAGGTTGAGGGCCGAGCCGCCAATGCCCTCCTTCACGGCCACCGTGACGACGTTGCCAAACAGCTCGGTCACCTGATTGCAGATCGCGCGGTCACCTGCCACAAATGCGACCGGGACGCCGAAGTGGCCGGCGATTAGGGCGTTGTAGCCCGCCTCAGGTAGAGACACACCATTGATCGAGACGTCCATCACATTTCCTGAGGAAGTGTGCTCCAGCAAGGCGTCAGGAGTACCAGCCTTGGCGTGGTAGCCGATGAACACCACGGCATCGAACGTCTCGTCGATTCCTTCCATCATCACCAGTGGTCCACCCGACCAGTCGCGCAGTAGTGTGGCCTTCTGGTGCAACAGCTCCGGCAGAATGTTGCGAGCCGACCCGTGAGAGTCGCGCACCACGATTTCGGTTGCTCCCGCGTTCAGGGCACCCTCAATGGCGGCGTTGGTCTCCAGCGTCATAATGCGCCTGAAATCACCGTAGTCCTTACCGGAACGGCCTACATCCTCCCAGTTGACCACGCCCGTGATACCCTCCATGTCAACGGATATGAACACCTTGAGATCCTGGGCCTGGGCCATGGACATAACACCTCCCACCATGAGCATAAGCACAGTATTGAGAACGGGTTTCATGTCTGCCTCCGCCGTGAACACGGTATGAGCGATTGATCAGGATTCGTGCTACTTCCGCCGCCCCACTCCTGCCGTCCGACCCACCCCGTCACCGGGAATGAGCAGTCGGGCAGACAACCTAGAGTGGGAGTTTGATTTCGCGCTCGAATCGCTCGGCTCCCAGCGCCGACGCCAACTCGGGACGCAACACCTTAATCGCTACCTTGCGCAGGTGCTTGAGATCCTGCGCCAGGTACACCGTCGCCATGCCACCACTACCCAACTCGCCCTCCACAAGATAGCGGTCGGCAAGTGCTGATTTCAGTCGAGTCAGAACATCGGGCACGGGACTAGAAGGCCTCTCCAATGCTCAAGTAGAACCCAGTCGACGTAACATCGAACCCCCACCCGTAGTCGGCCCGGATATTCAGACCTTCTTCCGGACTCAGCAGTATTCTGAGTCCGAATCCTGCAGCCGGTTTGAATCGACCTAGAGCCAGTTGGTCCAGGCGTGGCGCCACCTGTCCGGCAGACACGTAACCTACTGCGCCGAACCGCCACCAGACTGGAACTCGGTATTCCACCTGAAATGACACCAAGTCCTGGTCTCTGAACCGCCCGCCGAAGTAACCGCGTAGCAGGTCATCGCCACCGAGCTGTGGCATCAGATCGAACGGCACGGTTCCGGTAGTCCCCTGCCCTAACACTCTCAGAGCCAGCACATGGCCCGATACCGGCGACACGAACTTGCGTAGGTCTATGGTTAGGCTAGCAAACTCATACTCGCTGCCGAACACGCCGTCATACAATTGCCCAGTCAGCTGGTGGTACCCCCCCGATCTCGGGTACACGGTGTTGTCTCTGTGATCCCTAGTGACCGAAACACCGAACCCAATCACGCGCCCATCCGAGGTGCCCGGAACCAGTCCACCATCCAGTAGACCACCTTCCTCGACCACCCTCAGCGCTCGGTGTGCCAGTTGCCCCACGACTCCGAAGTACCAAGTGGGCAGCAACTGCTTCTGGAGTTCGAATGACAACTCAAAGCTGACCGGTGTGTAGTCTTCTTCGGCTCGCTCCGGTGAGTCGTTCCCGATGCCCCAGAAGGTGTTGGGAAATTTGGTGTAGCCTAGCGATCCGCGAGTGCGATACCGACCTTGACCTGGGTACAGTTGACCCTCCAAACGTACAACTGTCTGCCTCTTGACCGTGTAGATCAGCATCGCGGAGATGTTCGAGGGTTGTACGCGACTCGAAGAGATCGCCCCCTCGCCACCGGACGGATAAAAGTAGTAACTCGCCAGACCACCGAATCCGAAGTCAGTCTCCGGCGTGTAGAAAAGTACAGGCAGTGGAACCAGGGTGTTTTCAGGTATGTTGGCAACGCTGTCGGACTGCGCGGAGTCGCCCACCGCCTCGGCCTCCTGCGCTACAGAGCTGTTCGCCAGCACTAGGGAGCAGAGCGATACAATAGTCGTTGACCGCAAGAGATGCACGATCTTTGGAGTCACAGCGTCTTCTCGCTAGAAAACGGTAGAGACAACCAGGCAAAGCGCCAGCAGAGAGTTGGTCAAGAGGTTCCACGTCACGTTCCCTCCTAACCCTTGCACCGGTACCGCTTCGGATGGATTCGAGAACGCCCACTTGAGCGCGGGCAGCAACAGCAACGACGGCAATACCGCGACGAGGGCAAGCAGTGGGAGTGCATCCACCACCACCGCCGCCACAACTGAAACGGGCGTTGCCAAAGCCGCCGCAGCGTAGATCCAAGCGGCGGCCGGCCTTCCGAACAGGATGACCAAGTTTCTTCTCCCTCCCTTGCGGTCCGCTTGCTCATCAGGGAACTCATTGAGCAACAGCAGATTGAACGTCATCAAAGTTGCCGGGACCGCCGCCGCCACCGCGGCAAGACCCAGCGTGCCGTTTTGCACTAGTGCCGTGCCAACGACCGGGAGGCCTCCAAGGCCCAGGCCGGCGGCGACCTCTCCGAATCCGATCTTCGCCAGCGCATCAGTGTAACCGAGTACGAATAGCGCACCCACCGCCATGAAGGGGATGAGTACAACTCCCACCTTCAAGTACAGCCAGACACCGGCGGCCAGACCGACCGCAGCCCAACTGAGCCCGAACAGCAGTGTGGTCCGAAGCGAGATCGCGCCAGACGGCAGGGTGCCGCTACCACCCGAGAAGGGGGTACGCTCTGTGTTGAGATCGATCCCCGTTCGCATATCGCTCCACTCGTTGAGCACGTTCACAGCGATGTGGAGCGCCACCAAACCCACCAATGCAGCGGTCGTTCGCGAGAGCACGAACGAACCATCGTAGGCCGCGGCTGCAGCGCCGGACGCTATCAGCGTCACCGGTAAGAGCAGGAACGGAACCCGGGCAACACCTGCGAATGCCTTTATGTTCGCCATGATCTACCGTGTTCCCTCGCCTTCCACGATTGTCAGGTAGCGGTCGGCAGCAAGATCCTCAAACACCTCACTGGCTCCACTGGGCCAGAGCACTTCCAGACGCTCCACCAATGCCTCACCACCCAACCCAAAGTGCATCCTGGGGTCGTTGTAGGACAAGTAACTGGTGGCCCACTGATTCACCCCCACCTGAGTCCGTCCCGGAGTCCGTAGCGTCACCTTTGATCCTATGGCGGACGCTGGGCCGTGGGCACCAATCAGCGACAATCCCAACCAGTGATTTCGATTGCCGCCGTCGTTGCGCAGCAAGACGGCTGTGCCCTCAAGATCGATGTGAGACACAATCACGTCCCTGTCGCCGTCGTCGTCGTAGTCCCACACAGCCATCGCGCGACCGGATCGTTTCACCTTGAAGTAATCCCCCCGCTCCGAGCCGATATCGCGAAAACGGCCGGTGCCATCGTTCTCCATCAGCAGAGGATACTGCAGCACCAGTTCTTCCGCCGTACCGTTGGCCGAGAAGATGTCGAGATCACCGTCGTTGTCGAAATCGAACAGGGCGGCTCCCCACTCGCCGCGGCCGTTGAACGCTCGGGCAAGGCCGCTCCGCTCGGTGATGTCTTCGTACACTCCTCCACCAAGGTTGCGGTATAGGGCACCGTACCGCAGATCGGTCACCAGCAGGTCAATCAAACCATCGCCGTCCACGTCACCGATCGTACCATGCATGGAGCCAGTGGGGATACCTTGATCGTTCGCCGCTACACCCGAGGCAGCCGCAATGTCCCGGAACTCGCCATTACCCTGGTTCCGAAACAGGAAGTTCAGCTGATGGTCGTTACCCTGGAACAGATCCATGTCTCCGTCGTCATCGTAGTCAAAGACGGTCAGCCCCATGCACTTGGAATCTGGATAGTAGAGGCCGGTCTCCTCTGACACGTTCGTGAATCTCCCATCTGCGTTTTGTCGGTACAGCATCGAGGCTTGACCGCCGTATTCCGATGGATGTGGCATCATCTCCGGCGTGGTTGGCGACACGTAAGAGGGATCGAAGGCCAGGAAGTTGCCAACCATCATGTCCGTCAGGCCATCGACGTTGTAATCCCAATACGCCACCCCCACGCTCCACTTCGTGTGCCCATTCAGCTCTTCAGGACCGCGTAAGCCGAGTGACGGTGCAATGTCCGTGAAGGTCCCATCCCCGTTGTTCCGGTAGAACACGTTGGGCCCGTAGTTGAGCAGGTAGATGTCGGAATCCCCGTCCCCGTCGTAGTCGAATGCACCGGCCGCCATGCTCCAGTGCCGGTCGTCCACTCCCGCTTGTCGCGCCACCTCGGTGAACGTGCCATCACCGTTGTTGCGGTACAGCTCATCTGGCGTATCGGCGAACACCTGCCCCGCCTGGTCGCTTATGCCCTCGAGGTAGGTCCCGTTCAACAGGTAGAGATCGAGGTCACCGTCGCCGTCATAGTCGAACACCGTGACCCCTGAGCCACTGCTTTCGAGAATGTTCTCGTAGGTCGAGTCTCCGAACGTGTAACGGAAAGTGATGCCGGCTTGGTCGGTGACGTCGGTGAACTGGGCGGGCGGGGAGTCAGTGCAGGACAGTGACCAGAGCAGAGAGAGGGCTGTTGGCCACGACAAACCCATCATGGCAGCCGGCCGCCGGCGTTCGATGTTCGATGTTCGATGTTCGATGTTCAGTTTTCGATGTTCAACGCTCATAGCAGGTACGCTGCGGACAGGCCCAGCACTCCCACCACGGCCAGATAGTACATCGTCGGTAGCACGGTCTTTCTCAGCGTCGATCCCTCTTGTCCCAACAGACCAACGGTTGCCGACGCTGCTACCACGTTGTGGATCGCAATCATGTTGCCGGCAGCGGCTCCGACGGCTTGGAGCGCGACTACCAACGCGCTACTGATGGCAAGCTGCGTCGCCACGCCGTGCTGGAACAAGCTGAACATCAAGTTGCTGACGGTGTTACTGCCGGCGATGAACGCGCCTAAGGCACCTATGCTCGGTGCAAACAGCGGCCACACTCCACCCACGTTCTCGGAAACCCACGTAGCCAGCGCGATGGGCATTGATGGGAGCGTACCCCCTCCATCAAACACGAAAGAGTTCACCCCCGAGTTTATGTACACTCTCACCATGGGCACCGTGAACAGCAATACGAAACCCGCGCCCAGGATGATGCGGCTCGATTCGCTGAGTGCTCGTCCGATTTGTCCGGCATTCATTCTATGAAGCAGCCAGGTACTGATCACTGCCACCAACAGCATGGTGGCCGGCAGGTACAAAGGCGTTGTGCTGCCACTGATGCCGGTCGACATGATGTGGGTCCAGCTCAGGTCCCAACTCCTCAGCCAGTCGCCTATTGGGAGCTGGCGGAGACGCGTCAGCACGAGCAGCAGCGCCAAGATGCCGTACGGCGCCCAGGCTGACACAGTGGAAATGCGGCGAGGCTCGCTTACGCTGGAAGAAGTGGAGGCGCGGCTACCCGACCAGTCAGCGGGCCATCTACCGCGGTCCGGGAAATCCCAGGTGTCCTGAGGAACCAAGAAACCCCTGCGGGCCGCGAACGTCACCACCATGAGGCCGACCGAAGCACCGAGGAGCGATGGGAACTCGGGACCCAATAGAATACCGGTCAGCACGTACGGTAGAGTGAACGCGAGCCCTCCGAATAGGGCGAACGGGATGATCGATAGACCCTCAGTCCACGACTTGTTGGCTCCGAAGAAGCGAGTCGTCATGAGGACCATCAGGGTGGGAATCAGGGTTCCCGTAATCCCGTGCAACAACACCGCGTAGCTCGTGATGTGTTGCCGGTGCTCTGCGAAGCTGAGCCCGGCTGCCGCGAGTTGGGCATCCACCTCAGGACTCGCCAAGCCTTGGGTTACTCCAATTAATATCGGCGTACCGACGGCGCCGAATGTCACCGCCGTGCTCTGGATCATCATTCCGAGCATCACCGCTGCGGCGGCCGGGAATCCCAACGCCACCATGAGCGGCGCAGCCACAGCAGCAGGGGTGCCGAAACCGGCGGCGCCTTCGATGAACGAGCCAAACAGCCATGCAACGATGACCATCTGCACCCTGCGGTCATCACTGATTCCATGAAAGCTGCGTCGGATGGCGGATACGCCACCGGAGTGCTCCAGAGTCTTCAGCAAGAGGATCGCGCCGAAGATTATCAGGAGAATATCGAAGGTGATGAACAGCCCCTGCACACTCGAAGCCGCTACATGGCGTAGGTCCATGCGCCATACCGCTAAAGCGAGGACCACCGCCGCGAGGTACACGAGCGGCATGGCCCACTTAGCCGCTATGCGGAAACCCACGAGGAGGACGGCGGCCAACAGGATTGGTGCAATGGCCACCAGGGCTTGAACACTACCCGTCATCAAAGATCACTGCATGGACCATCTTGGGACCGTGCACTCCCAGAGTGAGATTCAACTCGATATCCGCCGACTTACTGGGCCCGGTCACGAACGCCAACTGGCTACCGCGGCGCACACGGTCATCCAGGTTTCCTGCCTTCCTTGCGACTTCCATCCAGGCTTCGATTGAAGGATAGATGCAACTGAAGGGAATCACTGCTATGTGATATAGAGTCAGCAGCGCGGCCGCCCGGCTCCTTCCCTTTCCCGGCAACAACGCGATCGATCCGGTGCCCGCAAACGCGGCTTCTACTCCGGTGATTCCGACACTGAGATGAGCTGCGCTGCGGCGACACTCTTCCTCGTGCATGTCGTCGGGCACGTAGAAGGAGATGCCTGCTTGCTCCAGCCGAGGCGTTAGGTCGGGTACATGCAACTCGGATGCAGCCCAAGAGAGCACACGGTCGCCGTCGCTGTTCCAGCGCTTGACTAGCTGCGTGACCCTGGTAGGCACGCTTTCAGGACCCTGTGCGATTTCGAAGCCACCGTGGATGGCCTCGAGCTTCGCCCCGAACTGCCGAGCCAAGGCGAGTCTGTCGCCGGTGGCCTCGGTGACTGCAGACGGCACGGTGGGCGTTTCGTGCCGGATCTTCGCGCGGCGGAATAGATCATCCGTACGCGAAAGCTCGGTCCGAAGGTGGGCCAGGATCTCGTCGCGGGCGGTCATCCTCGCCCGCTTTCCCGCCCAGGTTTTCGCTCAGCCCAGAGCTTACGGAATCCGCTGGCTGCAAGCTTCGGAAACGAGCGATACTTGGTCCACCCGGATAGTGGAGGCGGAAGACGCCTGACTTCGCCGTCCCTGCCGCTCAGCAGTCCGGTCGCCCAGCGTCCCAGTCGCGTCAGCCACTCGAACGTGAAGCGACGTTTTGCCGCAGACGCGAACAGCCGCATGCCAAGGCGTTCCGCGTTAGTACTCGATTTGAGCAGAACCAGGTCGTGCCTCAGGTCGAGCAACAGTCGAGGCAGGTCGATCTTCGCCGGGCACACGTCGAGGCATGCACCGCACAGCGATGAGGCGAACGGTAGCTCCTTTGCCGAGGTCATATCGTCTGCCAAGAGGGGCGTGACCACCGCGCCGATTGGCCCGCTATACGCCGTGCGGCCATAGGCGTGCCCCCCTATCTCACGATACACCGGGCACTCATTGACACAGGCGCCGCAGCGAATACACAGCAACGCGTCGGCGTAACCCCGTTCCAGTAACCGACTGCGCCCGTTGTCGAGCAGCACAACATGCATCTCCTCTGGCCCGTCCGGATGACCCTCGCCGCGAGGTCCGCTGCTCATCGAGAAGTAGACGGTTACATCTTGACCCGTCGCGCTACGAGCAGCAGCCTGCCACAACAGAATCGCGTCCTCCAAACGCGGAACTACTTTCTCAATTCCGACGATGGCCACATATACCCTGGGCATACTCGTCACCATGCGGCCATTGCCCTCGTTGGTGACGATACACACCGTACCGCTTTCGGCCACGGCGAAATTGCCCCCACTGATTCCCATATCAGCGCGCAGGAACTTGCTGCGCAGTTGATTCCGGGCTACTGCGCAGAGGTCCGCAGGGTTCGTCGTCGGAGCGATCCCGAACTCCTGCTCGAACAGCTTGCTTATGTCCTCTACCCGTTTGTGGATCACCGGAGCGGTGAGGTGGCTCGGTGGCTCGCCGGCCAGCTGAATGATGTACTCCCCGAGATCGGTCTCGACCACTTCGATGTCTGCGTGTTCAAGTGCCTCGTTGAGCCCGATCTCTTCCGTCGTCATCGACTTGGACTTGGCCACCTGCTGTACGTTGTGCTCGTCCGCGATCTCGCGCACGATCTCGTTCGCTTCCGCAGCGTCGCGCGCCCAGTGAACCACGCATCCGTTAGCTGTTAGGTTCTGCTCCAGTTGCTCCAGGAGATCCGGTAGGTTCGACACCGAGTACTCCCGCACCGCCCGGACTTCTTCTCGCAGCCGCTCCACGTCGATGTCCTGCATAGCAGCCAGGCGATGGCTGCGCAACCGACCCGTGGCCCGATCGAGCGCCGTGCGCAGTCCGTCGTCGCCCAGAGCCTGAGCAACGCGCTTGCGGTAGGGAGCGGAGGAGTCTACCGGCATAGGCTAGACGTTCCGCCGTTCCGCCGTTCCGCCATCTAGCACCTCGGCGATATGCACCGCCCTGCACGGTCGCCCGTCTCGCTTGAACAGTCCGTTCAGATGCGTCATGCAGCTCACGTCGCTTACCGCTACTACCTCAGCCCCGGTGCTCACAATGTGGTCCGCCTTGCGACGTCCCATGGCCACGCTGATCTCGGCGTTCTTAATCGCAAACACACCACCAAAGCCGCAACATTCCTCATCCGCCGGAAGATCGACCAACTCGGCGTGCTGCAGGCCAGCCAATAGATGCCGTGGTTGCTCGTCCACTCTAAGACCGCGCAGGAGATGGCAACACGGATGGTACGTAAGGCTGCCCTGAAAACCACTCTCGATTCGATCTACCCTGAGCATCCTCACCAGATACTCGGTGAGCTCGTAGGTAGCTCGGCTCACCGCCAAGGCTCTCCTTCGCTCCTCCTCTTCACATCCAGACTCGAACAACACGTCGTAGTACTCGCGCACCATCGCCACGCAACTACCACTTGGCGCCACAATCGCGTCAACCTCACCGCTCTCGAGCGGTGCACCAAACACCTCAACGAAGTGGCGAGCAACTTCCAACGCCTCAGGCCGATGGCCGGAATTGAACGCGGGCTGGCCACAGCAAGTCTGTTTGCGAAGGTACACAACGTCCGCGCCGTTGCGCTCCAGCAGCCTAGCAGCCGCTAGGCCCACCTCGGGATACATGGTTTCCACCATGCACGTGAGGAATAGCGCCACTTTCGGACGTTCGGACGGGATTGAGGGCTGCGGTTTGGCTGTCATACATCGCTGGGAAGTGGTGAGCAGTAAAGGTAGCTACAGCCGTTAACCTGTCCAGCGGATGTAATCCGTCCGTGTCCCGTTCGACGTTCGATGTTCGACGTTCGATGTTCGATGTTCGACGTTCCCCACCCCTTGACCGAATGCACAGTCATCCCCACCATCAAACCATGCCCGTCTTCACCACCGCCTGCCCCCGCAACTGCTACAGTACCTGCTCCATGCGCGTGCAAGTCGACGACGGACGCATTCGGCGCATCGAGCCGCACCCCGACAATCTGGCAACACCCGAAGGCGTGTGTCTCAAAGGGCTGAGCTACTACGAGCGTGTGTACTCGACCGATCGCATACTGTACCCGCTGCTGCGGCAACCCGGCACTGACCAGTTCCAGCAGGTCTCATGGGAACACGCACTCGATCTAATCGTCCAGCGTCTCGAGGCAATCAGGGAAGAAACCGGACCTCAGAGTGTGATGTACTATGCCGCGAGCGGCACGAAGGGACTGCTGAATGCTGTCGGGATAGAGTTTTGGCGGCTGTTTGGCGGATGCACTACTACGTACGGCGATTTGTGTTGGCCAGCCGGACTCGAAGCCACCCGGCTGACACTGGGTGACAACAAGCACAGTGCACCGTGGGATCTTGCCAACGCCAATCTGATTGTCATGTGGGGCAAGAACGCTGCCGAGACCAACATCCATCAGATGGTGTTCGTCGATCAAGCTCTCGATCGTGGCGCCAAGTTAGTGGTAGTGGATCCTCGTCGCACTCAGACCGCGGAGAGGGCTGATCTCCTCATTCAGCCGAGGCCCGGCACCGACGGAGCGCTAGCGTTAGCAATCGCACGCCTGCTCATACGCCGTGATCTGATTCACCATCGGTTTGTCGACGAACACGTGCAAGGCTTTGCGCAGTTCGCCCAGACGGTACAGGAGTATTCCGTCGGGCGGGTGAGTGACATCACCGATGTTCCCGTCACACAGATTGAGCGCCTCGCAGAGTACATCGGCACAATCGATCCGGTGACCATCAGCTCCGGGTTTGGCATGCAGCGGTACACCAACAGTGGTCAAACCATACGCGCGTTGCTGGCACTACTGGCAATCACAGGTAACATCGGTAAGCCCGGTGCCGGTTGGGTATACGCTAACCTGCAGAGCCACATCTTCGACGCGGTCAAGGACCCAATAGCATTCTACCCGCCGGAACGGCCGGACGGCCGCGTGCGCGTCTCCATCTCCACGGCTCGGTTGGGCAAGGATATGCTGACCACGCGTGACCCGCCACTCCGCATGATCTGGGTCGAACGAGGCAATCCTGTCACTCAGAACCCGGATACCAACAAGGTTCTCGAAGCCTTCAGGGCGCTGGAATTCCGCGTGGTTGTGGACCAGTTCCTGACGGATACGGCGCGCGAAGCAGATCTGGTTTTGCCCGCCAAGACGATGTTCGAGCAATCGGATGTCATCGGAGCCTACTGGCATCCCTACATCCAATTGCGCCAGAAGATGATCGACCCACCGGGGGAGGTGAAGCCGGAATCGGAGATCTACGGCCTGCTGGCCCGCGGACTGGGATTCACCGAGCAGGAGTTCGCAGATGTCATCCCCGGCCCATCAGATGAAGCCATCGAAGAGTTCCTGACGAGAAAGCTCGCACCGTTTGAGACGCTGAGCCTGGAACGGCTGCGCCAGGGACCGGTGCTCGCGCCTGGTCATCAAGAAGTGGCGTTCGCAGACTTCCGGTTTCCGACGCCGTCCGGCAAGATCGAGCTGCTCTCGCGAGAGGCAACCGAGCGATGGGGTGTGGAGGAGCTGCCGACCTATGCTGAGCCTCTCGAATCCGCGCGTCGAAACACCCCTGAATCCAACAGGCACAGCCTTTATTTCCTGACTCCCAACACCAAGAACCGGATCCACTCCCAGTTCAACAACCTCGAGATGATCCGACAGCTCGGCGACAAGCCCGTACTGGTGATCAACCCCGACGATGCGGCGGTCCGGAAGATCGGGGACGGCAGCCTAGTCGAGATCCGCAATGACCGCGGCAGCTTGCGCCTACCCGCGAGGCTCGACCCTGGTATCAAGCGATCATGCGTTTCTGTCACTAACGGTTGGTGGATCAGTGAGGGTGGAACCGTAAACTTCTGCTCACTCGGTCGGGAGACCGACATGGGTCACGGTGCAGCGTTTCACGACAACCTGGTTGAGGTAAAGCTGGTAGCCGATGCCTCTTAGCTTCGTGTTCGACCAGAACCGATGCACTGGCTGCCAAGCCTGCCAGCTGGCGTGTGTCATCGAGAACCAACTCGCACCGGACAGAAGTTGGCGCAAGATCTACACATTCAACGAGCGCCACTATCCGGGCGCTCCGCTGTTCCACATGTCGCTCGCCTGCAATCACTGCGGCGACCCCGCTTGCATGGTCGCCTGCCCGGCACTGGCATACTCGAGAGATCGTGAGACGGGCGTTGTGCTGCTCGATGTCGACAAGTGCATCGGCTGCCGTTACTGCACCTGGGCATGCCCCTACGATGCTCCCAAGTTCGACACGGCAGCGGGAGTTGTGACCAAATGCACCCTCTGCAATCACCGGGTTAGCGAAGGTCTCAAGCCCGCTTGTGTGGATCTGTGCCCCACCGGCGCGCTTGAATTGGCAGACCTCTCCCAGGACAGAATCACAAACAGAGTTGCAGGGTTTACCGCAACTGATCTCGGTCCGGCAATCAAGATCATTCGGCTACGTAGCGACCGGGAGGTACCCGCCCAGGCCACTGCGTTGGCGACCCAGCTCATACCGTGGAGTCCCCGGCCATTGTCCAAGGTGACCCTGAAGCACGAATGGCCGCTTTTGGTGTTTACACTCGTGGCACCGGTACTGGCAGCCATGCTTGCCGCCGTCGCTTTTGCCGGCCTAGATGTGCATATCGCCGCGTTTCTGACTCCCGCTCTAGCGGCCACGGCACTCGGCGGCGCGCACCTGGGTAAGAAAACCAGAGCTTGGCGTATCGTCTTGAACGTCGCGGACTCCTGGCTCAGCCGAGAGATCGTGCTGTTCAACCTGTTTGTCGTAGCCGCTGCTACATACCTGTGGCTGCGACCAACAGGCCAATGGCTGGCTTGGTCGGCAACGATTCTCGGATTCGTTGCGCTGATTGCAGTCGACACGGTGTACCGATACGGGGTGAAGACCGCGTCGAACCTGCCGCACAGCGCCAGCGTGTTCCTTTCGGGTCTGCTTCTGGCAGGAGTAATGGGGCTGAATCCTGCACTAGCGGGCACAGCTGGCTTGGCTAAACTCGCGCTGTACGTTTGGCGCAAGATCGAGCTCCAGCAGCTTGGTGGCCGGGGGCTCCTAGCCGGGGTTACGAGGATTGGCCTGGGCATACTGGTGCCGGTAGCCCTCTGGACGACTGGATCGCCGGGCATCTGGTTAGTAGTGTCCTTTGTGATGTTGGGAGAGTTGATCGATCGCTGGGAGTTCTACCTAGAGATGAACATCATGACCCCTGAACTGCAGATGGCGCTCGACCTCGACCAGCGAATAGGCAGGCTTGACGATTGACGATCGACTGTTGACGATTGAGGATCGGCTGTCGGCTGTCGGCTGTCGGCGGGTAGCAGATAACCCACAACTGGTAACAGACGCCGTACCAAGTTGGAGATGAAACTTCTTCGAGACCTACTGTCGATAGTCGCGCTCGCTATGCTCCTGGGGGGACCAGGCTCCGCTCACGCCCAAAGGGTGCGGGCCGTGTTGTTCTTTTCGCCCACTTGTCCGCATTGCGAGCAGGTAATCAACCAGGACCTGCCCATCTTCTTCGGTATGTATGGTGGACAGGCGGAAGGCTACGGCGATGAGGGTGTACCCGAACGGGAACGCTACGTGTTTCTGTTCTCAAATGGGCAGCTGGAGATCCTGCTCGTTGATGCCTCGAGGCGTCTCGGGGGTGAGCTATTCCAGGCGTCCTTCGAGACCCACGGTAAGCCGAGTGGCGTGCCCCGTCTCATCATGGACCGGACCGTACTTGTCGGATCAATCGAGATCCCCAACAGGCTGCATGGCCTGATTCAAACGGGGATCGCAGAGGGGGGACAGGATTGGCCGGAGATACCGGGACTGCGCAGTGCCGTTAGCGGAATCCCACAGGCTGCTCCTCTGACCGTCCTGGCTCAACGAGATCCGGAAGCAGCGGACACGCTTGCGGCGGTTGAACAGGTAGAGCCTGCTCCGGTACCCGAGGTTCCAGAGGAAGTGCCAGACTCACAGCCGCCTGTGGACCCCGAACCCGCGGCAACGGAGCCGAGCCTCCCGCCCGAGGAGACTGTCGCGGAGTCGCGGGACGAAGCGCCTCCTGATACGGTGGAGTCCGTAGCATCAGGCGTTCCAGTCTCAACGGAACCCACGGTTGATACCTCTGCCGCTATGGGGCAGACCCTCCAGTCGGTAACCGACCGCCGACCGTCTATGTTGGAGAACTTCGGCCGCGATCCAGTGGGTAACGGGATGTCGGTGCTCGTATTGCTCGGCATGGTGGCGAGTCTGCTCTTGGTATCGAGGTTCGCTAGCCCATCTGGCCCTGACGGCGCCCCTGGTCTAGCCGTTCCAGTACTGTCAGCAATGGGAATCGCGGTTGCTGCCTACCTCACCTACATCGAGGTGGGCCAGGTTACGGCGGTGTGCGGCCCGGTGGGAGACTGCAATACAGTAAATCAGAGTGAATACGCGAAGCTCTTCGGTATCCCAGTCGGCGTCCTGGGTCTAGCCGGGTACGCCGCAATAATCGCGGCTTGGCTGGCGGCACGCTGGGGCGCTGTGCCGCTGTCGCATTGGGCCAAGATTGCCCTATTTGGCGGCACCGTGCTCGGAACTCTGTTTTCGGTCTATCTGACCTTTCTAGAGCCGTTCGTGATCGGCGCGACCTGCGCCTGGTGTCTCACGTCTGCCGTGATCATCACGGCACTCATGTGGCTGTCGGCGAAGCCGGCGGCAGCGGCGTGGGATATAGTGAAGGGTGGCAGCGGGCAGCACTCAGCGGTCAGCTGAACACACACGCCGCTATCGAGCGAGCCATTTCTCCCCGTCGACGGGATCGGCGAAGATCCTCATCTGAACGCCACGGTTCACCAAGAAGTTCTCGAGGAACTTGTCCGGCAGCATCTGGTCTGTTCGAGCAATCAGGGCGGTCCTGATGCCAAAGCGGCGCACTCTGGTGGCGTGCAATCCCACCAGCAGCCTATCCATGATCGTGATTGCCCCAGGCATCTTCCGTACGTCCATCAAGACGCAGTTCTGATCGTATTCCTGGCACTTCGCGATCGAGAGGTCGATCATCCTGATGGCCAGCTCTCGGCTGAACTGGCCGTGCACGTTTAAGCGCACATAGCGCTCGTGATTAGTGACTTCGCATTCACCAGTCATCATGCACCCTCAAAAAGGCAATCAGCCCCTCCGCTGACGGCCGACCACTGAGAACTGACCGCTGACAGCCGACAGCCGATCAAAACGGCAATCCCACCGCTTTGGTGAGAAACCCCATGAACGGCTTGGTAGTTCGCATGGCTGCGGTGAATCGATTCAGGAAATCTGGAGCGCATGCGTCCTTTTCGCTGAACGGGGTGGAGCCCACATAGTCCTTGAGCTTCAAGACCTCGATCAGCGGATGATCGGGGTCATATCCGCGCGGTGGCCGCTTTAGCGACTCGCCTCCGATCTCGAACCGTTCCTTGAACGCCTTGCTGCCAACGGCGCGTTTCCACTGGGTGGGATTCTCGACTATGGCGTCCCGAATCGCCCGCTGAGTGGGACTGTCCGGATGCCAAAGACCGATACCCGCGAATACGCTGCCAGGCTCGAGATGCAGGTAGAAACCCGGCGCGTGAACATCCTTGGCGGACTCATGGCGGAAGTGCGCCGAAGCGGCGGTCTTGTACGGCGTCTTGTCCTTTGAGAAGCGGGTGTCCCGGTAGATCCTGAACATCGAGCCGCCCACGGGACGTGGGTCGGCCAGGAAATGTGGGCTGATCTTGTTGAGCTGCGGTCCGAAATCAGAGATGAAGTGCAGCAAAGGCACTTTGACATCGCGCTCGTACCGCTCCTTGTTGGCCTGGAACCACTCGCGCGTGTTGTTCCGCTTGAGGTCACGCAGGAACTTGAACAGCGCCGGCTGGAAATGGGATGTATGTGGCATCGGAACATGATAACGGGCAGG
Source organism: Gemmatimonadota bacterium (assembly GCA_039589275.1). GTDB lineage: Bacteria > Gemmatimonadota > Gemmatimonadetes > Gemmatimonadales > GWC2-71-9. The sequence continues at coordinate 11,601 of JBDHHP010000055.1, read as the reverse complement.
ACCGCAGCTTTGCAGCCCCACCCACTGTTCGATGTTCGACGTTCGACGTTCGATGTTCGATGTTCGATGTTCGACGTTCGACGTTCGATGTTCGTGTCGCCTACCGCCCTACCGCCATTCTCATCCACTCCGCCGTGTTGTGAAAATTCGCTACGGCGCTGCCCGGTGGCACCAGCTCATCGCAGGCCTGTCTCACCGCGTCGTCCAACTGCATGTCGCCGACGGGAAGTAGGTCCTCGAGGTGATCCAGAGTGCGCGGTCCGATGATCGGAGCCGTTATGCCTGGTTGGTCTTTCACCCACAGCACCGCGAGCTGAGTAGGCGAGATTCCCGCTTCGCGCGCCAGCGCGACGAAGTGGTCGCCGATCTCGATTCCGCGGTCGCAGATGCGTTCGGCGTAGATCCCGCCCCGCAACGCTGCGCGGGAACCATCAGGGTAGTCGGCTGCCGAGCGGTAGCGTCCGGTCAACATCCCCTGTGCCGTCGGCGACCAGGAGATGATGCCGAGCCCGTGCTTGAGACAAAGCGGAACCAGCTCGTTCTCGATGCGCCTGTCGAGCAAGTTGTAGGGCGGCTGCTCGAGACAGTACCGCGCGTAGCCTTTGCGGTCGCTGATAGCCAGCGCTTCCATCACCTGCCAAGCCGGATGCGTTGAAGAAGCCACGTAGCGGACCCGCCCCGAGCGCACCAGATCGTCCAACGCCGCAAGCGTTTCTTCAGGGTCGGTAGCGGGGTCGGGCCGATGGACCTGATAGATGTCGATGTAGTCTGTCTGCAGTCGCTGCAACGAGTCGTCGCAGGCCTGCAGGATGTGTAGCCGCGAGTTCCCCCGGTCATTGGGTCCGGGGCCCACGGGATAGTGCACCTTGGTAGCCACCAGGACTTGTCTTCGTAGGTCGGCTTGCTTGAGTGCCCGGCCAACGAAGCGCTCGCTTTCGCCCGCGGCATAGCTGTCACCCGTATCGATCAAGTTGATACCGCCGTCGACCGCTCGCTCAACGATCCGGTCAGCTTCGTCCTCCGGGGTCGGGTCAGCGAAGTTGGCCGTGCCCAGTGTTAGAGCCGAAACCCGCACGCCGGTGCGACCCAGCAGTCGGTATTCCATGTCAGTTCCTTTTCTGCTCCCACATCACGGTTTGGGGACGGTCTCCCGTTGAATCAGAATTGCCTCGATCTTGTCCATCCCGCCTACCCGATCCGCCCACATGTCATACAACCGTCGGGCCGCCTCGCGGAAGGGGGCCCGATCTGGCTGAGTGACTTGAACACCGGCTTCGCGCAGCCGCTCCAATGCCGCAGTCGCCTCTTCCCGGTACCAGGATCTCTGCTGCTCGATCATGGTGTGCGCCGCGGCTTCGACGATGGCGCGATCTTCGGGAGAAAGCTTCTCGTAGAACGATCGGCTCATGACGACATACTCAACCAACCTGATCCAGCCGACTCGGGCCCAGTGTGGCGCCGGTTCGTAGAACCGCTTAGCGAAGTAGTTGGGGTCTGCCGCTTCCGCCCCGTCGATGACTCGTTGCTCCAACGCGGTGTACAGCTCGCCGTATGCCATTGGCAGGGGGTTGGCACCGAAAACCTTGAAAGCAGACAGGTGTAGGGGGTTCTCCATGGTGCGGATCTTGAGCCCGCGCAGATCCTCAAAGCTGTCGATCGGTCGAGACGTGGTCATTATATGCCGCTCACCAGCATCGAAGTAACCGAGCAGGTGCAGGCCTTTGCGCGCGAAAGCGGGACGCAGGCTCTCTCCTACCGTCGAGTCGAGCACGGCATCGAAGTGCTCGGGACTGTCGAACAAGAACGGTAGCTCAAACAGGTTTACCTCAGGCACAAATCCCGCCATGACGCTGGCAATGTTGCTCAGCTCTATGCTCCCCAGTTGCAGTCCTTCCACTACGTCTCGCTGATTGCCCAGCTGGTTGTTGGGATAGATCAGCACCTTGATACGGCCGCGAGTACCATCCTCCACCAACTTCTGGAACAACTCCACCGCACGCACCTGCGGCTCGCCGGGGTTTTGACTCAGCGCAGCCTTGATCGTCGTGACTTCATGTTCCGACGTGCATCCCGCCAGGAACGCAAGGAGTGTCCAGACGAGTGCGCGGCGTCGCATCCTCAGAGTGCCATCACGGAGTGGCCAGGCGCGGCAGCCATAACACGGTATCGGGTAGGTAGGTGACCACCAGGAGCACCAACAGCATCGCAATCAGAATCGGCACCACTCGGCCGCTCACGGCGCGAACGCTCTGTCCCGAAATGCCGCACGCCACGAATAGAGTGGCTCCATAGGGCGGTGTGATGTACCCGATCGCCAGATTCACGGTCGCCATGATCCCAAAGTGCAGCGGCTCAATTCCAAAGCCCCGCGCTATTGGAAACAAAATGGGCGTAAACACTATCACGGCAGAGAAACTCTCGAGGAACATCCCAATCAATAGCAGAGTGAGGTTCAAGAAGATCAGAAACAACGTACGACTCCCGATGTGGGTCTCAAGAGCCGCACCCAGCGCCTGGGGTAGCTGGTGAACCGCGATCAACCAGGCAAACAGCATTGCGGTTGCCGCGATGAACAGCACCACACAGGACTTCTCGGCTGCATCCAGTGCGATTGCCGGTAGATCGCGCCAGTTGATTTCTCTGTAGACAAACCATCCCACCACCAGTCCGTACACCACGGCTGCGGCCGCAGCTTCTGTGGCGGTGAATATGCCGCCCAGTATGCCGAACACGATCAGCAGCGGCAGGCCCAGGGCAGGCAGAGCCTGCCGCCCCGTCCGCACAACCATGCGCACGTCTAGCGGCGTAGGTCTGTCGCCGGCCGGACCTTCCCTCAACGCCTGCCGATACGCGACCACCATGAGGCAGACGCCTATCATGACGCCGGGCACAACACCCGCCAGGAAGAGCTGAGCCACGGACGTCCCGGTCACATACCCAATGAGAATCATGAGTATGCTGGGAGGAATGACCGGCCCAATGGCGCCAGCGGCCGCCTGCAGCGCAGCGGCAAAGCGCATGTCGTAGCCCCGCTGCCGCATCGCCGGGAGCAGTATTGAACCAACCGCCGCTGTGTCGGCCGTGGAGGAACCGGAGATACCGGCAAAGACCATGCTTGCCAACACTGTGACCATCCCCAAGCTGCCACGGACAAAACACAGGCATGCCGAGGCAAACTCGACGATGCGGCGCGACATGCCGCCTTTGTCCATCAGGCCACCGGCCAGCATGAAGAGCGGCACAGCCATGATGGGCCACGAGTCGAGCGCCGTGAACATGCGTTGCGGCACCAACGCCAACGGCAAGCCCGGTTCGGCCAGGAGTGCTATCAGGGCGCCCAGTCCGAGCGCAAACGCGACGGGCACGCCCGCGACAATCAGACCGATCAACAGCAGCACGAGGAGAATCACGGATCACCACCTCGTCCCGCCCGGCCCACCGTCTGCAGCACGGCCTCCAGCACCATCAATCCCCCCGCCAACGGAAAGACCAGGTACACGAGACCCATGTTCAGCTGCATGGCCGGAGAGACCTGCTGGAACCCGACCATGACGAGGCGGATTCCCCAGACCGCGACGACCAACGCGTAAGCCGCCATCAGCGCGCCGATCGCCGCCCCGAGAGCCCGGCGCGCCGATGGGCTCAGTGATGGGCCGACATAGTCCACCGCCAGGTGGCTGCCCTTGCGGATGCACAGAGATGACGCGAGCAGCACGATCCACACTTGGCAGAAGCGCGCAAGTTCCTCGGTCCAGGCTGGCGGCTGATTGAACACGTAACGGGCCACTACCTGGATGAAGACGGCTACCGTCAGGACCGCGAATAGGGTTACGATCGTGATCTCGACCGATCGCCGGATCGGTCGCAGCATTATGTCAGTTGCTCCAGTCAGCAATGATCTTGGCGCAGATCTTTATAGCGCGAATGTAATCTTCAACATCCACCCACTCATCGTGCCCGCCGGCCTGCGTCAGATCACCCGCCAGGGGTCCGATCCCAACAGACGGTATACCGCGAAACAAGTTGGGGTTCCTAATGTCGCTCGCTGAGTGCAGCGGATTGACCTCGGGTTCCTCACCTGTCACCAGACGGACTGCTTCGTGCACGGTACGATAGAGCGGGTGCTCGCGCGGTACCTCGACACCTTGCGTGCCGAACAGCCATTCGATCGCAGGTGGGTGTTCTGCCAGCCAGGGATCGGACTGCGCGACTTGCGCTATTGCCCGAGTGATTTCATCCTGCACCGCAGGCATCTCTTCGTTGGGTGGGAACGTAATCGAGCCCGAAACAACGCATTCCAGCGGCACACGGGTCATCCTCCCTGCTTCGCCGCACGACACGCGGCTTACAAGCAAGTTGGTCGAACGGCCTACGGCTGACTGGAGCGCGTCATGCCGCACTCTACCAGCGCGCGCTTCATCCAGATCTCTTAGGGATCCGATTACCATGTACGCGCCATCGACGGCGTTGGCTGCCATGTGAGCGAAGGCCGTCTGTCCGGGCTCCTTGGTATCCGGTGCTTGTCCCTGTACGGTGATCCGGAACTGCAGCATCCCTGACGTTATTGCTTTGATGTCCTTCAGGCCCTTCTCGGACTCCGCGGGATGGAGATATACCGAGGCATCGGCTTGATACCCCTCATTCAACAGAGCCAGAATTCCGCGGGCGTTTCGCTTAGCGGGGGTACTGCCAAGGTAGACGTCGCCGCGGGGCGGCCCTGAAGTCTCCAGGACGGCAGCCACTGCTTCCGCCATGATCGCGACGCCTGCCAGATCGTCAGCCACACCCCAACCATAGATGCGTCCGCGGTCGATCTCGGCCGCAAACGGATCGTGGATCCAATCCCGAGTCGATTCAGTCGTAACCGGCTCGCCGTCCGGGTGACCAAAGAACAACAGGCTACGGCCGCCGCCACTGCCTTCCAGCCGACCGATCACGCTGATCCGCTCCGTCATGTCGATCGCCTCTTCGGCCGCGAATTCCATGTTCAGGCTCAGCCGCGTGGGAAGCAGTCGCAGCGTCTGTACCTCCAGCCCCAACTCCTCAAACCGATCGGCCACGAGTTGTTGCACAGCTTCTTCCCCATGCGCCGAAGCTCGGATCAGACGTCGCAGGAACTCGAGGTGCTGGTCGCGATCTCGATCAATATTGTCGAACAGCCGTTGGATACCCTGTTGTTGAGCCACCTGTGCTGCAGCATGAAGTGACGGTGGTGGCAATACAACCAACGAAATCACTGTCAGAATTGCGCAACAGACCCGCATGCTCATCTCCCAGAAGTCAGACAAGGATCCCGCCGCCGTACGCGACGGGACCCTAGTTTGAGACGCCAAGGCGGGTAGGGCTGGGGTGGTCCTACCGCCCTACCGCCATACCGCCTTAGCGCCATACCGCCATACCGCCCTACGGAATCAGCTCCCTGCGCGGCACCACCACCGCCGGCAGGTCACCCAGCATCTCGTTCAGCTCGCTGATCGGGCCGTCAATGATTGCCTGCAGCTCTCCGCGCGCCGCCGCAACTTCTGCCTGCAGCTCAGACAACACAGTCATCTGAGCCTCGGTGGGACGCGCCTGGACGCCCATGATGCCTGACATGAGTCTGCTCACCTCGTCGCTGAGCCGCGGGTATTGCCGGTAACCCATGTTGGGCGGCGGGCGCTGCAGCGTCGTGTCATTCAGGACCTTCAGCTGACTCGTTGCCTCACCCAACTTTGCACGCACAGCGTCGACATCTTCCACGTTGGCATCACCGATGTTCTGTCCCACGCCCTCGAGCTGTTCTTTCAGCTTGTTAACCTGGTCCCGCATTGTGTTGGTCTCGTTGGAAAGGTCTACCAATGACTGGACCGCCTCGTGCCAGGCACGGAAGTGGGCGGCCGACAAGCCTATGCGGGGGTCACCCCTCAGCTCGACGGTAGTGCTGCTTTCCATGACCCCGTCACCGACCACAACTGTAGCGGTGTAAGTGCCGGGGAGAGCTGGGGCACCCATACGCGCGAACCGGGCGGCCCGGCCACTGGGCTGCTGCCCTGTCTGTCTCGGACGTGGACGTGGGCCCATGTGTCGCAGGTTCCAGGTGGTGCGATTGACACCGGCCTTTGGCTCTTGCACGGGGAATTCCTGCACCAGGTCACCGCCAGCGTCGGTGATGCGGATTCTGACTCGCTCCGAGGGTTTCTCGGCGAGATAGAAGTTGAGCAACGCACCTTGCTGCGCATTCTCACCTTGATAGGTTCGCTGACCGGCCGAGGCGTCGCGACCCCACTGCTGCCAATGAGTGGCTTCCTGCGCAGGGAACATGAACAACCCCTGCTGCATTGCCTCGGCTAGGTGTTGCACCGGACCGAGGTCATCGAGAATCCATGCGCCGCGACCGTGCGTGCCAACCACCAGGTCGTTGTACTGCTGTTGGATCTTGATGTCGCGCACCGACACCCTGGGCATGTTGAGTCGCATGTCCGTCCAGGTCTCGCCGCCATCCCAGGAGAAGTAGATCCCGCGATCCATGCCCACGTACAACAAGTCGGCATTGGTTGGGTCTTCGCGAACGACCTTGGTGTAATCGTCCTGCGGCAGGCCTGCACTCAAGTTCTCGCAATCCTCACCGTAATTGTCACAGCGCCAGACATGCGGTGTGAAGTCATCCAGCCTGTGTTGGTCGACGTTTACGTACGCACGGCCCGCCACGTGGTGCGACGCGTCGATCTTCGACACCCATGCCTCCGCTGGGAAGTCGGGCAGGTTGCTGTTCACCAGCGTCCAGTTCGCACCGCCGTCCCGAGTGATCTGCACGTTGCCATCGTCGGTTCCCACCCAGACAACTCCGGCTTCGCGCGGTGATTCTGCTATTGTGAGAATCGTCGAGTGGAACTCGGCGGCGGTGTTGTCGAGGTACACCTCACCACCCGAATCGAGTTGCTTGTTCGGATCATTCGTGGTGAGGTCGGGACTGATGATGTCGAAGCTGTGTCCCTGATCGGTGCTCTTGAACAGCACATTGCCGCCCCAGTACAGCGTGTTGGGATCGTGTGGCGATATGTGGATCGGGGCGTCCCAATTGAAGCGATACTTGGCCCGATACATTCCCTGCCCCTGCGAGCCGTGCATGCGTGGATAGGGCTCGATGGATTGAGTGACGCCGGTACTGGTGTTGGTGATGCGGAAGTAGCCGCCTTGGGCATTCGAGTACACCAAGTGCGGCTTCCCCGGCACCGGCACTGTATAGAACCCGTCGCCGCCGGAGACGGTGTACCACTCGTCCTTACGAATGCTACCGCTCCCAAACCCGCCGTTGCTCATGCGGCTCGGGCCGCACCAGTTGCCGTTGTCCTGCAAGCCGCCGCAGACGAAGTAAGGATCGCGGTCGTCAGTGAAAATCTGGTAGTACTGCGACAGCGTGACGTTGTTGATGATGTCCCAGTTGTCACCGCCGTCGAAGCTCACCTGATAACCGCCGTCCGAGCCGGACAACACGTGGTCCGAGTCCTCGGGGTCGATCCAAAGTGCTTGGTGGTCGCCGTGCACCCCCTGCCCTACCGACTCGAAGTTGCGGCCACCATCGGTCGACTTGTAGAGACCACCAGAGAGAGACCAGACCACTTCGGGGTTATTGGGATCGGTGTAGATCTCGCTGTAGTAGAACGGGCGGAAGTTGATGCTGCGATTGTCGCTCACGCCGCGCCAGGTCGCGCCCGCGTCATCGGAGCGGAACAGCGTGCCCTTTGTGGGCGTCTCGGTGACTACATAGACGGTATTCGGATCGCTCTGCGCGATTGCCAGACCGATGCGCGCCATTGGCTCGTCAACCACGTTCAGCTTCTGCCAGGTGTTACCGGCGTCGGTCGACGTATAAACGGCGGTCTCCCTGCCGCCGCCGTCGAAGCGCCATGGCTTACGGCGGAAAGTCCACATTCCGGCATAGAGTATCCGAGGGTTGGACCAGTTGATATCCAGATCCGAACAGCCGGTATCCTCGTCTATGTAGAGGACCTTCTCCCACGTCTCGCCACCATCCACTGTTTTGAACACGCCGCGCTGCTCGTTGGCACCCCACTCGTGACCCATGGCACACACGTACGCCATGTCGGGATTCGCGGGGTGTACACGTACACGCCGGATCCGCTCGGTGTCCTCTAGACCCATGTGTTTCCAGGTCTTTCCCATGTCGGTGGATTTCCAAACGCCGAGTCCGTAGCTGACGGAATTACGCGGATCGGCCTCACCTGATCCCAGGTACAAGACGTTGTGGTCTGAGGGCGCCATGCCCAGTGAGCCCACCGAGTAAGCGGCCTCGTCTTGCCATTGGCCCTCGAACGTGGTGCCGCCGTTTTGCGTCATCCACAGACCGGCGTCGGCTCCGCCAAACCACCACGTCTTGGGATCACCGGGGACACCAAGGATCGTGCTAACCCGCCCGCCCATGTTGGCCGGACCGATGTTGCGGTAAGACAGGCTCGAGAGTGCCTCTGCCTGCGGGGTCTCCGGTAGCGGAGGGCCTATGAAGTGCTGTGCCGCCAGCGGCGTGGTCAACAGCCCAAGGCCTGCCATTAGCACTGTACTGCCAATCAGATGCTTATAGGAGTTCATGGACCAGCTCCGTGGGAAGGTTTCGGATGGTAGTCGTGTTTTGACCGACTTGATAACAAACACGGGGGGGATTGGATGGCAAGGGAGGTGATCAGCTGTCGGCGGCCAGCAGCCAGCGGCCAGCAGATGACGTGTCAACACGATTTGCCGTACCTTCTAGGAGAACCCGACTCTTGTCTACCTGGAGGTTGGCATGAAGTGCTTGGGTCTTCGCAAGCTTCCGTTCCTGGCACTGTTTACGCTTACGGCTTGTGCGCCCTCCGTTCCTCCCGGCGCCAAAGCCGACTGGATCTTAACTGGCGGGCAGGTGGTGACTGTCGACAGAGGTTTCACGATGGCTCAGGCACTGGCCGTTAGGGACGGACAGATCATTGCCGTTGGGACCGCGAGCGAAGTTGACGCTTTCAGGGGAGCACTGTGATCCCCGGCTTACAGGATTCCCACATTCACTTCCTGAGCCTAGGCCACGACATCACCTACGAGGCCGAGTTGACGTTCGCTATGAGCGCAGAAGAGATCGTGGCCGAAATCGCTTCGCTCAAGGAGCGGATGAACCCTGAACCCGGGGAGTGGCTGATCGGCAACAGATGGGACCAGTACAAGTACCCCGAGATGGTAACCCGCTGGCAGCTGGATGATGTTGCACCCGAAAACCCCATCTTGTTGAATCGCGTGTACCGGGGTGTCGCGGTCAACACACTGGTGTTCGACATGATGGGGATCGACGATGAAGATCCGTCCACGTGGCCCAACTGGTGGCTTGAGGACCCGCAGGATTTCACCTTTGAGGATCGCATCTTCCGGGCTCCCCGGACCATCACCATCGCCGGACGGTCGAGCGAATACGTGATTCCGACCGGAGCGTTCGTCGGATCGCGCGCTTCGCGGTTGGTAGCGCGACCTGGATCATTCCCCGGCTCGGGGACTGGTCGCCGAATCACTGGCGCGCCCGGTGCGTTGGACGCGACGGAACGGTTTGAGATGGACGTTCAGAGTGTCCATCTGGGCGCGCTGGAGATGCTCTCACTTGGCGTCACCAGCATCGTGGACCCGTCTTCGCGAATGGGCCACAACATTCAAGTCTACCAGGAAGCCAAGAACCGGAACCTCCTCGAGGGACTGCGGATCCCCGCCGTCTACGAGGGGACGTTCTACACGCATAGTCTGGACTCGATGCGCTCACACTTCGAGGGAATCAAGGTGAACAACCTGGGAGATTCCTGGCTGCGGTGGAGGGGAATGAAGTTCTACGCCGACGGGGGCGCCGGCACGCGCAGCGCATGGTTGTCCGAGTCGTTCAGTGAGTGGGAGGAGTTTGAAGGAGAACGGAACCTTGGCATACCTGTACAAGCCGACGCTGCGGCCCGTGAGGCTCAGTTCCGAGTTGCGGCACTCGAGTTCGGCTGGGACCTCCACACGCACACCTGTGGTGACGTGGCAATGCGGCAGACCGTAGACCTCTACAAGAAGCTGATGGACGAGATCCACGCCGACCGGCCTGAGGCCGATCTGCGCTGGAGCCTGATCCACGCGTACCTCCCTCTGGAACCGGCAACCCGAGTGTTAGAAGACATGGCCGAGTACGGAATCATCGCTTCGGTGAACCCCGTGTTCAATTGGCAGGAAGGCGCGGCGTTTCTCACCAACCTCGGTTCCGAGAGGCTTGCCCGCACGAAGCCGTTTCGCTCCTACGTGGAGGCCGGAGTCGTCCTGAATTCCGGTTCCGACTATCCCGTCACCAGTCACGACCCCTGGATCGGCATGTACGCTCTCATGACCCGCCGTTCTCAGGCCGACGGCGAAGTCTACGGACCGGATGAGACCCTCGATCTGAAGAACGCTCTCCGCTCGTACACCATCAACGGAGCCTACTTGACGTACGATGAGGATTCTCGCGGGAGCCTCGAAGTCGGCAAGGTGGCGGATCTGGTGGTTCTCGACCTCGCTGACATCAGCATGCTTGAGGACGACCCTGAGTTGCTGTTCGGGATGAGGGATCGCATTCTGCTCACGATGTCGGATGGGGTGGTGAGGTATAGGAAGAGAGGGTTCTGAGCCGGCAGCTGGCAGTCAGCGGCCTAGAGTCTGACAAAGGATGATGCAGCGCTTGACATGATCAGAGTATGGCCATACTCTAACATATGGCCATACCAAAGGTCAAGGCGACCTACTCATTGGATTCCGAGACTATCAGAGCCCTGGAGCATATGGCTCGACGCTGGGAAGTATCCAAATCCGAAGCGCTTCGCAGAGCCATAAGCATCGCAGCGGCCCAGGTGGAAGAGGGGGACGGAGATACGGCGAAGGTGCTGAGCCGGCTGCAGCGATCGGCCGGGGTCTCGCAAAACAGCGCTCGCAATTGGGTGCGTCGCACCCGGGCGGCCCGCCGCAAGTCATCCGAAAAGCGAGGTAAGGCTACCCAGTGATCTTGCTCGATACCAGCTTCCTCATCTTGGCACTGGTCCGGGGATCGCCAGAAGACGGGGCGCTCCGAGCTTGGTTGCGAGATCGCACCCCACTTGCCATCAGTGCCATCGCGTGGAGCGAGTTCCTATGCGGGCCTCTCAAGCCAAAACAGTTTGAGCTAGCCAGGCGACTAGTCGGCGATGTACTGCCCTTCACTGCCGAGCATGCGTCTATAGCCGCAGATCTATTCAATCACTCCGGTCGTCGAAGAGGCTCGATGCTGGACTGCACGGTAGCTGCCGTTGCGGTGGCTCACGATGCTCCGCTTGCGACATCCAAACCTGCCGATTTCGCGCGAATGGAAGTGAGAGGGTTGAGGGTGGTCTCGGCGTAGGGGCGGAGAAGGTTGAACACCGAACGTCGACCTGAAGCCATCGTTCCCCGTTCCCCGAAGCAGGAAAGCGATGACCGCCTCAGAGATGTGTCCCCTTTGGAGCCGAGTCACCGCTATGTCGCTTCTACGGACAGGGTGGGATTCGAACCCACGAGACGGGGTTACCGTCTACGCGCTCTCCAGGCGCGCGCCTTCGACCACTCGGCCACCTGTCC
>JBDHHP010000054.1:0-24756 GCA_039589275.1 Gemmatimonadota bacterium | reverse complement strand
GGATGTAGTCAACACCCAGCTCATCACCAATCTGTCGGGTTGTCTTGTCGGTACCTTCGTAGAGAACCGCGCTGTTGCGTGAGACAACGCCCAAATCGCGCAAGCCAGAAAGTCGGGCGGTGACAGCGTCCGTGATTCCATAGGAGAAGTACTCATCACCAACCGGACCGAGGTTCTCGAACGGCAACACAACTAACATGGGGCGTCTGATAGCGTCCGGCGGAGCTCCGCGCCAGCCGCGAAAGAAGCCAACTGCTGCGGCGATGACTACCAGCGCTGCGATAGCGAGCCCCACCAGGAAACGATTCCGAGCACTGGCCCTTCCCGCAACGCTCTCGGATCTTGCGGCTGCCTGCGTTGCCGCAAGCACCGCGGCGAGCGCTTGCTCCAACTCGGCTGCGGTGGCAAACCGATCCGATGGTTTCTCTGCCAATGTCTTGTCCACCGCAGCCTCAAGCTCATCCGGCACCGGCTCCTGCATTGTGCTGAGGCGATCCAGCACATCGCCGGAACCATCGGGCATACCAGCCCGTACACTCGGATCGGAGAATGGCGGATCGCCCACAAGCATCTCGAAGAGTACGCATCCCAGGCTGTATACATCGGAGCGCCTGTCGAGATTCGGCTCACCAATTGCCTGCTCGGGACTCATGTATACAGGTGTGCCGATGGGGAGTCCCGTGCGGGTGATGTTGAAGGCGCCGGTAGCTGCACCGATTGCTCGGGCGATGCCGAAATCTGCCACCAGTGCCTCATCGTTGGTCGCCAGTAGGATATTTGCGGGTTTGATGTCCCGATGGATGATGCCCAACTCGTGGGCGTAGTGCAGGGCACCTGCAACCTCGCGTGCGATCTTCACAGCGACCGGCAGGGGCACCACCCGGTCCCGTACAAGGCGATGCTGCAATGATTCGCCCTCGACGTACGGCATTACGTAGTAGAGCAGCCCACCCGCCTCCCCCGCGGCGAACACCGGGACGATATGAGGGTGGATCAACTTGGAAACGAGGTTGACCTCCCGAATGAACCGCTCCCGCATCAGCTGAGTGGCGAACTCTGGGCTGAGGACCTTAATGGCCACCGGGCGGCGTGGATGGTGTTCCTCCGCCAAGTAGACTGTTGCCATCCCACCATGCCCGATCGGGCGCTCGATGGTGTAGCGGTCCGCGAGGGCCTTCTTGAGGCCCGCTAGAGGGTCGGTCATCTAGAATGAGTGGCTGGTCCCAGGCGACCAAGCTATGGCTTGGTTCAACCCGACGCCACCTTGCGGGGACGGAAGGGGGGCGGCGGACCACTGGGAGGGATGCCAATGTAGTAGTTGCTATGGATGCTGAGCCGGATGGGGTTCGGCGGGTCGTGGTGCCACAAGCTGGGGAAGATGCTATCCCCTGCTTCCTCACCAAGGATCCCACCTAGATGACTCAAGGAAGCCCGTATCGAGAGTTCGATTGCCGTTGCCTGCATGCGCCCACCACAGACCCAAACTGAGACCCACCGAATATCAACCGATATGTGAAGTGCTTGTCCTGACGGGGCTTGCCGGGTGTTGAGAGGCTCTCGTTACCGGTTCCTAAATCCTGCGCGTCTGCCAGTTCCGCCACGGTCGCAAGTGGGTCCAATAATAATCGTTGGTTGGCTGTGGTGGCAGAAGGTCTGACCGTAACGCGCAGATGGGGGAAGGCAACCGCCGGGGCCCGCCCGTGGACGGGCCCAAACCAAGGCGGTTCAGCGATTCGGATTCCAGAAGTCCGGGTCGGCCGCTTTCGTATCGGGCGCTACGTACGACATGCGGGGGTCGAGGCGGAACCGGTTGGTGATCATGTTCTGAATGTCACTGGTGAAGAAGTTCATGAGGGTCTCCTGCTCCTGTGCGTTCGTGCCCTGCCAGATCGCGTTGCCTTCCTCCATTGCCTTGTCGAATTCGGCGTACGAATCGACCGACCCGAAGATCAGGTAGGTGCTGCCCCACATTCCCGCGGTTACCTGATAAGTGCGCCAGCTTGCGTCGGGGGCATTCCGCTTGGTCGACTCGATGTACGCTGCGACTGCCGCCTCGAATCCTGAATCGTGGCCGGGCCGGACCCGGAATGTGGTGATATCCCAGAAACGAGCCAGCGATAGTTCGGGGAAAGCGCCATAGCTGAGGTCGGGCCGGGCCATGGCCTGGACTTGGCGGGCAGAGTTCAGGTACTGCGCATCAGCCTTCCACAACCGCTCGGTCTCCGCTGCCAACTCCGGATTGGAATCCAACATCTTCATGTTCTCGCCTTCCTGGGTGTACGACTCGTATGGGGAGACGTACCAGACTTGGCTGGGGCCCGTCATCGATACCATGGCGAGGTAGTAGTACGGGGAACCAGCCTTGGCGAAGGCGGCCGGCCACCCGGCCTCGTTCGCAGCGTGGTCAGAGTCCATCCCCGGCTTCACGTCCTCGATGAAGATGGTGAGCAAGTTTGGCTGAGAGGTCGGCATTTCCTGAGCAAGCACGTTGCCTGTGCCCGCGGCGAACAGGATAATGAAGACCAAGTGACGGTGGAAATTGCGTTTCATGCTACCTCCGCGATAGATGAGCGCCAGTGGGCGCGTTGGGCCTTTGGGGTGAGGCATTGCTCACCCCAACTCGTGAGCTACAATTGCCGTGCATGAGGTCCCAACCCAATGCACCAGTAGTCTCGCTGCGCCTGCAGCCACGGGGCACTTCGATCTCGACGGAGGGTGTCTCTTCTTAAAGACATCAGAACGGCGGCGAGCGCGAAGGCCCTGAGGGCGACGCGCGAAGATGCGACGCGTTGCACGCAATCGCAAGAGGGACGTCCGCTAGATGTTTGTGAACGATCTCACAAGCCGAGTGGATCCACTATTACTCACGACTGACTCCAAGTGCGGCCTCCTACCGAGGAGCCCTGGTGGTGACTTGCCGCTCTTGCTCTGGAAGGATCTCGACGTCCTCGATCGAAAACGCTGGAGTCGTGAGAACGCGTACGGTGTAGGTCCCAGCCGGCAGCACCACTGGATCCCCATCGACTGACCCATGAGCGGAACTTGACAACGGCATCCCGTCTGAACTCCGTTCAGGAGCAGTCGGATGAAGGCCCGCCTACGTGCCACGACGGGTGACGATTATCGCGCACCAACACACACAGGGGACTTACCTGGATGACCAAGAGCGACGACGATAAACTGGCGGCTCTAGCTAGAAAGAATGCTGCCAAGGCCGCCAAGGCCAAGAAGAAGCTGCGCCGACAATACGACGACACGTTGCCTGAGGAGACAGACGACGACATGGAGGCGCAGAAGCTCTTCTCGGAGATGAAGAAGCGCGAGTTCTAGCAGCTACTTTGGAGCTGAGGCCAGACCATAGATAAAAGGAGCCCCGTCAATGCGGAGCTCCTCGGCATCGTGCCCCTTCCCGCTCTTCCCGCCCCTTACCGCCCTCGTCCGCCCTCTAACCCGACTCACCAACGTCCGCAGGAACACTCTCTCCCGCCCGCCCCAGCACCACCGCCACCGTCATGTCGGCGGTGACGTTTGCCCAAGTAATGAACATGTCTGGGATCATGTCCAGCGCGATTAGCAGGCCGATTCCCTCCACCGGCAGACCCAACGCTATGTACACTGGCGTCATGATGAACAGGCCACCGCTCGGGATGCCGGGCGAATAGAAGCTCAGCGCTCCCAGCGCTGCCGCGATGGTGGCGATCTCCACTACGCCGAGGTCGATGCCATACAGGTGGGCGACGAAGATCGTGCCGGTGATGCGAACCGGTGGCGACGCGTACTTGAGCAGGGCGACTGCAACCGGTAGAACGATGCCAGTCACCTGTGGGGCCAGCTCTAAATCGTCCTCCGCGGCTTCGAGCATGGCGGGCAACGACGCCAGCGACGATCGGGTGCTGAACCCAACCGCCTGGGCCGGAGCGCATGCGCGCGCGAACCGCTTGAGTGAGATGCCGCCGCCCAGTACCGCAACCGGATAAAGTGCCAGGAGCGCGACCGTTACCAAGCCGCACGCAACGAGAATAAACACCCCCATTGCTCCGATCAGGTCGATGCCAGTGCGGGCTGCCAACGGCAGGACTAGGCAGAACACGCCGATGGGAGCAACCAGCAGGATCCAGTTCACGATCACCAGCATGGCGCGAGACACCGCGTCGAAGAAACCGACGAGGGTCTGCTTATGCTCGCCTTCCAGGCGCAGAATGGCCAACGCGAGGATGGCCGTGAACACGATGAGCGGCAGCATCGCACCGTCCGCTGCCGCTCGGATGGGGTTTGCCGGTATCAGGTTGACGATCCACTCCCGGAATGGGGGCAGTTCCACCTGCGTAGCAGTCGCGGTTTCCCGCAGAGCTGCAAAGGCCTCGCTGTCAAACGACCCAAGTGACAGGAGCGGCGGCGCCGCGACAGCCGCCAGCAGCGCGCTCCCTGCAACCAGCACAACAAAGAACGCAAGGGCGCGTCCCCCGATGCTGCCAGCGCTTCTAGCCGATGTCGAAGCCACACCCGTTACGAGCAGCGACACGACGAGCGGGATCACGGTCATGCGGATTGCGTTGACCCACAGCGCGCCAATCGGTTCCACCACGGAAACTGCGGCTAACGACGCCGGGTGCTGTGTCAGCGATATGATGACACCGATAACGAGGCCAGCCACTAGGCCGACGAGAACTCTGGCGGTCAAAGACATAGTGTGTGAGTGCGTGGATTGGTTGCTGTAGAATCTGCGGGCGAATGGCGTCCGGCGCCAATTCTTGGGCCGTGGCGGTGGGGACGCTACCCGCTGGTTAGCAACCAATCGCTGCGCAAGTTATCTTGAGAGTTGCCCAGCATTCGCGCAGCATGTATGGTCGAGCGAGGGAGAACCTCACTAGCTCAAGAAGGGCGGTCATGGACCACTTACACGAGAGGCTGAAGCTCGAGGATTTCGAGCTTGTCCAGGCAGCGGCGGAAAAGTGTGAGGCTCGGGTGCTGTTGGGCAGGGGCGGGGTTGGAACATTCACTGGTGCCGCTGCGGGACAGGATAGCGATCAAGGACAACTTCGCTGCGCTGCGGAAGCGACAGCGAAAGCCCTTGTGTCGGCCTCCGAGGAGAGGATCGCACTCGAGGTGTTGGCGGTCAAAGCCATTGATAGCTTTGACACCATTATCGTGATTGTATCACTGAGCGGCGTGCTGGATGCTCAAGCGGAGCGATTGGTGGGTTCGTGCCTGATCAAGGGAGATCCCGCAAGAGGCGCCGTGCTGGCGGTATTGACCGCGACCAACCGCCTGTTGGGTAGGGTGCTCGCGGACGCGGGTTAGACGCCCGGCCTACTGTCCAGGACTGCGTCCACCTCACGTCGGGCGCTCAATTCTGCATCAATATCGTCCCCTATCTCCTGTGCTCTTGCCAGATCCTCAGTGAGGCCATCGACCGTTCCCATCCCCGCTCTGAGGCGCAACAACCCCAGCCGCACATTTTCCAGCGCACCCACGGCCAAGGTCAGTCTTTCACCCGTTTCCCCGCGCTGACGCAGCTTCTCAGCATCCCGTTCCAGGCGCTCGATGACACGTGGAACGTCAGGCAGTCGGGATCTGACCTCGTCCGGCAAACCCAGGTATATCTCGGTGGCGGCGTTGCCCAGCACCAACTCCGTAGGGTCGGCAGATGGAAGTGCCGTTCTCTCCGGTTTCGCTAGACCGACACCGGATATCCTGAAGAAGAAGCGGCCGAACTTGCTGGCCCAGATTCGGTTCCAGGCTCCCGAGATGCGGCGGGCCCATTTCTTCCGCTTCACCGCCTCTGCCTCCTCTTCCTGGACGCGTGCTTCGGCGAGGAGAGCTTCACGGATATCGTCGAAAGTGTACCCCGTACGCAGTAGTCGCCGTGCTGCCAAGCCGAGCTGGAACAGCAAGAACAAGGATACTAGCTGCAGTCCCTCGATGTTCACGCCGCTGCTTCCCGCGGTGCTGTCGGGACCGAAGACGACAATCGTGAGTATCACCGCCGTGCTCACTTCGGCATTCCGCAAGAAATTCCTTACTACCGGCGGCGCGCGAAGCTCACGACCCCGTGCCTCACTAACTGCTCGTGCCATCTCGTCTCCGGAGGGGAACCGTTCCTCCGGGTCTTTCTGCAGACAGCGATCCACGATTGCTGCCAACTTGTCTGGCGTCTCGGGCCGAGCGGCGATGAGCTTGGGAGGCGGTTCGGTGACGTGCTTTGCGAGCAAAGCCGGCACGGTTGGAGCCTCGAACGGAGCCCTGCCCGTCAGTGCAAAGAAAGCGGTCGCCCCAAGCGAGTAGAGATCACTGCGGGCGTCAACCGGCTCGCCACAGGCCTGTTCGGGGCTCATGTATCGCGCCGTGCCGACCACACCGCGGTCCGGATCGGATTCACTGCCGCCGCCGGGTACCGCGATGCCGAAGTCGGTGACCAGTGCTCTGTCGCTGGCCCGCTCCAGCATGATGTTTTCGGGCTTGACGTCCCTGTGCACGATGCCGCTCTGATGCGCGTGGGCCAGTGCCCAAGACACCTCCTGTAATAATCGCAGGGTGGCTCGGGGCGTCAGCGGTCCAGTTCGTTCCACGCGTTCTCGCAACGTCTCACCATCCACGAATCCCATCACGAAGAAGACGAAGTCGCCGTGTTCTTCGACCGTGTGAATCGGCACGATGTTGGGATGTGACAGTCCGGCAGCGGTTCGGGCCTCGCGCAGAAAGCGCTCGCGCAACTCGGGCTGGGAGGCCATTCCCTTCGGTAGGAGCTTGATGGCCACTAAGCGGTCCAGCGCCACGTCTCGAGCGAGCAGCACTATGCCCATTCCACCGCGACCCAGTTCCCGCTCGATGGAATAGCGGCCAGCCAGGATTTCCTGTAGCTCTATGAACTCGGAATTGACGAGTTGAGTCACGTGGGTAAAGCTAAGTGCCGCGATGTCGCGTTCCTAGCGTCTGGATGAATTGCCCTCAGGCTTGAGCGCTTCGAAGAGCTGTGGCTCTGGAGCGAGCCCCGGTGCGCTCGAATGCGTCGGCCGCAACAGCCAGCGCTTCGTCAGCATCCCGTCTCATGCCAACTTCCCGTAGCGAGTAGCCGAGTTCTTGATGTGCTTTGGCGAGCATCCACGGGCTGTCGGTCTCTCGGGCCAAGGTCGCCGCGGTTCGGGCCAAGTCGACGGCGCGATCGCCTTGCCCCTGGCTGCGAGCTATGTAGGCCAAGATGCGCATGGAGTCGATCTCGGTGAGTCGGTCGTAGTGCTCGCGCGCCAGTTCTGCTGCGCGTTCGGCCCGCGCCCACCCCAGCCGCAGATCGCCCTGCATCGCATCGGTTTCGCCGCTACCACCTAGCGTCCAACCCAACGTGCGCGGGTCGCCTAGCCTCTGTGCCGCGTCCATGGCCTTGTCGGCGGCCTCCTGAGCTGCACTCAACCGACCCTGCTCCCGCAACACGACGGCGGTGTTGTGCCATGCCTCGGCCGTACCGCTCAGACTTCCAAGCTGTTCGAACAGTCGGGCAGCTTGTGCATAGTGGTGCAGTGCACCGGTGTGATCGCCATAGTAGTACGCCACGTTGCCGAGGTTGTTGGCGCACCGGGCCATCATCAGCTTGTCGCCGTAGCGACGCGCGAGTTCCAGCGCGCGTTCGAAACCGGTACGGGCCGCATCGAGCTCACCGAGGGCGAACTTCCCTGCGGCGGCCACGTTCAGAGCGCGCATTTCTCCATCACCGTCACCACGGTCCTTGTACGCTGCGAGCGCATTCTGCGATGCCTGATGACTCTCCGCGAAATCCCCCAATCTCCAACACGCCATCGCCTTGAGCAGTAGCCATTCGGCGGAGGTGCCCTGCACCGACTCCAACTGTGCAAGCTCAGTCAATGCCTCGCGAAACCGACCGGTGCGGACGGCATCGCGCGCTCCCTTGAGCGGATCGTCGGGGACCCGGAACGGGTTGTCGGGCCGACTCAACCTTCCTCCTCGCTCTCGTGATCCAACAGGCGCTGCAGCCGAGCACGTGAAACGCCGAGCCTACGGGCCGCCTCGCTCTTGTTGCCACCGCAGACATCAACGGTGCGGTGCGCCGCAGCAATGTTGATCTCGCGCAACGTGGCGGGAAACGGGATCTCGTTTGAGGTCTTCGCTCCGTGGAATGCCGTGCGCGGCACTAACTCGTCTGGGTTGAGACTGCCGGGCTTGGACAGCAGCAGGGCTCTCTCGATGGCGTGACGCAGCTCGCGCACGTTGCCAGGCCAGTTATGTGCTCTCAGCGCCACGAGTAATTCGGGTGTGAGCTTGGGGACCGGCAAGCCGTATCTCTGCGCAAGGCTGGTTGCGAATGACTGTGCGAGCATTTCAACGTCAGCGCCTCGGTTGCGCAGTGGTGGAAGCTGCAAAGAGACCACATTCAGTCGGTAGAACAGGTCCTGACGAAACTCGCCACGCTCTACCGCTTCATCCAGCTCTACGTGCGTAGCCGCGATGATCCTGACGTCGATCTCCTTCTCGTCCGTGCCGCCAACCCGTCTGATGCGCTTCTCGTCCAGTGCTCTCAGCAGTTTTCCCTGTAGCTCGAGCGGTAAGTGGCCGATCTCGTCCAGGAACAGGGTTCCGTTGTGCGCTTCTTCAAACAGTCCTGGTTTCGCGTTATGGGCGTCCGTGAAGGCACCCTTTTCGTGGCCGAAAAGTTCGCTTTCGAGCAAGGTGGCTGGAATGGCTACGCAATTGACTGCCACAAACGGTCCACCGGCACGCGGCCCACCATCGTGTATCCCGCGCGCCAACAGTTCCTTTCCTGTGCCGGTCTCCCCGCCGATGAGTACCGTCACATCGCTGTGCGACATGACTCGCCGCGCCTTGTCGAGAACTTCCTCTAGAGCCTCACTTTCACCAGCCATGGAGCTGAAGGTGGAATCCGCTTCACGGGCCTTTCCTGCCAACGCCTCGCGCCAATGCTCCGCACGCGAGGACAGCGTGCGACGCAGCAAGTCGATGTCTTCCGGCAGGACGAAGTAATCGGTCGCGCCACGTCGCACTGCCTCGACTGCAAACCGGTGAGACGCAGTTGCCCCGATGAGATATGTCGGGCGTGTATCGGAGCTTTCCAGCGACAACAGCAGATCCAATCCTCGATCTTCTTCCCCTCCCGCGGCGATGATCGTCAGCATCGCGGCGGGTCCCGTTATCGCTTCAGCTTGATGCGGGTCCAGCAAATTACACTGCACGCCAAGCTCCTCAGCTAGCTTCGTCCAGAGAGACTGAAAGGAATCGGATATCAGGACGATCTGCAGGGTGGGTTGGTCGGTCACGGTTAGGCCCGGTGTGATTTCGCTCCAACACTGTCCCTGCGACCGGACCGGGCGCAAGGGCCCGGGCCGAACGATCGGGAGGTCCGACTATGGATCTCCATCCCGGTCGTCGTCTTCGAACGCCTCAAACGAGTCCTTTATGTTGTCGTTCACGAGGCTTTCGTTGTCACCGCCCTTGTTGGCGGTCTCTGGATCCAACAAGTTCCCGTCGAGGTCACGGAACCAAGAGTCAACCTCCACCAGAACCGTGATGTTGATGCTGCCGCTGCCCTCCTCGACTACCAGCGACGGTATGAGGTCCAATTCCTGCTCAACGCCCAACTCGGATTCGAAGAGGAACGATTGCCCGTTGAACGCTCCAGTGGCGCGAATACTCAGCCCGGCGAACGCTGGATGGCTCTGTAAGAAGATGACGTCTGCCGGATCGTCTTCCACCTTGTGAATGTCGAACTCGATCTCGGAGTAGGTGCCGGGCGGCACATCGAGCTCGAACTCCCGTTCCACACCTGTGCCGATCGGCAGCGAAACGAGATACGGCCCGGCCTCGAATTCCTGGCATGCATCGTCGTCGAGGTTGTCGTCGCAGTTGCCATCGATTCTCTCGAGTTCGATCTCGCGCAGTACGATCTCGATGCTCTCCAAGATGAGGGTGTCAGATCCGCTGATGAGGGTGTCGTCGAGCGCGGCCAGCTGGGGCTCGGCTGGTGCCATGTTCAAAGCAAGTGGCACACTGGGGGACTGCGTCGCAAACGAGACCTGAACATTGCGGAATTCGACTGGAATCGTCGTCTCACTACACGCGGTCAACGCAAACAGCGCGAATCCTGTGGCGAGTCTCTTCATACAGCTATCCTCCAGGGGGCGGCCAGTGGCCGCATCGGCCACGCTCTTGGGTCTGCGAATCAACGCGGATGTCGAGGCGGAAACGTGATCCGCCTCGACAAGCCGCCAATTGAAACCTAGTCGTCGTCCTCTCCGTCACGGTCGTTGTCTTCAAACGCCTCGAAAGACTGCTTTATGTTCTCGTTCACCAGGCTCTCGTACTGACCGCCCTTGTTGGCGTCTTGCGGGTTCACGAGGTCTCCTGAACCCGTGCGGAACCAGGCGTCTACGTCGATCTTGAGTGTGACGTTCACTGATGTGGTCATCTCGTCGACCACCAGAGGCGGTACCAGATCGTACTCCTGCTCCTCGTCGATATCTGTCTCGTAGGTGAACGGCTGTCCATTGTAGAAACCTTGAACCCTAATGGTCCGGCCAATCATATCGGGGTGTGCCTCCCGGAACGCGGCATCCTCAGGATCGTCGTCGCTCACCTTGTGCAGATCGAACTCGATCTCGTCGTAGACTCCGGTGTCTGCCACGACGGTGAGCACTTGCTCGACTTCACCATTCAAGGGCACATCCAGCAGGATTGGCCCGGTCTCGAACTTCTCACAACCGTCGTTATCCAAAGCCAGTGAATCGCACGCGTCGTCGCTGATTCGTTCCAACTCGATTTCGCGCAATACGACTTCTACCCGCGTCAGTATCAGCTCGTTCTCTGTATCGGTCAGCGTGTCGGACGCAGCCACCTGCATGAAAGCTGCCTGGCCCGCGTTCTGCGTAGTGATCGACAATGACACCTGGCCCTCTCCAGGGGCCAGTCCGGTGCTGTCGCCGCAGCCCGCCCAGATCAAAGCGGCTCCAAGGATTCCCAGAGCGGTCGTTTTCATCATCTCCTCCGTGGTAGGGGTTGAAGAGCCGCTACTCTCTGGCGGCCTCTGGCCATGGGTAGGAGCAAGTGAGGGGCCTAGCGTAGGAGATGGCGCTCGATTTCTATAACTATTTGCAGGATAACAACTTAACTGATGTCAGCTGGATGAGTCCAAGGAGCGGGAGTTGCATCGCCACGGGACGGCCTGCCTCGTTTCGATACAATCTGGTTTTCCGGTAGAACCAGAGTGTGTCCGCCCAAGCCCGGAGTCGGAGGGGAACTAGCGACGAGTTGCGGCGGTCACACGGTTCCAGATGCCGTCGCGCATCCGGTTTAGGGCGGCCACGAATTGCGGGTCGTCTCGCACCGGGTCGAACAGCGCCGATTCGAGTACCCAGGTCTCCACCCCGCTGGGCGATAGCTCGTACGCGCGCTCCATCCACAGTAGTGTCTCGCCCACGTCACCAGCGTACGCGTAGTAGGATGCCAGATCCTCGACCCTGGTCACGTCGGTGAACACGGTGTCGCGCCGGCTACTGGATCCGATCTCTGCTGCTACAGAGTCGACCAGTGCCGTTGCTTCCTCAGCCCGGCCCAGTTGCCGGAGGCACATCGCGTGGATTGCTGCATGTGGTCCCAGGTCCATTTCGACGCATTGCTGACCCTGCCCGGTCAACAGTAGCGCGCGGGCCTGGATCGCTCTCGGCAGCATGAGGTCCGGCTCGAGCGCGACTGCACGCTCCGCTTCTGCTATGGATAGCCTGTATTGACCTGTCTGGAGTGACCATAGGGCCACGGCTATACGTGGGAAGGCGGAGTAGGGGTCCAGATCAGCCGCACGGCGAGTCTCGGCGAGGGCGGAGTCCAATTGACCAGTCATTGCCAAGACGCGAGCTGACCAGCGGGGGACACTGGGAGCGTTGGGCTGCAACTCCCGCGCACGTTGGAAGTCGCTCGCAACGTCAGCGATAGGGGCGTTGGAAATGGCGCGGACATAGCCGCGTGCCGCGTATGCGGCCGCTAAGTTGGGGTCAACCTCGATCGCCCGATCCGCCAGGGACACTGCCAGCCGGGCGGCCTCATAACCGCCAAGTCCCAATTCGTACCGATACGTGAGTGATAGAGCGTGCGCAGTCGAGAGATCCGCTAGGGCTCGTGCATAGCTGGAGTCCTGCTGCAAGGCCTCCTCGAACCAGGCGATCGAACGGGCCAATCCCTCCGGCGTGCGTCGTGCGAGCCAGCGCCGGCCCAGAAGGTGTTCCTCGTGACCGGGGCCGAGGTTGGATTCGAGCGGGCGCTGCGGTCTCGCCATGTCAGGGCCACCGATCGTCGACGCAACCCGGGCGCTCGCGAGTCTCGCTATGTTCTCTTCCGCTTGGAAAACGTCGCCCATGTTTTCCGTGAATGTCTCGGACCAGAGTGTCGCGTTGGACTGTGCATCGAGCTGATGAACGGATACGCGGATTCGGTCTCGCTCGATGCGGAGCGACCCTTGCACTACGTGCTTCACGCGAAGGCTCTCGGCAATCTGTGGAATCAGAAGGCCCCGCGACTGCAGAATTTCTGCGGAGCGAGGGTAGGTGACCTTGAGTGCAGGGATCTTGGACAACTGGGTGTATATCTCTTCTGTGATCCCAGCAGCGAGGTAGTCGTATTGTGAGTCGCCGGTGAGGTTGTCAAGCGGAATCACTGCCAGCGAATCCAAGTAGCCCGATTGCACCGCGGGGCTATTCCGGTTCCAGGGTTGCCACGCGAACAATGCCAGGACCGCTACAACAGCCGCGAACACGGCATCTTTGGCCCAGCGTGGCACCTTGGTGATTGCGCGCGCGGGTGACGGTGCCGGAATGGGTGTCGTCCAGCCTGAAGGCGGGTCTCCCTGTGCCGTGGCCAGGGCCTTGGTGAAGTGCTTGGCGGTCGTGAACCTGTCTGCCGGAGTCTTTGCCAGCGCCGTGTTGATCACTTGCTCGACGGCCGGTGAAACGGTGTCCCTGACGGCTCGGAGGGACGGGACCGGATCGACCATTTGGCGAGCCATGATGGTGCGTGCGTCGCGGCCCAGGAAGGGCGGTTCTCCGGCGAGCATCTCGTATAGCACGCACCCGAGCGCATACACGTCCGCTCGACCGTCGATGTCAGTCTCTGCCTGCGCCTGCTCCGGGCTCATGTACGACGGAGTTCCGATCGCTACGCCGGTTTCCGTGAGCGAATCGGTCCCCGCGACTCGCATGGCGCGAGAGACACCAAAATCGGTCACGAAAGCGTGTTCTTCGTGAAGTAGGATGTTGCCGGGTTTGATGTCGCGATGCAGGACGTTCTGTTCATGTGCGTAGGCAAGGGCACCGGCGACTTCCCGTGTGATCCGTAAAGACTCATCGATCGGGAGCGGTCGTTCTCGGGCCAACCGACCGGCCAGCGACTCGCCTCTCACATAAGGCATCACATAGAACAACAGATCACCCGCCTCGCCGGCCGCGAAGATCGGGACAATGTGTGGATGAGTAAGCTTGGAGGTATGGTCGATCTCTCTGAGGAACCGCTTACGACCGAGATTGGCGGTCAGGTGGGGGTGCAGCACCTTGATGGCAACCATCCGACTGGGGTGTTGCTCTCGGGCAAGCCACACCGTACCCATGCCGCCACGCGCCAGCTCCCGCTCGAGCAGGTAGCGTTGAGGAAGGTCTTGCTGCAGACGTTCGAAGAGATCGTCCATAAACCCGTCGACTCCGGAGAGTTGCGAATCAAGAACATTAGTACCGGGATTGGACTGCGGCCAGGGTTTGGCGCAGTGTTATCACCGTAAGCAACACGAGTGCGCAGTCCGGAACCGCGCACTCGCTTGTTCGGCTTGCTGTCCGAGTTCCTACCGGGGCCCCAGCAACTCCTCCACGATGCGCTGTGCGTCGTAGATGTGACGCAGGGCTTCGACGATCGCCTCGGCTCGAACCGATATCGAGCGGGCGGTCTCGGAGGTATAGATGAAGTCGCCCGATAGGCTTTCGATGTTACCATCGAACAGCAACCCGACGACTTCCCGCTCGGCGTTGACCAACGGGCTACCCGAGTTGCCACCGACGGTGTCGTTGGTGCCTACCATGTTGAGTGGCGTGCCCATGTTGAATCCAGGCATGGGGTTCAGCCAACGGTCGGGTAGGGTCCACTCTTCGGAGCCGGCGTGGGAGTAGTGCCGGTCATACATGCCGTAGAAAGTGGTGAATGCTGGCGCCTTGGTGCCGTTGTAGTCGTAACCCATCATCACGCCGTCCGCGATCCGCAGTGTGAACGTTGCATCCGGGGCGATGGCAGTGCCATAAGCTGCAAATAGCGCCCGGGCAAGTTCTGCGGCCATCAACTCTTGTTGCTCGATGAGACCCTGCAGCTCGATCTGCGCCCTCGCCAGTCGTGGCAGCGCTTCGCGCGCCAGGCTTATGGCTGGGTCCTGGCTGTTCATTATCGCAAGCGGGTCGTTCAGCAGCGCGCGCCGCTGTTCAGAATCGGTCACGGCCATCGCGTCTCGTATGATCCCTCTGGCCGCGTCTCTGTAACTCCTGTCAGCAAGGGCCATCTGGACGAACGGGTCGTTGTCACCGAGCATGTTGGCGGCGTCTTCCAACTGCATTTCCAAGTAATGTCCGTCCAAGTCTGTGTTGAACTCTGCCTGTTCGATGCTCGTGCGCAGTTCCTGCAGCGCGTCTCCCGGCGCACCACTCTGTGAGGCAAACGCATACTGAACCATTGAGGCCGCGGTGCCCAGGACCCGTGACCAGAGGCTGCCGTTCATGCGCAGACCGTTTGCCACCGGCATGAGCTCTGATACCTGGTCCTGTACATCTTCGATTCTATCCCAGAGGTCACCGTACTCTCTGCTGAGTGCTGGATCACCTTGTATGGTTGCCTTGAATTGCCGCTCGAATCCGCGCTTGCGACCCATCACTTCAGGATCTTCCAGTGCCGCCATGCGGCCCTTATAGAGCTTCAGTCCGTTCATCCAACTGAGGTAGGTGTTGATGTACTGTGAGCGGTACTCCGGATGGTGGTCCATGAAGTGAGCCAAGACGTCCGTACGGCTCTGGAGTAGCCTCACCGTATAAGGTTCCGAGAAATCCCGTGCAAACTCT
This sequence comes from Gemmatimonadota bacterium, assembly GCA_039589275.1. Classification (GTDB taxonomy): domain Bacteria; phylum Gemmatimonadota; class Gemmatimonadetes; order Gemmatimonadales; family GWC2-71-9. The sequence goes on along the minus strand of JBDHHP010000054.1, from coordinate 9,658 downwards.
AGCTGATTGACTGTGCTCAGTCGTTCGGTGGACCCTGGGTTTCCGATCACGAATTGAGCCTCGCCTTCCTTCGCTCCCTCGGCACTCCATTCGTAATGGAACTGTGGTCTGTAGGGCTGTCCGTTCTCGTCGTAAATCCTCAGGAAGGACACGTCCACGACGTAACGGGGGTACGTGAAGTTGTCGGGATCGCCGCCGAAGTAGCCGATCTGCAGCTCAGGTATGAACACCAGTCGCACATCGTCGTAGCGCTCATAGCAGTAGAGCGAGTATTTGCCGCCGTTGTATAGCGGCTGCACGTCACAGCGGAGTGCGTTTGTACCGCTGGCGCTATCGGCCACCGTGGCCACGCGCTCGTCGCGGGCCTGAGCTTCTGCCTCATCATCCATCATCGGACGCACGGCAGCCTCAATCAGCGGTGTCACGTCCTCGGCGATGACCATCTGATCGATGTAAAGGTCGGGCACCCGCCGCTCTTCCCCCAGGGTCTCAGCGAAAAACCCCGTAGTCAACAGGTCCTCTCCCTCTCCGGAAACGGCCGTCGCGTGGGCTCTGGCGCAGTGGTGGTTGGTCATCACCAGGCCGTTCTCCGACACGAACGACGCGGTGCAGTTCGGGAGTCGCAGCGACGCCATGCGCACGTGCTCCAGCCAGGCTTCGTCGATCTGGATGCCGTACTCCTCGGCGAAGTAGTCGAGCGGGGCATTCTCGAAAGTCCACATCTTGCCGGTGTCGAACCGGCCCGGCTCAAGTACGACTCGTTCGACCGGCTGCGGGTCCGCGATCATGACTTGAACGGTCTCGGGCTGCATCAGCACCGGCTCCGCCATGGCCGGCGGTGCCTGGGTTGTGGACGAGGCGCACCCGGTGGCGAACAGCAGCGACGCCGCGAAACCCGGTAGGTATAGACTGCTTTGATTCATTGGTACCTCGTGAGAACAGACTGGATTGCACAATACGCGAGACAAGCTAACCACTTGTGGTGCTCGGCGGTGATACCCTGGGAGCTGACGCAGGTTCGCTGCAGGCGGTCAAGGAGTCCACGACTCTCCCTTCCAGCACATCTCCCAGAATTGCCACTCGTATCGACTGGATATCACAAACAGCTCGACTAGTCTCTGCCGTTTGTCTTCGGAGCTTCCATCCGCGACGCGATCAAGCTCCTCCTTCAGCCAGTCAGCCGCCTGGGCAAACTCGTCTGAGGAGTACTGCGTGATCCAGTCAGCATAGCGGTCGTCGCTCGGCGCCTTCGACTTCGCAAGGTTCTGAGCCACGTAGACGTATCCCCAGGCGCAGGGCAGCAGTGCCGCGAGCAGATCCGCCATGTCGCTGTCAGCTGCGACGCGGACGAGGAAGTCGGTATAGGCTCGTGTTGTGGGCCACATCGGCTCGGCCTCGAGATCGGCTTCGGATATCCCGAATCGTTCGGCGTAGGCGCGGTGCAGTGACATTTCCGTGTTGAGCGTGAGATTCAACACGCCTGCGTACCAGGCCATGGAGTCCAAGCTGTCCGCCTTAGCCACGGCCCACGCAAAGACGCGCGAGAACTCCTTGAGATAGCGGTAGTCCTGCACCACCCAGCGTTTGAACTTCTCGATGTCGAGAGATCCATCACCGAGGCCCTTGACGAACGGATGCTCCAGCTGAGCGTCCCAGATGGGCTTGGCGGCGGCATGGAGGTGGTCGGTTAGTCTCAAGATGTGGCCCTTTGATCGCGCTCCAAGACCCGAAAAACGGGGAGCAGGAGGCAGGGAGCAGTTCGCCCAGTCACTGGGCAAGCCGGTAGCTGCGATGGAGAGAACTGCTCCCCGCTCCCTCCTGCCTGTACAGCTCCCCGTTCATTCGCCTTTTTCGCTTCTGCACTTCTCACACCCACACATCTCCCACAACCGCTCGTACGTATAGATCCCCGTGTTGTGCCCGTCGCTCCAGTCGATCTTTATCGCGTAGTTGCCGACCAGCGAGATAGCCACCGCACTCACGTCCGGCGGTACGCTGGCGGGATCGAGCAGGGGGGTGCGTGTCATCTCGTCGACACAGTTGGCGCATTGGCAGTTGAGGCGTAGGTCACGGGCCCTGTAACTGCCTTCGTGGTCGTCACTCCAGAAGATCACGATTTTACGCTCGCCGCGGTGGATGCGTTGCGGTATCGGAGTCCTGGTCATTGGTCTTCAGCCGGACTCTCCGTCAGTACATCGGTCAGGACCTCGATGCTGACGTTGCCTCCGCTCACGACAACCACATTGCGCTTTCCAGGGGAGGGGATCTTGCCTGCAACCACAGCTGCGAGTCCCACTGCGCCTCCACCCTCGACCACGATCTTGTCTTCGGTGGCGGCGGCCCTCATGGCGTCACGGATCTCGCTCTCGGACACCAGCACGTGATGGTCCACGTAGTCACGCACCAACGGAAACGTGTAGCGGTTGTTCAGGCCGATTCCACCTGACAGGGCGTTGGCTATGGTCTCTTCTTCGGGAAACGCAATCGGTTCCGCGGCCTGCACGCTCTCGTACATGACCCTGGCGTTGGAGGCGGAAACCGCAACGATCCGGATCTTCTGATTAGCTGACTTGAGGGCTATTGCGATCCCCCCAATCAGACCGCCTCCAGAAAGCGGCACGATGGCAGTGTCGAGATTGGGAACTTGCTCCAGGATCTCCAGGCCCACGGTTCCCTGACCTGCAACCACGAACGGATCGTCGAACGGACTCACGTATGTCGCTTCGCGCTCTCGCGCGATCTCGAACGACCGTTCCTCCGCCTCGTCGTAGGTGGACCCCTCGCGCACGGCTTCGGCGCCGTGCTGCTCAATCGCGGCGAGCTTGACCGGATCTACCCATTCGGGGACACAAACCGTGGCGCGGATGCCCAGTGCCTGTGCCACGTAAGCCACTGCCTTACCATGATTGCCGCTGGAACACGTGACTACGCCGCTCTCTTTCTCTTCGTCGCTGAGGGAGAGCAGCTTGTTGGCTGCGCCTCTCACCTTGAATGATCCAGTAACCTGGAGGTTTTCCAGCTTGAGAGCGACAAGTGCGCCGATCCGTTGAGACAAGTCCGTCGAAACCACCGTCGGAGTCTGCCGCACCAAGCTTGTAATGGCCTCACGCGCCTGGGTCAACGCACCTGGGTGTACCGGTGATGTTGCTCGAGACGCTGTCATAGGCTGCGATGACCTCAGTTGCCGCTGTTTCGATACGCGATTTGACCGCCCAGAATTGTGTACAACACTTCGGTGTGACGGATCTCCTCATCCGGGACGGTCATTATGTCATGTGAGAGAACCACGATGTCGGCCAACTTGCCAGGGGTGAGCGAGCCCTTGATGTCTTCCTCGAACGCCGCGTATGCGTTGTTGATGGAATAGGACCGCAGTGCCTCTTCACGAGTCATGCGCTCATCAGCGAAGAACACCTCGCCGTCCCTCATCTTTCGGGTGACCGTAGCGTAGAAACTCTCTATGGGGCTGATGTCCTCGACGGGCACGTCGGTCCCGTTTCCAATAACGGCACCGGTATCTATGAGCTTGCGCCACACGTATGCGCCCTCCTCTGCACGCTGGGCGCCGAGGCGTCGGTAAACCCACGGACCATCGGAGGTGCAGTGAATTCCCTGCATCGCGGCAATGACGCCGAGCTCTCCAAAGCGGGCGATGTCGTCGGGATGCAAATGCTGCGCGTGCTCGACTCGCCAGCGAAGATCGGACTTGTCCGAGTTGGCGTCGAACGCCTGCTGATAGAGGTCCAGCACTTCTCGGTTGGCACGATCACCGATCGCGTGGGTGTTGAGCTGAAAACCGTAGTCGATTGCGAGCTCTGCCGTGCGGGTGATGTCCTCGACGGTCTCCAACACCAGGCCCACGCTCTCGAGGTCTTCATACTCCTCGAGCAGCCAGGCTCCGTGAGGACCCAGGGCCCCGTCGATCTGCCGCTTGATGGACTGTACCGTGAGGAAGTCGTTTCCAAAGCCGACCATCTTGTATTCGGGCAACCGCTCGGCCATCTCCTCGTTGGTTTGGAAACGCACCATAACGTAGAGCCGGATCGGGAGCGCACCGTCCGCCGCCAGCTCCTTGAAAAAGTCGATGGTCTCAAAGGACGCGCCAGCGTCGTGAAAACTGGTGACGCCCTTCGAGAGAGCTTCCTGACCGGCGAGTTCGACTACTCGGATGGCCTCGCTCCTCTTCTCCTCGTCCGTACGGGTCGCGTTGGAGCGCTCTACCGCATCCCGGACCGGTAGCTGCGCGTTCTCCCGTAGTGCTCCTGTGGGATCACCGTTGCGGTCGTGTACGATCTCTCCGCCCGGAGGATCTGGCGTGTCACGATCGATACCGGCGAGCTCCAGAGCGAGTGCGTTGGCAATGGAGCCGTGACCACTCGCGTGAGTGAGGAGCACCGGATTCTTGGGGGACGCAGCGCTCAGATTCGTGTGTAGCGGTAACCCGTCTACCGCGGGTCGCGGTACTCGATCCCACTTTTCCTGATGCCAACCGTGTCCTAAGATCCACTCGTCGGGCTCCGCTTGCGCTGCCGCTTCCTCTACCATCGCCACTATATCGTCCCAGTTTGCGGCTTCGGTCAGGTCCAGTGTCATCAATGACTGCCCCAACGACGTGAAGTGTCCGTGGCCCTCGATGAAGCCGGGGATAGCCAGTTTGCCATCTAGATCAATCACTTCAGTGGAGGCCCCGACGTACTTAGCTATCTCGTCGTTGTTGCCCACAGCGAGGATTCTGTCACCAGCAACGGCGATGGCCTCGGCTTCGGGCGTGGCCGAATCGACCGTTACGATCTTCCCATTGCGCAGCACCAAGTCGGCTGCCGGGGTGCCACACGCGGTCAAGGTTATCAGGGTGCCTGCAACTAGGTGCAAGCGAGTCAGGGTGCGCATCCAGTTCATTGTGTAGTCTCTCTCGGTCCGGTTTGCATCAGCGTAAGATAGTCTCTAGTAGTCGATCGGGTTCCCAGCGTGGAGTTCAAGACCCAGTTCCTTCCACCACAGTGGACCGACCAGGAGACAGGTGCTCTGGGGCTCGGAACCGAGACAGGGCTGCGGCAAGAGCGTATGCCACGCCAGCTGTCACAAACAGGAAGGGCGATCCCGCCTCGAGCGCTATCAATGCCGCGAGTGGCGCCGCGACCACCGAAGCGAATCCGTTCGCGGCCCAAGCCCATCCGACCGCTGCGTGCTCTTGGCCCGCAAGGGCCCGCAACCCCAACGGAAAGGGCATTCCCATGACGAACGCCACTGGAGCTAGTACGGCGATCGCGACCAGGCCCCGGACCAACAAGGGTGCGCCCTGCAGGCCGTGAGAGAAACCGAGCAGCGTAGCGGCGTAGATGGCTAGAGCGACTGCGGCCGCACTAGGCGGTAGCCACGCCCGGGCCAGTGCCAATCGGTCGGAGATTGCACTGCCGATACCGGAACAGACCAGAAAGGCGGTGAGAACCACGGCAACTGCGTATACGGGATGACCCAGCAGCAAGCCGAGTTGCTGAATCGTTGCGATCTCGGCTGCCAAGTAGGCAAACCCGATCGCGGAGAAGTACCCAACCAGTGAGACCCACTGTGGCCTGACCACCTTGCGACCTCGCAGGGAGGCCGGCAGGATCATGAGGAGACCTGCGAGCAGCACGCTCTGCGCCAACGTGGCCATCAACGCGATCTGTCCCCACTCCGCGAACGGCAGCCACGCGCCGCGCTCACTACGGACGAAAGTCGCTAGTGAACCCAGCCGCAGGAAGTGATGTGGATATGGGTTGGCATCCGATACGGGTTCAATGTCGAACGGGTAGGACGTCGCGAACTCGGCGGCTGCTTCGGCTCCAGCCACGGCCGCTGTCGCCGCGTTGAACAGAATTGGCTCGTCGAGGTGGTGGAACCGCACGACAGGTGCGCCGAGGCCCGGATACCAGTCCAAGTCGAAATGTCTCGCAGTGGTCCAATCGCTCAACGACTGCAGCTCATCAAGCTCGAATCCTGAGGGCTTCACCAAGACCGACACTGTGCCCCAGCTTCGTACTACGACCAATCCGCTATCCACCATATCCGGCGCAACGCGCCGCAACGCTGCCGTCGCGGTCAGAACTGTGCGAGCGCTCTCCCTGACCGGGACGGACAACCAGCGTGTTATGGCCAGTTTGCCATTGGGGTTGAGAGCACGCAGGTACGACACGTACGCATCGACCGTATGGAGGAAGTCCTCTTGTAGTGAGTGGACGCCGGCCGTGGCGATCCCCATCCCACCGGCCGGTGCAAGAGTGATCAAATCGTATGTGCGCTCGCTGCGGGCGACGTGGCTGCGTGCATCTCCCACCACCCATTGGACACTTCGCCCCAGGCTGTCAATCGGCGAGAGCTCTCGCGCCAGGTCGATGATGTCCGGCTGTAGCTCGACGGCGGTGATGTGGTGTGCGCCATGGGCCAGCGCATTCAGCACCTCCAGCCCGCCTCCGGCTCCGAGCACCAGCACGTCTTCCGCTGACCTCACGGCGTACGGCACGGCAGTCGGCAGCCAGTCAAAGATCTCGGCAGTGTGCCCGGTTTGCGTGATGGCGCCGGCGACCTGACCGTCAACGAACAGCCCCGTTTGGGGCGGAACGTCGCCTTGAAAACTGAGCGAGAGCCCCGGTGCGTGTCTGAATGCCGGAGCTTGCACGGCAACCAGCCACCCTAATGGACTGGAGCGCTCAGCGACTCTGTTTGCATCGGGGAACGCTTCGACTTGAGCTAGCCCTTTGTAGGGTGAGATGGAGAGAGTCCAGGGAGGGACTACCGTCGCGACAACCGCCAATACCGCAGTTGCGGCTGCGCCGAGGCGTGCTTTGCGCAGTCCCAACGATGCAGTCGCGGCGCCGGCAGCAGCCAGAAGGCCCGGCAGGGCAAGAGCTCGATCGGGCATGACGATCCAGAGCGCTGCGATCGCGATTGCGCCCCCCAACCCCGATCCCGCGAAGCTTGCTCCGTAGACCAATCCTGGGTGCTGCCGCTCCAACCGGAGGGCCGACAGGACGGCGAACGCGCCGGTGGCAAAGGGAAGGGCCAACAGCACGTAGACGGCTGCCAGCCGGAACCACTGGGCGGGGTCCCAGGGGAGCTGGACCGGATCTAGCGGTACCTGTAGAGCCAGCGTGGGCGCGGCGATCATCGTAACTGCGGCGAGAATGCTGCTCAGCGAAAACCGACGGACCAGGGCTCGATGCGAGGATTCCGGTAGCAGCGCCATGAATGTTCCACTGACGCCGAATCCCAGCATGGCGACGCCGATCGCCATGTATGCGAAATGGTGGAAGTGCTCGATGGCGAACACCCTGACGAGAAGGATCTCGTACGCCAGGGTTCCAGCTGAAAGGAGGGCGACAACCAGAGTGCGCCGGAGTCGCATCACGTGCGGTCAGCGCAGGCCACTCAACATGGGCACGAAACGCACGGGGATGAGATTGCGCGTGCTGACCTCCCCGGCATCGTTCTTTGTCACGAGTATCAGGTTTTGGACGCCATAGACACTGCCCACGGGAATGACCATCTTGCCGCCCGGTTTGAGCTGGCGCACGAGCTCAGGTGGGATGAACCCTGCCGCGGCTGTCACGATCACCGCGTCAAAAGGGGCTGCCTCCGGCCAACCGTAGTGCCCGTCACCGTGGCGCGACTGGATCTCGAATCCCAGTCTACTGAGTCGATCGCGGGCGCTATCCGCCAAGATCTCAAAGATCTCAATTGTGTAGACGTCGCATTCCGCTGCCGCTAGCACCGCGGCTTGGTAACCGGACCCCGTGCCTACCTCCAGCACCTTCATGCCTGGCTCGGGTTCGAGAAGCTCGGTCATGTATGCAACGATATACGGCTGGGAGATGGTCTGCCCGTGGCCAATGGGTAGAGGGTGATCCCCGTAGGCGCGTCGCCTTCCGTCGCGCGGGACGAACTCGTGCCGCGGGACCGAGCTCATTGCTCGCAATGTGGCGAAATCCCTGACTCCGCGGTCCTGGATTAGGCGGACCATGGCGCGGCGCGCCCGTGCTGTTTCGGCTTGTTGTGCGTGCATGGGGATGCTACACACGACCGTGAGGACGAGAATCAGACTAGAGAGGCGCAGCATCAAAGCAGAAAGCTCTCGGGTGTCAGTTACCTTTGAAGTTCCGGCCTGCGTTGTGCCGACGTCAAGCCCGCACTGCTAGAACAACTTGCCGGCCAAGTTGGGATCCTTGTCGGTGCGCGTACCGATCTTGATTGCCGTTGCAAGCCGCACCGTTCCCTCTGCGTGCAGAGTCTCATGCACGCGCTCGATGGCGCTGAAGATCTGGCAAGTTCGCCCTCGACGTTTGTGCCGTATGAGTGGAGTTGGATCTTGAGGCCTGACTCCTCGAGGAGTCGGTGGGCGCGCTTCACCTCTTTGCGCACGGAGACGCCAACGCCGATTGGTATTACCTGGATTTCTGCAATTGCTTTCATGGCTGTGTCTCACTCGCGCGGTGTTCACATTCGGTTGCCCGGACAAGTGCCCGGCATTGTCCCACTCTTTAGTAAGTTACATGTACGAAATCGTATCAGATACCGTGCTGTATATGCGTACGGATGGAGGATCCGTGACTGTTGAGTGCTCGTCGTGCACTAGCTTTCCGTGCCAGGCCGGTCGCACCGATTTGGGTCCCGATCGATGTCCGATGCGCGGTGACTTTCCGGCCTTCGATGATCTATACGACGCTGACGCCAAAGCCGTGGTATATCAGTCGGCGCTCATCGAAGCGGAGGGCTATTGTCGCTGGACCCGAGTGCAGGAAATCGCCGAGTTTGCCAAGCGAATGGAGTGGCTGCGGCTGGGCCTTGCGCATTGCGCCGATACCGTTCGCGAGGCAGGTCTAGCGGCGAGCTACTTTCGCGGCGTGGGCTGCGAGGTGGAATTGCCGCGCCCTGGGAACTCGTGTGATCCCGCCGAACAAGCAGCACAATTCGCAGCCAGCGGCTGCGCTCTCAACGTGATCTGCGGCATGTGCCCCGACCACGAGTCCATCTTCGTCAAAGCCTCTCACGCACCGATTACAGGACTGGTGGCGCGAGATGACCGGCTGCGGCACAACCCCGTCGCTGCGCTATACACTAGCGACGGCTATTCACGAAAGCTGCTTTACGGGCGGCGTGCACCGCCGGAGGGCGAGTTCCGGGGCTGGGATCTGGAGCACCTGGAACGTGCCAGCCAGATGATGGAGCGGGGCGCATCTGGGGACTGGAACAGGGTGCAGAATGTGATGGAATTCGCGCGTGCCCTGGGCGCACGTCATCTGGGCCTCTCCTTCTGCGTAGGCTTTCGGCACGAGGCTCAGTTGCTCACCAGGGTGCTGGAGGCCAACGGCTTCACTGTATCGTCAGCGTGCTGCAAGACGGGTGCGGTGCCAAAGGAGAAGCTGGGACTCTCCGACTCCCAGAAGGTGAGACCCGGCCAGAAGGAGATGACGTGCAATCCAATCACGCAAGCCGAGCTGCTGAACCGTGAGGACGTCCAGCTTGCGCTGGTTCTCGGTCAATGCGTGGGCCATGATTCGGCGACGCTGGCGCACCTGGAGGCGCCGGCGGTGACTCTGGTCGTCAAAGATCGGGTGCTGGCCCACAACACGGTCGCCGCTCTGTACGAACTGGCTGCCGAAGGTCAACCCGTCTGAGTACG
>JBDHHP010000053.1:0-23658 GCA_039589275.1 Gemmatimonadota bacterium | reverse complement strand
GGATCAGCGAGAACACGCTGACCGCTACCAGGGCCAGGATAATTATCAGGCGATTACGTAAGCTCGACAGCATTGTCTGTATCCAGGCGTATGAAGCCGCAAAGACTTAATGGTTACTGAAGCCCGTATCGGCTGTCAACGCAGCACGCGCCGCGTGAACATCGGCCGCGAGCTGCGACTTGAGAGCCTCCACGGACGGGAAACTCACAACCTCTCTGAGATGCGCCACCCACGAAACCTTCAGCTCGACCCCATAGAGCCGTGGATCGGTATCCAATAAGTGGATTTCAAGCGACCGACCCGACTCGCCGAATGTGGGCCGAGGCCCTTGGTGCATCATTCCTCCGGACGCTCCACCCGCCCATTCAGCCCACACCGCATAGACTCCGTTGGGTGGCAGCAGCTTGCGCGGGCTGTCAGGCTCGAGATTGACGGTCGGGAAACCGAGTTCTCTCCCCCGCCCCACACCGGCAACGACGAACGCATTGAGAGAGTAAGGCCGTCCCAATAGGGCTTTCGCCGTCGCGAGATCTCCCCCTGCAACTGCCCTGCGAACAAGGGTCGACGACACCGGTCGGGCGCCGAGGTCCACCTCAGGTACCACGTCAACGGCGAATCCCATCTGCTCACCCAGCTCGCGCACCAGCCCGGGATCTCCCGCCCGACCACGGCCGAACCCGTGGTCATACCCTATGACCAGCTCTGCCATGCCAAACCGCTCGATCAGCAACGACACGAAATCTCGGGGATCGAGCTGCGACAGCAAGTGATCGAAATGGAGAAAGACAACCGCATCCAGCTCGGTCTGCGCCAACACCTCACGCCGCTCTCTCGCGACCGTGAGCAGCATAGGTGCCGCCTGCGGGTTCACTACTTCGAGCGGATGGGGCTCAAAGGTAACCAGCAAGCTCTTACGGCCGGCGCGGCGCGCGCGCCTGGCAACTTCCTCCAGCACGGCATAGTGGCCACGGTGCACGCCGTCGAACGTCCCCACTGTCACGGTCGTACCCACGCGATCCAAGGACGGCCAAGGGCTATGCGTCATCCTTCCAGCACCACTCGAGGTCGGAGTAGTTCCCCGTCGCTCTCCGCAACAGCTACCAGGTCACCACCCGCAACGAGCGCCACGAACCCCCGCGCAATGTCACTGGCCGGCACGGGGTGTCCGTGCGACACCTTCATACGAGTGGCCGGATCGAGCTGCACCGCCTCGAGGTGCGCAACGAGACGGACCGCATCCCCCAAGGGCGCGTTGGCGCTGATTTCAGTCACGGGCACTGCCTGTTCCACGTCAAAGCGGCCGACCGACACGCGCCTCAGGGCCTTCAAGTGCGCACCGCACCCCAATCTCTCACCCAAGTCTCGCGCCAGAGCCCTGACATAGGTGCCACCACCTACTTCGCAGTCGAATCGGATCTCGTGACCCGACACCTCGAGGAATCGGAATTCATGAACCACGATGTCCGAGGAGGTCAACTCAAATTCCTCGCCTCTCCTAGCCCTGCGGTATGCGCGCTCCCCCTGCACTTTCTTGGCTGAGTAGGCAGGCGGCCGCTGCGCGTATCGCCCCGTCAATCCGAGCATCGCTTGCCCGATGCGGTCGGCGCTGAGATCGCCACAACCGTCCTGGCGCGAAGTAACCTGGCCGGTTGCGTCATCAGTGTCCGTCGTGACTCCCAGCACAATCGTACCTGTGTATGCCTTACGTAGCCCGGCCAGAAACCGAGACAACCGCGTGGCACGCCCAACCAGAATGACCATCAGACCAGTTGCGAACGGATCGAGGGTGCCCGTATGTCCGATACGCTTGATGCCGAGAACCCGGCGCAGTTCTGACACGACATCGTGGGCGGTCGGACCAGGCGCCTTGTCAATCAGCAGGTATCCGGCCTTCAGGGGTCCGTCTCGTCTTGCTTGATGCTATCGATGATCTGGTCGATGCGTGTCGCGTGCTCGAGCCCCCGATCCAGCACCATGTGTAGCTCCGGCACGCTACGTAGGTCGAGTGTTCGGGCTAGGTGAGTGCGGAGAAACCCGCGCGCGTGCTCTAGCCCATCCATGGTGGCCTGCTTTTCCTCATCGCTACCCAAGACGCTGACCCTGACCGTCGCGTGCTTCACATCAGCCGACACAGTGACCCCGGTAATAGTCGCGAATCCGACCCGCGGATCTTTCAGCTTCAACGCGATTGTGGCAGCCAGCGATTCCTGGATCAGCGTTGCCACGCGCTCTGGTCTGTGGCTGGTCGATCGCCTCATAAGAAGCTCGTGCTGGAGTCGATGACGCGAACGAGTGCGACGGAGTCGACCAACTTATCGGCCGAGCTCAACACCGACGACGCCTGCCGTAGGTCTACCGCTACTACTGAGCACGACAGTTCGGCGCTCTGCCACCGATCATGATGGGCGGTCTCCGCAACTGAAACGTTGAAGCGGTTGTGCAGGCGATCCTTCAGGCTTTTGAGGATACGACGCTTGTCCTTCAGCGAACTGCACCCATTCAAGTGCAGCTCCCAGGTTGCGACGCCGATGACCACTTAGCCTTCTTTCTGGGCCCCCGCCGTCTCGAGTGACCGGGCGACCTCCTCGACGCGATAGGACTCCAAGATGTCGCCGATCTTCACGTCATTGAAGTTCTCTATCCCTATACCGCACTCGAGCCCCTCCCTCACTTCCTTCACGTCGTCCTTGAACCGCTTGAGGCTGGAGATCGTCGAGTCATAGATCTCAACGCTGTCACGTACCACCCTGATGCGCGCGTTTCGGGGCACAACCCCGTGCTGTACGTAGCAGCCGGCGATAGTGCCGACGCCGGAGATCTTGAACGTCTCTCGGACCTCGACCTCTCCCAACACCACTTCACGCTGTTCTGGCAGCAGCATACCCTCGAGCGCGCTACGCACGTCTTCCACCGCTTCGTAGATGACGCGATAGGTACGTACATCGACCTTCTCCCGCTCGGCCATCGCACGCGCGTTCGAGTCAGGCCGGACGTGGAATCCGATTACGATCGCTCCGGCAGCCCGCGCGAGTATGATGTCGCCCTCCGAGATCGAACCAACGGCCCGATGGATAACCTCGACCCGGACCTCATCGGTCGATAGCTGTGCGAACGCGTCGGCCAGTGCCTCGGCTGGTCCGCCCTGGTCGGCCTTGATGATGATCTTGAGTGTCTGGACCTCGCCAGCTTCGATCTGCTTCGAAAGATCTTCCAACGAAACAGCCCTGGAAGTACGCCGATGCTCGGCCTCTCGATCCAGTCTCTGCCTCCGTTGAGCAATCTCTCGCACCATTACCGCTTCGGACATGACGTTGAACGTGTCACCCGCCTGCGGCACGCCGTCGAATCCCAGGACCTGAACAGGAATGGCCGGCCCAGCCTGCTCCACCCGCTTACCACGTTCGTCAAGCATGGCTCGAACCCGGCCCGCGAGATGACCGCAGATGAAGTTGTCACCGACTTTCAGCGTACCGCTCTTCACCAGTATCGTGGCAACCGGTCCCTTGCCGGGATCCAGCGATGACTCAACCACGGATCCCACAGCCAACTTGTTCGGATTCGCCTTGATCTCCAGCATGTCCGCCTGCAGCAGCACCTTATCCAGCAGGTCCTCCAGACCGTCACCGTGTTTCGCGGATATCGCTGCCCACATGGTGTCGCCGCCGAATTCCTCGAGCAGTACCTCCTGCTTGAGCAGGTCTTGCTTCACCTTCTCCACGTTAGCCGAAGGCAGATCGATCTTGTTGATCGCAACGACCAAAGGCACACCGGCGTTCTTGGCATGACTGATTGCCTCAATGGTCTGCGGCATGACCTGGTCGTCCGCCGCGACCACTAACACGACGATGTCTGTAATCTGAGCGCCCCGCGCCCGCATGGCGGTGAACGCTTCGTGTCCCGGTGTGTCCAGGAACGTGATTGCCTTGTCGCCTGGAAGAAGGAGATGGTATGCCCCGATGTGCTGCGTTATGCCACCCGATTCGCCCGCTATGACATTGGTCTTGCGCAAATAGTCCAGCAACGACGTCTTGCCATGGTCCACGTGGCCCATCACGGTCACCACGGGCGACCTCGGCTCCAGATCTCCCTCCTCCTCTTCGGCAGCAGGTTCGAGGATGTCGGTAGGCACGTACTCCTCTTCCCGCATGGCCTTGAACCCGAACTCGCCGGCAATCAGGTCAATCTGGTCGAAGTCGAGTCGCTGGTTGACGGTTACCATCATGCCCAGCTCTTTGAAGCAGAACGTCACGATCTGAGTTGGCGTCACACCCAGCATGGTGGCCAGCTCCGATACAGTGATGAACTCGTTCACGCGAATCGTGGTCTTCTCGCGCTCGCGCTCCTCCGCTCGCCGGATCTCCTCGATTTCGCGGGCGCTCGACGTGTCATCCCGCCTTTTGCCCGAACGCTTGGTGGATGGGCCCTTGATGGACGCCAGGGTCCGGCTGATGTTGGCCTGAACGGCTTGACGGTCGACCTGCGACCGCTTGCCCCGTTTGCGCCGCTTACGGTCTCGCCGGCGGTCTTCGGTGGCCTCGCCCGGTGCCGCCGATGCAACCGGCCGTGGCCGAGCGGAGGCTGCTGGCCTGGTACGCGGCGCTTTCGGTGAAGGTTTGGGAGCCCTGGGAACTCGCAGAGGAACGACGGGTTCGGGAGTTGGCCCGGCTGGCTGCTCCTGCACCGCCTCGTCGGCCTCAGCCGATACCCCAACCTCCGTATCCACTTCAGATTCCGCAGGGGCCTCCGCCAGTGAAGCTTCGTCCATCTCTGGGACCGCGCTCGGGATCTCCACTGGAGCAGTCGTGTCAGGCAGGTCATCTATGAACGGGCTTTCCGGAGCTGCCTCGGATTCGGTCAGCCCGGCCTCGAGTGCGGGAATCTCATCACCTATCAGGGTTCCGGCGCTCGCGGCGTCTGCCTCGTCTTCGGTGGCACCCATTGCAGCAACCTGCGCCGCAGTGCGCCTTCTCCGAACGGGTCTGCGTCTCTCCTGCGCGGGAGCCTCTTTGGGCTCTTCACTCTTCTTACGAGCACGCCGGCGCGTGGCCTTTTTCTTCTTTTCACCACCTGCCTTGCGACGCTTCTCCCGCTCCCAGCGAGCTCTGACCAGCGCGACCTGGTCCGCCGTCAGCGCCGAGAGGTGGCTGCGGACGTGTATCCCGATGCCGGCCAACAGCTCGATCAGCTGCCCGCTTTCGATTCCGAATTCCGCCGCGAGATCGTGGATCCGCGTCTTGCCCACTGATTCCTCCTAGCGCCCGTTTACTGGGCTCGAGCCCCTGATGCCGTCAGCCAGGTTGGGATCGGTCACTCCAATCGCTTGTACCGAGCCGCGACCGCTGAGCCGTCCGAGTTCTGCCGCCGGCGGACCCAGCACCGTTCTGACTCCCAGGCCCCGAGCCAATCGAACCACCTTGTCTACTGTTCTGCGGCTGTGGTCCTCGGCCACAACCACAAGGAACACTCGTCCCCGCTTCAGCGCTGCCCTCACGCCCTCTGTGCCAACCACCACACTTCGGGCACGTAACCCCAAACCGACCAGGGCCGTGAGGTTCCGGCCCACTAGGCCGCTGGCGGCGTCTCGGTGGAACCGTCCTTAGCCGCCTCAGGTTGGCCAGCGGGCTCCGCCGCAGCCTCGACTTGCTCATGGCCCTCCTTGGCCTCTGCGGTTTCCTCCGTGAGCTCACCGAGGAACGCCAGCAACACGTCGGCCCGTTCAGCGGTCATACCTTCGATCTTCAGAATATCCTCGCGCTCCAGATCTAGTATGTCCCGCAGGGTCTTCAGGCCCGCACTCTCGAGCGTCTCCACCACCTCGCTCGGCAGGCCTTTGAGTTCACTCAACATGACCTCGACAACGAACTCGTCTTCGGGGGGTAGCGGTGCGAAGAGCGGACCCTCGCCGCCCCGTTCCAACCACTCTCTGCTCGAGTAGAGGTCGATCTTCCAGCCAGTTAGCTCGGACGCCAAACGCACGTTCTGTCCGTTGCGTCCTATTGCCAGCGACAGCTGATCCTCGTCTACGATCGCTTGAATGGTCTGGCCGTCCGGGTCCGCAAACACGCGACTCACTCTTGCCGGCGCCAACGCCAGCTTTGCAAATCGCTCGGGATCCGGCGACCACGGCACTATATCGATTCGTTCGCCGCCCAGCTCGTTCACCACAGCCTGCACCCGACTGCCCTTCAATCCCACACAGGCCCCAACGGGATCGATGCCGTCATCTCGACTCACAACAGCAATCTTGGTCCTGCCCCCGACCTCTCTGGCGGCATCCCGAATTTCAACGATTGCCTGCTGGATCTCTGGCACCTCCAGCTTGAAGAGGGCCTGTACGAACAGCGGGTCCGCCCTGGAGAGTATGAGGCGCGGCCCCTTCGGAGTTTCCTCCAGCCGCTTCAACACGGCGCGAATAGTATCGCCCTGATGGAATCGCTCGCGCGGGTTCTGTTCACGATACGGGATGATTGCTTCGGCCTCGCGGAACCTGTTGATCATTATGACCAACCGTCCCCGCTCGATCTGCTGGATCTCACCGGACACGAGTTCACCGACCTTATCTCCGAACTCGTCTCGAATACGCGATCGTTCTCCCTCACGCACACGTTGGATTATCCGCTGTTTCGCCGCCTGTACCGCTAAGCGGCCGAACTCCGCGAACGGAACCTCTTCCTCCAAGACGTCGCCGACCTCGAAGTCCGGGTCCTCGTACTGAGCATCTTCCAGGGAGACCTGAGAGGTGGGATCCTCTACCTCGGCGACCACGTTCTTGAGCACGGTCACCGTTATCGTGCCCTTCATGTCGTCGATGGCGATCTCGTCGCGAACCGTTACACCGTATCGCTTTGCCAGCGCCGCGTGAATGCCGTCGCGCAGCAGGTCCAGCAGCTCATTCCTGTCCAGCTGCTTGACCTTTGCCAGCTCCTGGAGCGCCGCCAGTAGTTGGGCGGAACTCGTCATGCACACTCCTTACCGGTTATCTGGCCAGGGACCGGTCAATATCCGACCAGTCCACCACCAAGGTTGCGTCGCGCGCCTGTTCCAGAGGAACGAGAACTTCCTCCTGTCCGTCCCCTATTCTGAGGACCACCGTCACGTCCTGCTCGACCCGCACTATCGTTGCTCGCACCCGTCCGTGATCCGGCAGCCGTACACGCACCTCCCGGCCGACGAACCGCTTCCAATGCTCGGGCCATCGGATAGGCCGCTCAACCCCGGGCGACGACACCTCGAGCACGTATCGCAGACCCGCCACCCCGCTCCCATCCAGCCACCGCTCCAGCTCTCTGCTGACGGTGGCGCAGTCGTCAGCGGTCACACCGGCACCCGGCACCGAACCCGGCCGATCGATACGGATCTGAAGCGATTGCCTCTGGCCCGCACCGCGCAGCCTCAAATCCACCAACTCGAAGCCGAGGCGGGATAACCGTGCCTTGACCTCGGGCAGAATCTCGCGCGATCTGTCGTTCATTTGGCCCGCCCAACAAAAAAGCGGGCCTACTACGCCCGCACCTCGCCAGCACTCAAATATACCGGCGTGTTCAGAAGAGGGTCAAGTACTTGGGCGGCCTAGATATGCGATCATTCTCCCGGCTTCCCCACCTGAAGCCCGGTGCGAGTAGAAACGCTCCGCGTGATGAGCCGTACACCAGTCGCTCACCGTGACATCCTCGACTCCACATGTCGCCGCTCGCTCCACGAGATTAGACCTCAAGTCAAGCAACGTGGGTCCCGACACCGCTCTGCCGTTCACCTCCTTGATTACCTCAGGTCCAACTTCATAGCACTCACCACAAATGCAGACACCACAATGCATTAAGACGTTGGCGGGGGCGACTCCCGCAGCCGAGCAGACTCGTTCAATGCCCGACTCCACCATCCCTCCGGCTGCGCCCCTCCAACCCACGTGCAACAGGCCTAGAGTAGCGGATTGCGGATGCGCCAGGTAAACCGGCACACAGTCGGCCACCGTCACGGCCAGCAGCACACCACTCAGTTGGGTGATGTGTCCGTCCTGACCCGGCTTAATCAGTATCCCCTGGAATTGACTCGGGTGCATTTCAATCGAGCAGCCGTGCAGCTGGTAGCCTACTACGATCCCGTCGAAACCGTCTGCCACCGCGTCGCGTAGCTGTGACCAACGCTGCAGTACAGTCCGAGTCGGATCCGGACTTGCCAGGCCCAGATCAAACCCTCCCTCGCGGCCCGTGACACCGGCCACCAGCCCGTGCTCCGATTTCCACGCGGCAAGCTCGTACCGCGGGATTTTGGACTGCGAGACCCGGCGTTCCCTAGCGGTCCTCGCCCGGGCAGCGGACACCCTCGTCGGCCTATTCCTCGCGCTCGATCTGCGCACCGAGGGCCCGCAACCGCACGTCGATCTGTTCGTAGCCCCGATCGATTTGACCCACGTTGTATATGGTGCTCTCGCCTTCCGCGGCGAGCGCAGCCAATAGAATGGCCATTCCGGCGCGGATATCCGGACTCTCGACCACGCCGCCGTGCAGCTTCGCACGACCGGAGACCACAACGCGGTGTGGGTCGCACAGAACTAGGCGTGCCCCCAGTCCGACCAGTTTATCGACGAAGAAGAGCCGCGACTCGAACATCTTCTCGAACACCAGCACCACTCCGTCGCATTGCGTCGCGGTGACCACGGCGACGGAGGTCAGATCGGTTGGGAACGCCGGCCAGGGGCCGTCTTCGATCTTCGGCACGTGGCCCCCGGAATCGGGACGTATCCGGCGCTCCTGGTTGCTCGATACTGTCAGACAATCCGCATCAAACGTGGGATGCACTCCAAGTCGATCGAAAGTGAGCAGGATGGACCGCAAGTCCTCGCGACGTACCCCTTCAATCGCCAGGTCGCCGTCCGTCACGGCAGCCAACCCGATGAAGCTGCCGATCTCCACGTGGTCCGGTCCGATTTCCATACGGCCACCCCCCAGCCGATCCTGGCCAACGACCGTAAGCGTGCCGGACCCAATACCTTGGATGTCCGCACCCAGAGCAACCAGGCCCCGCGCCAAGTCTTGCACGTGCGGCTCGGCAGCGGCGTTGCGCAGCACTGTGCGTCCCGGGGCCAGCACGGCCGCCATCAGCGCATTCTCGGTCGCGGTCACGCTGGGTTCGTCCAAGAAGATCTCGGTGCCTCGAAGCCCACTGGAAGTCAGCTGGAAGTCCGTTCCTACGGTCACTTCGGCGCCGAGCGCCTCGAGGGCCAGGAAATGCGTATCGAGGCGCCGCCGCCCGATCACGTCTCCGCCGGGTGGCGGCAGCGTGACTTTGCCAAACCGTGCCAGTAGTGGACCGGCCAGAAGGATCGACGCTCGCAGACTGGAAGAGAGATAGGGATCGAGTCGTTTGGGTGTCACGGCCGATGGGTCGACGGTCACTGTATGGTCTTGGGTCCAGCGGCATTCGGCACCCAGGTCAGCCATCAGATCCAACATCACCTCGACATCGCGGATCTTAGGCACATTCACGACCTCGCAGCTACCTTCAGCCATGAGAGTGGCCGCGAGAATCGGCAAAGCCGCGTTCTTGTTTCCTGAGGGCGTGATCGAGCCGGCAAGCCGGGCACCGCCCGTAACACGAAAGCGCTGTCTCATTGTGCGGCAACCATATGCCGCACTGAGCCGGCGCGCAAGCAACTCGCTTGACACGCTTCCCGGGCTCGAAGATCTTGGGGAAGACATTCGTCCTCAGATCGTCTTCTTGCCGCAACGTACGCGAGAACGCGTCATCGCATGGAACTACTCATCTGCGTAGTCAACGATGAAGACAAGCTCGACAGGGTGCTGGCGGGATTCGCCGCGTTGGGCGTAGCCGGGGCTACTATCATCGATAGCCAGGGCATGGCCAGTCATCTTCCCGAGGACGCACCGGTATTGGCCGGTCTCAAGGACCTCATGTCGCGGTCCAGGCCGGAAAACAAGACCATTCTGTCGGTGATCGAGTCGGAGCAGACCATGGAAGCCGCGTTGAAAGTCATCGACGAGGTCCTGGGGACCATGGACAGTGCCGGGTCGGGTGTAGTTTTCACGGTACCTGTCACCCGTGCCGTTGGCCTGCAAAGTCGAGCGGATGCGGAGCCGAAGAGAAACGACGGCGGTTAACAAGGAGGGTAGAAAATGCCTTGGGCTGAGGCGGTAACTGCGATTTCGGTGGCGCTGATCGCGGTCTTTGCGGTCGTAGCTGCCATTGTGGGCATCAAGCTGATGCTCGAGATCCGCGGTGCCGTGCCTGACCTACGTCGACTGGTCGATCACCTAGACCGTGACACGCGGCCGCTATTGGACTCCGCCAAGACACTCGTGGATGACGCAGGCAAGGCCGTCGGCGCCGTCAAGACAGAGGTCGACGAGTTCGCCAAGACATCGCGTGGTCTGCGCAAGCGAGTTGAGCGCGCTGTGGACGCGGCTGAGGATAGGTTGCAAGACCTTGACGCCCTCCTGGACGTGGTCCAGGAAGAAGTCGAAGACACGGCCCTAGACATAGCAGCCGCCCTACGAACCACTCGGAGGGGTGGGAAGATCGTGCGCACAATGAAGCGCAAGTTGCTTGGTCGGAGACGTTAGCTAGGTGAACGTCTGCCGCGCCGCCGCGGCACTAGCAATAGTGTTGTTGCTGCTCGCGCTCTTCCCGGAGTCGGCACTGGCATGGACTCCTGGAACGCACATCTTTCTCGGCGAGTCGGTGCTTGCCAACCTAACGCAGCTGCCATCACCGGTGGCCGATCTACTACGAGCCTTCCCCTACGATTTCCTGTACGGAAACATCGCCGCCGACACATCTATCGCCAAGAAATACGTTCCCGTAGGACGGCACTGCCATTCGTGGAAGGTCGCGGCCGAGATCCAGAACCTCGCCGATACAGATCATCTGAGAGCGTTCGCCTATGGCTATCTGTCGCATCTGGCCGCCGACACAGTGGCCCACAACTTCTACGTGCCCCGCCAACTAGTCGTTACATCACGCACGATAGCATTGGGACACTCCTACTGGGAAAGCAGGCTGGAGTCGCATCTAGGTGAGTACTACGCGAAAACCGCAATGGACATTGTGCGGCTCGATCACGCCAACGCCGACGCTCACCTGGACCGGATCCTGGCCCCCACGATCTTCTCCGTACGGACCAGCCGGCGCCTGTTTCGGGGCATGGTTGGTGTCACGGAGACGCAGAGCTGGCAGCGGGCCTTTGTGATCTTGGCGGATAGGAGTCGGTGGGACCTGCGGAACGACGTCGTGGAACGCCACATGGCGATCTCGTTTCAGTTGGTGATGGAGATCTTGGCCGACGTGGCGAGTCGAGCGCGCAAGCTCGATCCCTCTGGGGAGTCGTCACTGCATCTGGCCAAGCGAATGAGGGTGGACGTAATGAGCAATCGTCTGGCAGGCGACCATCCGACACTCAGCCGCTTTGCCAACGACCACTTCGGACTTCCACGATTCGAGATGGCGTTCTGGGATAATGCGAGTATCCTGCGTCCGTGGCGTCACACGGAAACCCTGAAGCGCACTATGCGTAAGCGTCGTCCCGAGACCACGAGACATCCCGACAAGGCCTGAGAGGTCTCACGCGCCTTCCCAGCCGCGCTCGAGACCGGCGTACGCCACGAGAAGTTGTTTTACCCCCACCTCACCGTCATCGAACTCGACTGTCGCCTTGAGGTCCCGCCCAGTTCCGTCGATTCCGGTAATGGTGCCCGTCCCGAACCGTCGATGGTGCACTCTCTCACCTTTGATGTAGCGGGGGGAGTCCTGTGACTCCAGCTCTGGCAGTGGCTCCTCGAACACGCTCCAGTCCTGTGCCGCGAGGGGCTTCCGCCTGTACAGATCGCCGCCGAAAACGCCACTGGTCCGACGCTCCCGAATTGAATCGGCGGGCAGTCCCTCGAGAAACCTGGATGGAAGCCCCGGCATCAGCTGGCCGCCACGCCGCCGGGATCGTGCCCACAGCAAATACACACGGTCCTGCGCTCGGGTCACCGCCACGTATGCCAACCTCCTTTCCTCTTCACTCCCCTCGGGCGATTCCAACGAGCGGCGCAACGGGAATAGCCCATCTTCGAACCCCGTTACGAGAACGAGAGGCCATTCCAGGCCCTTCGCAGTATGAACCGTCATCAACGTGACACCGTCTGAGTCCCCCGCTACGCGATCGGTCGGGTTGGTGAGCGCCGCGCCGGCAAGGAACTGCTCGAGCGGCGACCCGACGTCGTCGGTGTCGATCTCCTCGGACCACTCCGCCGCGCCCGCAAGTAGCTCGCGCACGTTCTCCAGCCGCTCCATCCCTTCGACTCCCTGTTCGGCCAGGTACGAATCGTATTCTATGGCGTTGATGACCCGCTCGAGTACCGCTGCCGGGGGGCTCTGATTCGCGCCGTTCCCGGTACGCTCGATCAGGCTGGCGAAGTCCTTGAGCGACCGTCTGGCACCAGGTCGCAATCCGACGATGCGATCAGCTATCGCTGCCGTTTCCAATAGCGACTTGGACCATTGTGCCGCAGATGCCTGCAGTGTTGCCACGCTGGCGAGCCCGATGCCGCGCTTGGGCACATTGACCGCCCGCAAAAACGCTTCGTCGTCAGCTGGGTTCACGATCAGCCGCAAATACGCCACCAAGTCTTTGACCTCGCGTCGCTCATAGAAGCTGGCGGCACCGACAACCCGGTAAGGAACGGCGGTCCTGCGCAGAGCCTCCTCAAGTGCGCGTGACTGCGCGTTGGTCCGATAGAGGATCGCCATCGACGTGAAGGGGTATTGGTCAACCGCCGACCTCTCCCTGAGTTCGCGCGCAACCCACTCCGCCTCATCGCGTTCGTCGGCCGCTGCAACGACATCGACGAGGTCTCCCCCCCGCCTAGCCGTGAACAACGTCTTGCCCAGACGCTGCAGGTTCTCTTGGATGATCCCGTTGGCGGCGTCGAGAATGACTTGTGTCGACCGGTAATTCTCCTCCAACCTGACGATCGTCACATCGGGGAAATCATCTTGGAAGTCGAACATGTTGCCGATGCTCGCCCCGCGCCAACCGTAGATCGACTGGTCGTCATCCCCGACCACGCACACGTTGCGATGCATTTGACCCAGATGTCTGACGAGGAGGTACTGGGCGCGATTCGTGTCCTGAAACTCATCGACCAGCACGGCGTCGAATCGCTTCTGGTAGAACTCCAGGCGGTCGGGGTGTTCGCGGAACAGCGTCAACGGGTGGAGTAGCAGGTCGTCGAAGTCCATCGCGTTTGCCGCGCGCAATGCAGTCGTCAGCGCGCGATAGATCTCCGCCGCCACGCGCTCGGTACGATCCTCTGCCCTCCCAGCGAGTTCCTCGGGCGGCTCCATTCGGTTCTTGGCATTGGAGATGATCGACTGGATGAGACGCGGTGGAAAGGTGCGGTGAGAATACCCTGCTCGCTCCAATAGACGCTTGATGAGGGCGTACCGGTCGTCTTCGTCGTAGATCGAGAACTGCGATGTGAACCCGATTCGTGGCGCCTCACGGCGCAGCAATCTGGCGGATAGCGAGTGGAACGTCCCTATCCAGAGACCGGCCGGCTCGTGTCCCAGGAGCTGGGTCACACGACTACGCATTTCCCCAGCCGCCTTGTTGGTGAAAGTGACCGCCAGCGCGCGGCTCGGCGCAACACCGCCGATTTCAACCAGGTGGGCAAGCCGTGTAGTCAGCACGCGCGTCTTGCCCGAGCCGGCCCCAGCCAAAACCAAGAGCGGGCCTGCGGGGTGCTCCACCGCCTCACGCTGTGCCTGATTCAGAGTGACGTCAATCGACATCCGTTTCGCCTGCTGCAACCGGCAGCGTCGCCACGAACGATGTGCCGACCTTGGTGGGCAACAACTCGAGTTTGCCCCCGTGCACATCTTCCACGATGCGTCGCGCCAGGGCCAACCCGATTCCCCACCCTCCAGCCTTGGTGGATACGCCAGGTTCAAACAGGCTCGACCGCACTTCGGGGGGTACCCCCGGCCCGTCGTCGATCACACTGACCCTGGCAGACTCGGCACCCTCCGTCACCTGCACTGTTATATGCCCACCGCGTCCACTCAGGGCATCGATGGAGTTGCGAACCAGTGACTCGAGCGCCCACTCGACCAGGATCGGATCGGCCTGGACCATCGGCCCCGCCTCGGGCGCCCGCACCCACAGTTTCACCGAGTTGGCATGCTTGGGGAGGCGCGGTTCGAAGTACGCGGCAACTCGTTCCGCCAGCACCCCCAAACCCACCTGGGCGTGCCGCGCCGGCCGGCCGATTCGTTCGAAGCGCTTGGCAACTCGCTCGAGCCTGTCGAGGTCGTCCGTGAGGTGAGATGCGATGTCCTGGGCGCCCTTTTCGGACATGTCACGCAACCGGTCAACCCAGGCCCCCGCACTCATCAGCGGAGTCCCCATCTGGTGCGCCGATTCCCGGGCCATCGCCACCCAGAGGCGATCGCGATGACCCTCCACTGCTTTCCTGTAGGCCCACACCCCAATTGCCACTGCAGTCACCAGAATCGTGAGCTGCAATATCCCCAGTGTAGTGAGCCTGCGCGCAACGGGAAGATCGCCAAAGTGCACCTGGCTGCCGTTGGGTACCGTGACCGGCGGATTCGCTCGGTCGAGTTCGGCTATGTACTCCCGAAACTCGGGGTCCGTCGGGTAGTTGGGCCCGATCTCGAACGGCAGATTGACGAATGCGGTAGGAGTCCCCAGGGAATTGGTGACCACGAGCGGTACTCCGCTCAGATTGACTTCCTGGACCAGGCCCAACAGGATCCCGGTTTCTTGGCCCGTAGTGTCGCTTAGTGCCGCGACTATCTGACCGTAGATGCGCGAGGCCTCGCGCGCCTCACTCCGCAAATGGCGAGCGAGATCCCAGGCCTGCCAGGCAGATATCCCTCCAAACAGCACAACGAGGGCGAGGACTACGTTTGGTCCGTTCCTTCGGAGCGATCGGCGCAGCCTACGTGTTAGCATCTGTCGTCAGGCGGTCGGTTCCCATATACGGAACCAGTGCCTTCGGAATGCGCACGGAGCCGTCCGACTGCTGGTTGTTTTCGAGGAGCGCGATGATAGTTCTAGGCAACGCAACACCCGAAGCGTTTAGCGTGTGTACGAATTCTGGCTTTGCTTTGGGCTCGGGGCGGTACCGAATATTTGCACGCCGTGCCTGAAAATCGGTGAACGTACTGGCGCTCGAGGCCTCGAGCCACTTGCCCACACCTCCCGCCCAGACTTCGAGGTCGTAGGTCATATGACTAGTGAATCCCACGTCTCCCGCCGCAAGCAACACGACGCGATAGGGAATCTCGAGTCTGCGCAGCAC
This sequence comes from Gemmatimonadota bacterium, assembly GCA_039589275.1. Classification (GTDB taxonomy): domain Bacteria; phylum Gemmatimonadota; class Gemmatimonadetes; order Gemmatimonadales; family GWC2-71-9. Next base: position 8,332 of record JBDHHP010000053.1, on the reverse strand, counting down.
CGCCTCCGCATGGTCGAGTAGCGTGTCCAACTCGTTGCGCGATTCCTCAGGGCGACTGAGCCGGACCAGCTCCACCTTGTCGAACTGATGCACGCGAATTATGCCTCGCGTGTCCTTGCCGTGTGCGCCGGCCTCACGCCGAAAACAGGGTGTGTAAGCTACGTAAGCCAGAGGTAGATCTTCTGCTGATAGGATCTTGCCACGGTTGATATTCGTGAGGGGTACTTCCGCGGTGGGGATCAAGTACAGTCCGTCCGTCGTAACGTACATGTCGCCCTCGAGGTCCGGGATCTGCCCTGTTCCTCTGGCCGTGTCATGTGTGACTAGTAACGGCGGCGACACCTCGACATACCCGTGTTCCCGCGTGTGGAGGTCGAGCATGAAGTTGATGAGCGCGCGCACTAAGCGGGCTCCCGCGCCGGCGAACAGCGGGAAACCGCTACCGGCAATCATGGCACCGCCCTGAAGGTCCAGCAGACCCAACCTCTCACCCAACTCCCAGTGCGGTAGCGGCTCGAACTCGAACGTAGGCACCGTGCCCCATTCTCGGATCGTCAGGTTCGACGACTCGTCGCCGTCGGGCAGCTCGTGCGAGGGGACGTTTGGAACGCGCAGCAACTCCTCTTCGAGATCAGCCTCGATGCTCTTCAACTCCCCGTCCATCCGCTTGATCAAATCGCTCAGCTGTTTGAGAGTGCTGAGCAGTGAATCGGCGTTCGATCCCGCTTTCTTGAGTCGGGCCACTTCTTCCGACTGCTTGTTTCGATCTGCCTTGAGCCGCTCGCTGTCGGTGAGAATCCGGCGCCGCTGTGTATCTAGTTCGAGGAGGCGATCCACATTGGCACCCAAATCTGGACTGCGGCGCATCAGCGCCGACCTCACTTCATCGGGTGATTCTCGCAGCCGGCGAAGATCGATCACGGGTTGTCAGAAAGTGGGGAAACCTAGCTCTAGGCTGCGGAACCCGCAGTTCTGATTCACCAGAAACTCCAGGGTGACGGTCCGTTCGCCCGAGTCGACCTCTAGAACGTGGAACTTACCGTACCTGGGTAGGGACCCGAAGAACCCACACAGCTCCGAGGAGTTTCGGGAGCGGGCAATCAGGACATCTCCCACCGACACCGCCAGCGCGCGATCCAATATGTAGTCGTCGTCGGCCGCACGATCGATTGCGTCGAAGGACTTGTCACTGAACTGCAGACCGGACTGTGGCGTGAGGTTCAATGCTCCAGCCGGCGCCAATAGCGGCGAGTCGGACTCGTCGAAATCCAGCGCAAAGTCGAACACCTCACCCCTGTCCGTCCGGGCAGCACGGGCGTTCACGATGTCGAACCCGCTCGGTGTGGCGATCGGGGTCAGCGTGAGTGCGTAGATGGTGACGGTGTCGATTTCGTTGGGAAGGGTTGCCCTGAAACCGGTCGAGTCGTCACATGCGGCGAACGCCCAGATTAGCAGCGCTGCTGCCGCTGCCTGCGGCTGGCCGCAGGCAGCCAACCGAATGCGATAGAATGACATAGACATGCTCCGAGTGGCTGGAAGATTAGCCGCCGTCCGAAATGCGGTCAACCCATTGACTCCGCTTGACTTCGCCCCTCAGCGATCCTAGCTTGGCGGCCATGCCCTCAATACACGACGTGGTGCAGGCGATAGGGAGTCGCGATGGGATAGATGCTGTCATCGTGCTGGGACACGACGGCCTCATGATAGACAGCCGGACGAGCGACGGATTCGATTCCGAGAGCGTTGCTGCACTGGTTCCTTCCATCGTGGAAAGCTGCAACCGCCTCGGCGCTGCAGGTGGGCGCAGTAGATTCGGGATGGCCGTCATCGAGTTCACAACCGGGCTCGCCATCGTGGCGGAACTCACGGACGAATCACTGCTCGCGATTGTCGTCCGTCCGGACACGAACGTCGGCGATCTCCTATACGAACTACGACGCCATCGCGCAGCCATCGCTCGATTGCTGTAGCACTTAGATACCGAGAACACCCAGTCACCATAGGGGACGCTCTCATACGACTTGTGCGGCGCCATCAAGGAGTCCGTCAATGAGCCGTTGGGCTGCGGTCTTGGCAGGCGGGTCCGGCACACGGTTCTGGCCGCTCTCGACCGACGACATACCGAAACAGATGTTGGCACTGACCGGACAGGCGCCGCTCATAGTTCAAGCCTGCCACCGGCTGCGGGGTCTCGTGCCGCCGGAAAGAACGCTGGTCGTAACCGGCCGTCGGCTGGCCGCCGAGACAAAGCGGTTGCTGCCGGAGATCCCTAGCGAAAACGTCCTCGGTGAACCGAGGCCGGCGTCGACCGCGCCAGCGCTAGCTTGGGCCACGTGGGTGGCGTCACAGCGTGATCCCGAAGCGACCATTCTCTCCCTGCACGCTGATTGGTACGTGGGTAACGATGCAGAGTTCCGTAACACCGCGGCGGCTGCCATGGATGCGGCAGAGCGGCACGACACGCTCGTCACCGTGGGCATCAAGCCATCGCGTCCCGAAACCGGGTACGGATACATCCAGCCAGGTGCGCAGCTCGACGGAGATGTCACACGCGTGGAGCGTTTCCTGGAAAAGCCGGACGAGAAGAGAGCGACCGCTCTGATTGAGGCTGGAGCGCTGTGGAATAGCGGGCTCTTTGCTTGGACTGCGCGTCGCTTCATGGAGGAGACCAAGGCTGTTGCGCCCGAACTGGCGCCACACCTCGCCCTGCTCGAGGATGGTGACGACGGAGGGTTCTTCGCAGCGGTAACACCTGTGGCGGTGGACGTGTCTCACTTCGAACGTAGTGACCACGTTGCCTGTGTGCCCGGACGGTTCCGCTGGGACGATGTGGGTACGTGGGCCGCCCTCGCGCGTGTCCGCGACAGCGACCCAGATGGCAACGTTTTGGTCGGCTCTGCCTTCGTGCGTGAATCGAAGAACTGCGTGGTGTGGACCGAGGACGGAGCAGTCGTGCTCGACGGCATCGACGATCTGGTGGTGGTACGCGCCAACAAGGTCACGCTCGTGACAACTCGCCAGCGAGCGGCGCATCTGAAAGACCTACTGCAGTCCTTACCGGCAGAAATACGGAAGCCCGAGCAATGACCGATATACACTTGTTGGAACCGGACAACTCGCCAGAGTGGTCTCCGTTTGCACAATGCCGCCCCATCTGCGAATTGCGGGCCGGAGCTTGGCTCATCCGTGAGCGATGGGAGGCCGCCGTCGACGGTGAGGCCGTGGCAGTCTACTCGACCAAGCCGATGCACGCGTTTGTCGAGGAGGGCGTTCCAACCGTGTCTGAGCGGCAGGCGGTTGCTGGGCCGGCGTTTGTCGCCCGATCCGACTTTGCCCCGGCCGGCGTGAAGACCACGTTGCCCAAAAGTCCTGCACGGTTCGTGAATGAAGCAACAACGGTGGGATGGTGGGTGCCGCGGGGTGCCACGTGGGAGGGCGAACATGCCGACTGGGTTGAAGTGGAAATCGAGGGAATGCTGCTGAACGGATCGTTCGACATCATTACGGCTCAGGAGCACTTCTTGGCGCCTGACGCCCTGGACTTCGCTCACGAGACCGGTGATCCGCTGCCCCAGGGTAGCGTTGTGATTGGCGACCCAGCCGACGTAGTCATACTGGGAGCGGCGGTCGAGCCCGGCACGGTGTTTGATGTGAGAGGCGGAGTGGTAGTGATTGAGCAGCATTGTCACGTCCGCTCCGGCACCCGCTTCGAGGGACCCGTTTATGTCGGACCGGGAACCGAAATCTTGGGCGGCTCAATCAGTCAAAGTTCTATCGGACCCAGATGCAAGGTTCGGGGTGAAGTCACACACACCACCTTCGTCGGCTATGCCAACAAAGCGCACGACGGATTCGTGGGCCATTCAGTGGTCGGACGTTGGGTCAACCTGGGTGCGGGCACCACCACCTCCAACCTCAAGAACACGTACGGCCCGATTCGTCTCAAAGTAGGTGACGTATCCCTAGAGACTGGACGACAGTTCCTGGGCGCGCTGTTCGGCGATCACTGCAAGACCGGGATTGGGACAATGCTCTCGACTGGAGCGGTCGTGGGCGTGGGAGCAAACGTCTTCGATTTTCCATCCGCGCCCAAGTACGTGCCACCCTTCGCATGGGGCGCCAGCAACGCCGTCATGGATCGAGCCGGCTTTCTGAAGGTTGCGGCGCGAGTCATGCCGCGGCGTCAGGTCGAGATGACCGAGGCCGTTCAAGAGATGCTCGGCACCATCTACGACAGCAACACGAACGGATGAGAGTCGGTGTCTTGGGATCGGGTAGCCAGGGAAACGCGATCGCCATCCAATCGCACGACACATCACTCCTGATCGACTGCGGATTCGGACCTCGCTCACTCAAGCAGAGGATAAGGGATTCAGGCCTGGACCTCGAATCAGTGACTGCTATCCTGCTCACGCACGAGCACGGTGATCACGCTGGCTGCGCGAGCAGCTTGGCTGTGAAGTTCGGTTGCCCCGTGTACGCTTCGGCGGGCACCCTGGCGGCCGTTTCACAAACGTGGCGTGGGATAGACACGGTCGCGCTCGAGTCTCACAAGCCTGCGTCTGTCGGCCCCTTCACGGTCACGGTCACCCGGACCAATCACGACGCAGCGGAGCCCCTTGCTATTCGCGTGGCCGACTCCCTCTCGGGTACCGTCCTTGGGCTTGCATACGACATAGGTCAGACTACGGCGGGCCTGCGCCATCTACTCAGCGGCTGCAACTGTCTCATCGTCGAGGCAAATCACGATGACCATCTGTTGCGGACGGGTCCCTACCCAGCCGCGGTGCGGCATCGCATCGCGGGATCGAACGGTCATCTTTCGAACCGAGCGGCGGCGCAGTTGTTGGCTGATCTATTCCACCCGGGATTGGAGACAGTCGTTCTGGCACATGTGAGCAGGACCTGCAACAGTCCGAAGTTAGCGGGAGAGACCGTGCGAGAGGCGTTGCGAGAACTGGGCTACGGAGGCGATCTCCTCGTAGCGCGTCAGAGTCGAGCGCTCCCCGTATTCAGTGTGTTAGGCGCGGGCGGGCAGCGTTCCCTGCCTTGGGTCGGTTAGCCGACCGGGACCTCTTCGTGTTCGGCAACCGTCGCTAGTTGAGGCTCCCACTCGAGCATCATCTTCGTGAACGCGTGGGCGATTTCGCCCTCGAATTCCACACCCGAGCGCTCCTCAAGGTATGCCAAGACCTTCTCCGAAGGCCATGCATCGCGGTACGGGCGGTTGGTTCTCAGCGCATCGTACACGTCACAAACATGCACCAGTTTGCTGGCCTCGTGGCAGTCGCGAGGAAAAGCCAACTTGGGGTAGCCACCACCGTTAAGCATGATGTGATGCTCGTAGGCCACCACCGCAGCCATGTCGAGCTCTGGCTCTGAAGAGATGATTATTCGCGCCCCCTCGGTGGGGTGCAAGTTCATTATTCGCCGCTCCTCGTCCGTGAGCTTGCCCGCCTTGTTGAGTACTTCGAGCGGGATCTTCACCTTTCCAAGATCGTGCAGTAATCCCGCGACACCGAACGTGCGAACGTCGTGTGCGCCCATTCCTATCCACTCCGCAAGCGCCATCGTGAGCACACACACGTTGAGCGAGTGGGTGGTGGTGTACTCGTCGAACTGGCGCAACCTGAGCAGCGGCATGATGAGTTGACGGTCACCGTGCATCGCGACCGACAGACCGCGCACCACCGCTTCCGCTTCTATCAACGGGAGCCCTTTACCGGTGGTCACTTCCGAATGCAGCCAGCGGATCGTTTCTGCTTCCTCTCCGAGCGTGAAAGAGAGGGTAGCCGTCTCGATTTCATCTGCGAAGTCTTCCTCACCGCGAATGCCGACCTCGCCCCACCGGATGCCCGATGGTCGCATCTGTCGGGCCTCGGACGTATCCACCCCATGTTGCGTGAGCCGCCTCAGCGATTCGTCCAGGAAATCCTCGAGTTCCTCCTTCGTCGCGGTGCTGTCAAACTCGATCCGCTGCAGACCGATCCCCGCAAGACGCCTAGACCACTCCCACTGCCGCATCTCACGCAGGGGCTGGTTCTGAAATACGACCTCGTCGCCCAGGAACGAAAACACAGGGTTTGCTTCCTCGTCGAGCAGGTCAATCAGTTTCTGGTATGTCGCGTCCAGCGCCCTATCGCGGGCCGCGTGCCCGTCGGGATAGAGTGCCATCGCAGAGTAACATTGGGCCAACAAATTGAGAAAATCCGCCGCATTTGACACTTAGTCATCCACCTCCCCTCCACCCTTTGCGGCAGCGGCAACTTCAGGATCTCTCGAGCGAGCAGCGATGGCCAGCACCTGTTTCACTCTGGGATCAGACCCGTGCGACTGCAACGCTCTCAGCACTGCCAGAAACACCTTAGTCTTAGATGGCAGCTTCCACTTGAGCCATCTTCGACGCGGTGCGGCCAGCCTCATCAGCGCCTCGAGCGCCTGTTTGCTGCGGGACTGTGCCAGTACGCGCACCGCAATCCAACGTTGTTCTTCAGTAGAACCGTCCACGGCAGTCCGCACCACCAACGGCAGAACTGCCTCCGGACACGATTCCAGCGCAGCGCTCAAGCCGATTCGTACTAATCGATCTTCGGGATCCGCTAGTGCGGTGGCGATCGCGCGCTCACGAGCGGCCGGGACCTTCAGCGCTACTTCTATCGCGACGCGTCTCACCCGATCGTCCGAGTGGTTCAACATCGCCACCGCATCAAAGTCGCCGGGGACTTCTGGGAGCTGGGCCAAGATGAGCAGCATGTTGCGCTGCACAAACCACCTGGTATCGTCGAGGCGGCGTATGGCGGCGGGCCCCGCCTGAGGACCGAGCTTCGCCAGTCGATCGATCAACACGCTGCGGGTCTGCTGCGATTCCGATTCAGCCAGTACGTCGAGCATGGGCTCGGTTGCTTGAGCACCGACCCTGCTCAAGATCAGGTCAAGTGCCTCGGCGTCGATGGGTTCTACCGTCAGAATATCCTCAAAGGCGCTCCCGCTTCCCAGCGCTTGCCACAGCGGTTCGGTCACCGCAGGCGCTTCGGCCTCATTCAAGGATTTGGTCACGTACTTCAAGCGCCCCTCGTTGACAAGCTCGGTCACGGCGCGTTCAATACCCTCACCCATCTCGTTCACTTCCAGCGCCATTTCGAACATTCGCTTCGGCTCTGGCTGGAACTTTGCCTGGGTGGTCACTGCGAACATCGGGCCTGTCATGGACATGCGTTGGAGAGCCTGTCTATAGGCATCGGGGTTCGGATCCTTCAGCGACCAGTCCTTGATCAAGTCTGTGATCTGCTCCCTGACGGCCGAGTCCGCCAGAGCCTGTCGCTCCCCCGACCCGGATTCCGCGTGCTGCGCCATCTTTGTCAGCATGCGCAGCATCGAATGGGAAACGGTCTGCTCTTGCTCGTCACTGGCGGCCTTGACCAGCTCCAGCACTGCATCAACCGCCATTCCCTCAGCAGCGTTCATCAGAAACTGACGTCGCTGCGACCGATCGCCGCCCATACTCAGCAGTCTTTGGATGGTGCCGCCATCCAGTTGTTGCACCAACTTGGACATGCGGTTCTTGAGGGCGATTGCCTCCCCACCCTTCTTCGTCCTAAGCTCGTCTGCGATCTTGAGCAAGTACCCGACGATCACTTGGTCGTAGGCACCACCTCCCTCGCTATTGTCGATAGCCTCCGCTACCACACCGGGCTCGGTACTAGGCGGTTCTTCGCCTTCCTCCAAGGCCATAGCCGCCCTGGCAAGCCCGACCCACAGTGATGCAGCCTGCGACCGTCCCTCTCTCTCTTCCTCGTCTCCTGCGGACCCTTCCGCATCCCCGACTATCTCGAGCGACGCGAAGTTCACCGGGTAGAGAGTCACATTGGCCCATTGGGCCAATTGCGAGGCAGGTCCTCGGCCGATGGGCTTACCGGTTCTGTCCGATTCTACGGCCAGGGTAGAGAGAACTGAGTGCATTTGAACGGGATCAACACCGCCCTTGAACGTGACGGCACCTAGCTCGTGGCGATGCAGCCGCCCTGCCAGATCCAGAAGAACAGGGTTCTTGGGATCCGTTGCAACGCCTTCGATAACGAGTTGATTTCGAGCTACGCCAAGCGACAGCGTGCCGTGTCTAATGAGCAGAGGATGCAATCGCTGCAGCACTCGGTCAGCAGCAGGAACCAGGGAGGGATGCCCCTCCGGGTACATCGCGTGTTTGTGAATCGCAATGGATAACTCGACAAGGAAGTCGGACAGGTCACGCGAGAGCGCGGTTTGTCCGGCTTGCGGAGCGGAGAAGGCGTCAGTTGGCTGGGTCACACTCGGTCAAGATACCGTCAGATGCTTC